>JANMKA010000189.1:0-15182 GCA_031371765.1 Blastocatellia bacterium
GTCGATAAAATTTACTTTGTTATCGCGATGTTCCAAGTGGGCGAGTGCGGTATTTAGAGTGATCTTGCGGGCGATGGAATCTTCTTCGTGATCGGTAACAGTGGTTCCATCTTCGACCTTACCCCAGCGTGGTGTGGCTCCGGCGACATAGAGAAGCGAACTAATCAGTTGCGTCTTCCCTGCGTCGCCGTGTCCGATGACCGCAAGGTTGCGAATAAGTTCCGTGGCGTAGGCTTTCATAAAAACAATCCTTTCGGAGGAGCAAACGTGGGATAGATATTCCTGACTGTCTCGAGTTACGCAATGACAATCTGTTCTGATTGAAGCGGTGACAGGCCGGAATGCCTGTCCTATCATTTTCCGGATTGGAAGTAATTTATCCGAGCGCGAAGGTTAAAGGCAAGCGAGGCTGCCTCCGCTTGTTTGGCTGTCCTGTTGAGCGAAACTCGCGTCAAAAACTATCAAAAAATAGAGTGCTCATAATGACTTCCATCCTGCTCCGCAGGCTGAGTCGTATTCGCCACAAATTTTTCTTGGATTGTTCAGAATGGCAGTGATAAAGTTGCTTGCGAAATCGCCTGATAGTTTTCACTACCGCAACGGTGACTGGTGATTCACCGGCCGACCACAGTTCATAATTGCTAGCAGCGTGCGCGAATATTGTTTAATCGTCGAGGGCGCTTACCTTTCGGAATCCGAAGCCGAACATGCCCTGCGCGATCCTTTCATTGAAGATTGGGTCGAACAAACCGGTCACTTCAAGATCCACAACATGAAAGAGATCCTGATTACGCCGGGCGTCACGCTTGGCTCTTTGGGTGTCGTCATGCTCGACGAGCGTGTGTTTGAGATTGCGAGTGCCGATCCCGAACATCCCTTGAGCGAACTTAAAGCAAAGGGCGTTGCCGAAGCACTAAAGCGTCAGGACATGTTTGATGAGATTAAAATTGAGCCCCGCGATGAAGCATTAGAGTCCAGCCTGTAAGTAGCAGTTCGCCGGGATTACCAACGCAAAACTTGAGCGCTCAATTTGAACAAACCTTTGTCGCTGAACGCGTGGTCATCGTTATTGGTGATCTCACCGAGCAACGGGTTGACGCGATCGTCAATGCTGCGAACTCCACACTGCTGGGTGGCGGGGGAGTTGATGGCGCGATACATCGCGCGGGCGGTCCGGCAATCATCGCAGCCTGTCGCGAAATACGCCGCACTCACTATCCGCAGGGTTTGCCTACCGGGGAGGCTGTAATCACTACTGCGGGCGAACTGCCGGCGCGACATGTGATTCACACTGTTGGACCAATCTACGGACAGCAGCGGGGCCAGGAAGCAGAACTTTTGGCGGCGTGTTATCGAAACTCCTTATCGCTGGCGGTACAGAACAACCTCAAGTCTATTGCCTTTCCGGCTATCTCAACCGGCGTGTACGGCTATCCACTCGATGAAGCGGCGCAAGTTTCCTCGACCGCCATAACGAAATTCCTCGCCGAAGATTCAACTCTGCAACAAATACGACTTGTGTTCTTCCGACGTCAGGATGCGGAAAGCTTTCTGCAACACCACAAATTCGTCTGAGCGGCGAACTGTGTTATAAGAGCCGCTTTGTTTTGGACTGTGTGCGCGGACTTCATTCTCTGACTATTACTAATGATTGAAACCAGCGAACAATTGAGCACGAACAACACAAACGCAACTTCAACCTTACCCGCCCCGCTCGCTCCACTTGAGCGCATCGCCTGGAATTACTGGTGGAGCTGGTCGCGCGACGGCGCGGGTTGCTTTCGCGAACTCGCGCCTGCAATTTGGGAAGAGTGTGAACACAACCCACGTCTGCTGTTGTCGCGCGTCTCGGAATACCGCTTCGCCGAGATGGCCAACGACCCCGCCTACTGCGAACGGGTAAACAAGCTGGCGCACGATTTCGCGGAATACATGGGTCTCCACCCCACCGGGGCTGCCCCGCTGGGGACCCCGGGCCTGGGCCAGAACTGGTCCAATGCCGGAGACACGCCGATCATTACGCCCGCGCATCCAGTTGCCTACTTTTGCGCTGAGTTTGGCGTTCACAATTCGCTGCCGCTTTATTCGGGTGGCCTCGGCATCCTTGCCGGAGATCATTTGAAGTCCGCCAGCGATCTGCGTCTGCCTTTGGTGGCGGTTGGCTTGCTCTATCACCAGGGATATTTTCGCCAGCGCTTGAATCGCGAAGGTTGGCAAGAGGAAACGTACCGGGAAACTGATCCCGAAACGTTGCCGCTGCACCCGGTCAAAGGTGAAGACGGTTCGCCTCTATTGATTGAAGTGTTGATTCGCGAGCGTGCAGTGCGTGCGCAGGTTTGGCGCGCCGATGTCGGTCGCGTCCCCTTGTACTTGCTGGATACCAACATCGCCGAGAATGCTGAAACGGATCGTTGGGTGACGGGCCACTTGTACGGCGGCGATCGGGAGACGCGGATTGTCCAGGAGATGTTACTCGGCATCGGCGGTGTGCGTTTATTGCGGCGGCTCAACATCGAGCCGCATGTCTATCATCTTAACGAGGGGCATTCTGCTTTTCTCACATTGGAATTGGCGCGCGAGACGATGCATTCGCACGGATTAAGTTTCGCCGCAGCGATGCCCCTGGTGCGCGAGCGCTGCGTTTTCACCACGCATACGCCGGTTGCTGCAGGCAATGACGAGTTTTCGGTTGACTTAATTGAGAGTTCGTTTGGATCTGGCTATGAACAACAGTTAGGACTAACCCACGAAGAGTTCCTCGGTCTGGGCCGTACCGAAGCGAAAAGTAAAAGCGAACCTTTTGGTCTGACACCGCTGGCGCTGCGGATGTGCCGTTCGACAAACGGTGTCAGTCGCAAGCATGCGCAGGTTTCACGCGCGCTTTGGCAAAAACTCTGGCCGGAGAAAACTGTCGACGAAGTTCCCATTACGCATGTCACGAATGGTGTGCATGCGCCGACCTGGGTGGCGCCGACGCTTCGCGCGCTTTACGAAAAACACGTTGGTCAGGATTGGGCCAACAAATTATGGCATCGGGCGGATTGGGAACAGGGCATTGCGCGTCTGTCGGATGAAGAGTTGTGGGCCGCGCACTCGCTGCTGAAACAGCGGCTGGTTGCATTTGTTCGCGAGCGTTCGTTTCAGGCGCGCGTTAATCGGGGCGAGACGATCGAGTATGCCGAAGCCGCACGCACCATGTTTGATCCCAACGCGCTAACGATTGGATTTGCGCGCCGCGTAGCTGGTTACAAGCGCTGGAGTCTGTTGTTGAGGGACACCGAACGATTGCTGAAACTTATCGATAACGATGAACGTCCGGTTCAATTCGTATTTGCCGGCAAGGCGCATCCACAGGACTCCGAAGCGAAAGTGATTCTGCAGGAAGTCGCCCGTTGGAAGCATGACGAGCGGCTGAAAGACCGCGCCGTTTTTATTGACGACTATGATCAGGAAATCGCGCGCCAGTTAGTTCAGTCGGTCGATGTTTGGTTGAACGTTCCTCGTCGGCCGCTTGAAGCGTCGGGAACCAGCGGCGAGAAAGTTGCCATGAACGGCGGCTTGAATCTTTCGGTGCTCGACGGCTGGTGGTTGGAAGGTTACGACGGCACGAATGGATTTGCGATTGGCAACGGCGTCGAATTGTCCGACGACGTCGACGCGAGTGATGCCGAATCGCTGTATCGCACGCTCGAGCAGGAAGTTGCTCCTCTTTTTTATGATCGCGACGGCGAAGGCCTGCCGCGCAAGTGGCTTTGGATGATGAAACGCTCGATCACCACGCTTGGGCCGGAGTTCAACAGCGACCGCATGGTCGCTGAGTATGCCATCCGGATTTACAAATAAGACCCTTCATTGCGCAAGCTAAAGGATTCGCGATGCGTGGCCTGTAGTAACGCAGTTTGAAATAAACGGCTCGCAGTGACAACGAGGTCAGTACCGTCCGCGGTAGCGGATGGATGCATATTGTCGATTGCGATTGGTATCTAGCGACTCGGTCTACTCGGCAATCGGCAATCGAAAATTGGCAATGTCGGAAACCATCCACTACGGCGGACGGAATTGGCCTCATCACACTCAATCGCCTGAAATCAAACTGCATTAATACCGCTTACCACACCGGTGACTGTCCCGGAAGGACCGTATGTTAGACTACTCGCCTGCAAACCTGACGATCGCTTTAGTTTGCTCCAAGTTAAGCCCGCATGAAGTACTGCACCATCTGCAAAGCAAAATACGAAGACGGCGTCAGTTTCTGTCCGACTGACGGCGAGGTGTTGGAAGACGATCCGTCATCCATCGTCGGCACCGTCCTCGACGGTCAGTACAAGATTGAAACGCTGCTGGGCAAGGGCGGAATGGGCGCCGTCTACCTGGCGCGGCATATCTTGTTGGGCGATCGTGTCGCGATAAAAATTCTACCCGCGGAAGTCAGGACCAACGCCGAGTGGTTGCGCCGCTTTCGCCGCGAAGGCCAGGCCGCGCGGCGCTTTCGTCACGCCAACGCGGTCACTGTTTACGATTTGAGAACGGCGGCCGACGGCAACATCTACATGGTGATGGAATACGTCGAGGGTCACACGCTCGACGCCGAAATAAAACAGCGCGGCAAGTCTACTGCAGCAGAGGCGTTTGAAATTCTCGAGCCCATCATGAGCGTCCTGAATACAGCGCATGCGATGGGTGTGGTCCATCGCGATCTGAAACCGGAAAACATCATGATTGGGAAAGCAACCACTGGTGGCGAGCCCACCATTAAGTTGCTTGACCTGGGCATCGCCAAGATGCGCGAGATTGCCGGCGTCGAAAGCAGTGGCACTACTGAATTGACGATGGCCGGGCAAGTGCTTGGCACCCCTTATTACATGTCGCCGGAGCAGTGGGGCGAACTGTCGCGCGATGGCAACCTCGAGATTGACGGCCGTGCCGACATTTACAGTTTGGGTTTAGTCGTTTACGAAATGATCATTGGCCGCCGCCCGTACTCGGCGGCGACGTTGCACGAATTGCGACGCGATCACGTTTCCGTGACGCCGCCGCCACTGATTGAAAAGGCTCCTGGAGTGCCGCGCGCTTTTAGCGATGCCATTGCGCGCGCCATTGCCAAGGACCGTGTCGACCGGCAGCCGACTGCGGGCGAGCTTGCGGCTGAGTTGCGTGCAGCGTTGGCCACCGCGCCGCAGGTTCCAGTTGACCGCACGGTTCCCGACATCCCCCACGTCGAAGGTTCCACTTTACACACGCACGGCATACCGGGCGCGGTCAGTACAAAATCAGATGTGAACGCGGCGACGATTGTTACGGTTGACGCGCCCCCTACCAGTCGGCCCAGTCCGCCCAGTCCGCCTCGCCCGGCCGCAGCCGCCCAAGCCGAACCAGTCGTGGTCCCTCGGCCGGCACAGCCTGGCGCGGCCGAGATGGACCTGGGTTCGAGTGTGACTGTGCCCCGCCGGCAATCGGCGATGGAAATTCCGTTGGCCCAGCCAAAGCGAGGCGGAAAAGGATTATTGATTGCCGGCGCGCTTTTTCTGCTGGTCGTTCTTGCTGTAGTTGGCGTTGGCGGAATTTTTGCTTTCAGTTGGTTCAAGAACAAGCCTGTTAGTGAAAACGCGACGGGAAAGAAAACGACAACGGCAACTGAACCAGCCGTAGCAACCAGCGAATTCGGTCGTTACTGGCTCGAGACTTTGCCGAACGAACCGGCTGCCGAGCCCGTGCGAGTTGCCGGTCCTGTCCCGCTAAAGTCTGGCCAGGCAGTTAAGTTTCATTTTGCATTTTCTGAGAATGGCTACGTTTATGTTATTGGACCAGGCGAACAAAATCAGCCGACTGCGTTTCTAACCGAAAAGCCTGCGTCGATTTCGGGACTGGATAACAACCAGGTGGTTAAGGGCGGTGATTTTAGTTTTCCCAGCGGGCTAGAGCATTGGCTGGAGTTGGATAAGAAGCCGGGCAGCGAAAACTACACCATCGTTTTTTCCAGCGAACGGCTCAGCACGCCGGCGTTTTTGACTCAGCAGGCAACGGGCAAACCGTTGGCCGATTCTGAACAAACTGAGTTGCGCGATTTTTTGACCCAGCACGGAACGAGCGCGCCAGTGACCGAGCTCAATAATAAAGAGGCGGCCGCACCGTATGTCGCTTTGAGAGTGCCGGCTGCGAAGAATTCAGGACCGGTCATTTTTCAAGTCAGAATTGATCACAAATAGAACTTGCCAGCCCTATTTTGTTTTGAGGAGATGTTTCTGCGATGACAAGCAAGCCGCTGTTTCTTGGTCTGCTACTTCTGTTTTTTGCGTTAAATGTGCTGCCTGTGGTGGCGCAACAGGATGAGGACGTGCGCGGCGCCTTTCTCACCACCCGGCCTAAGGCAACTGACAAAGGAAATGACCCGCCGGCAAAGCGGACTCACCGGCGGCCGAAACCAGCGCCCAGTGCGACGCCAGGACCGGTCAGCGGCAGTGCTCCAACTCCCAGCACGCCAAAAAAAGTGCTGCCGCGCCTGGGTTTGGGGCTGACGCTTTTTATGCGGGACTCTAATGGTTTGGCGGTACGGATCGATCCGGCGCACGCATTTCGCAAAGGCGATCACGTCAGGTTTTTGCTTGAGACTAATGCAGACGGCTATTTATACATATTCAATACCACCGACGGCGGCCCGCCCGTAATGATTTATCCGGACCAGGAACTTGATGAAGCCGGCAATTACATTCAAGCCCACGTGCCTTTTGAAATTCCTTCCAGCGTGGGCGCCGAAGAAAGACTGCGTTGGTTAACTTTCGATGAGCACCCGGGCGCCGAGAGGCTTTATTTTGTATTCACACGCGAACCGCTCGCTGGCGCTCCCATCGAAGACGATCTAATTAGTTTCTGTCGTGAGAACGCCAGTAAATGTCCCTGGCATCCCAGCGCAGAACTCTGGGCGCAAATTCAAAGCGAGGAAAACGGGGCGGCGCAGAGTGCAAAAGCGACCGGCATTGGGTCATCTCAAACTTCGAAGGAAGTTAGAGCCGCCACTCGCGGCATCGGCCTTAACCGGGACGACCCGGAACCATCGTTGATCATGTTGACCGCTTCCAGCAGCAAGACAATTCTCGTTACCACGGTAGATCTGGTGCACAGTGCCATCAGCCTACTTGATTCAGATTCAGAGGAAGCGGAACCGCAGTGAGCAAGGCAGAAGGAGTCAAAGTGAATTCACCGCTGAAGAAGTTGTCTATCGTTTTCCTGAGCGCGAGTCTCTTACTCGGTTTTGGTTTCCTTGCGGCGCGACCGGCCACGGCCGCCGTGGATTTGCCGCAAGCTGATCAAGCCGGAACTGCTTTACAGGAAGGACGCCGCCTCTTAAAGCGCGGGAAGAGCGACCAGGCTCTCTCGCAACTACAAAAGGCGCTCAATCTATATACCGCCGCCAAGAACAACCACGGCATTGCGGCGACCGAGAATGAACTCGGCGATCTGTATTTGCGACAGGGTGAATACAACGTCGCGTTGGATCATTACAAACAGGCCCTCGATGGCTTTGTCGGCGCGGATAAAAAAAACGAGCAGACTACAGCCGCGGCAAGCCTGGTGGACAGTCGTTTGGCCAATGCGAGCATTGCCGACGATAAATTCAACGCCAACCTGATGCTGGCAAAGATCGGCGACGTTAACTTTCGCCTGGGCCGCTTGGCTGACGCCAGTTCAGCCTTCGGACAGATGCAGGTGAAGAAGCCGGAAGGCACTGCGTCAAAAGTGAGCCGCCGTTTTGGTGGATTCGGCGCGATCGTGGGCGCGGCATCAACCGGCCACGTTTCAGTCGAAGCGCCCGTCAGCGCAGTTACGGTCGCCTTGGAAGCGAAGAAGGAACTCGACGAGTATCGCATTTCAATTGTTTACTCCAGCTACGAGCTGGGCATGGGCCGAGTGGCCTTTGCGCAAAACGATCTGGAGTCTGCGAAGAAGCATTTTCAGAACGCGCTGGACGCCGCGGGCAGCAGCCTGGGCGGCATTACCAAGCTGGGCCAGACGCGCCGCTTTCGTGCGGCCGCGCGCACTAGTTTGGGTGACGTTGCTTTACGTCAAGGGCGCACAAAGGACGCCGCCAAAAGCTATTCGGATGCAATCAAGGGCGCACAGGATGACAAGCGCATCGATCTGATTTGGCCCGCGCAGCGCGGCCTGGGCAAGAGTTTGTGGCTGCAGGGAGCGCAGGAAACTGACGCGAAGAAATCCCTGGCATTGCGCGAATCGGCGCTGAAAAATTACCGCGACGCTCTCCAGACAATTGAAACCTTGCGTTCGGGCAGCCTGCGCGCCGATGAAGCGCGCACCACTTTTCTGGCCACCACCAAAGATGTTTTTGACGAGACAACCACTGACTTGGCCGAACTGTCGCTGTTGACAGCGCCCGCCGGCAGCGGTCCGCTTTCCGGCAAAGCGCTTGATTATGCCGCCGAAGCATTCAAGGTTTCCGAGCAGTCGCGCGCGCGTTCGCTGCTCGACCTGTTAAGTGAAACCGGAACTACCATCACCGAAGGCATCCCCGCCGATTTATTGAAACGCAAACAGGAGAATCTCGATCGTCAGCAGGAGATCGCGGAAGACCTTTTAGGAGTAAACCTGAATCCGGACCAGCAAAAGAAAAAACCATCAGAGCTGGAAGCGGAATTGGAGAAACTGCAAACCGAGTTTGACGATATTGAAAACCAGATTAGAACTGCAAGCCCGCGCTATGCCAGCCTGACTGGCGGCCAGCCGCTCTCGCTCGCCGATGTCCAGCAACGTGTGCTCGATGATCAGACGGTCTTGCTTGAATACAGTTTGCAAAGCGACGCTTCTTATCTTTGGGCCATCGGCAAGTCGGGCGTCAGCCTCTTCAAACTTCCGGCGCGGCCCGTGGTTGAGAGACTCGCCACCGATCTCCGCGCGCAATTAATTCCCAGCAAGCTGCAGCGCCGCATTGTCGGTATCGACGTGATGGCTGATTCACAGCGCGGACTCGGCGTCAGCGCCACGCCATTTGCCGAAGACGCCGCAGCGTTTGTTACTGCTTCAAACGCGCTTTATAAGGCTGCGCTCGAACCTGCTGTGGGCGCGATCGCCGACAAGCGCCTGTTGATAGTTGCTGATGGCGCGCTGAATTACGTTCCTTTTGAAGCGTTAGTGACCTCGGCTCCCAGCGCGGATTATTCGTCGCTGCCCTATCTGGTTAAGACCAACGAGATCATCTACGCGCCGTCGGCGTCCGTCGTCGGCGCCATCAGACAACAGGAAGCCAACCGCAGCGGCAGCGCGATGCTGATAGTTGCCGATCCGGTTTTCAATTCCAAAGACACACGCGCGCGCACCGCAGTCTCGTCGCCAAACGCAGAAACGCGTGGCCTGGGAATTCAAAGCGCGCTTGCGGATGTTGCCGGCGCCGACGCCGCGAAGTCCGCCGAGTCAACCAAAATGGAAGGGTTGCCGCTGGCGCGACTCGCCGGCACGCGCTTAGAAGCTGAGCAGATTGTGAAACTCGCCAAAGCGTCAGGAACGCAGGCCGATGTCTGGCTGGACCTCGATGCCAGCGAAGACAACGTCGACGCGCGCGACATCAGCAAGTATCGCATCGTGCATGTTGCCACCCACGGCTTGTTGAATGCTGAGCGGCCGCAGTTCACCGGCCTGGTCCTGTCGCTGGTTGGCAACAAAACCGAAGATGGTTTTTTGCGGACTGACGAAGTCTTTAATCTGAAACTGGGTTCGCCGCTGGTGATGCTTTCTGCCTGTGAAACCGGATTGGGAAAAGAGAAGCGCGGCGAAGGCGTGATGGGCCTGACACGCGCGTTCATATACGCCGGGGCGCCAACTGTCGGCGTCAGTCTGTGGTCCGTCGCTGACAAGTCGACCGCGGATTTGATGACTGACTTTTACAAGAGATTGCTGGCGTCGAAAACTGCCTCACCGGCAACTGCCATGCGCGAAGCACAGCTCGCCATGATCTCAGGCAAGAAATACAGCGCGCCATTCTATTGGGCGCCGTTCGTGCTCGTCGGCGACTGGCGCTGATCGTCGAGCAAACAGTAAACAGTAAACAGCCTGCAAAATCAGCGGGTTGGGCTTATGATTGGCATCGTTAACTTCCGAGTCGATTGACGGCTGGCGACGAAGTCAAAAGATCTTGGCAAGACGCGGCCAGCCATGCTAATAAAGGCGCTTCGATTAGTAATCCTAAGTTCTAACGATTAGCTCCCAGGGACAACCACGCATGCAATCGACCCCCGCAATCAATCGCAGAAGACGAGAGCGTTGGTTCTACATTTCCATGTCGGTCGCGGTCGTAATCACGGTCTTCGCCGGCTTCTCGCGCACTTACTACCTGCGGCCGTATTTCAACACTGCGCCTCTGATGCCGTTGCTTCATTTGCACGGAATCGTTTTCACCTCGTGGCTTGCGCTTTTCCTGACCCAGACCACGCTCGTCGCCGCGCATCGCACCGATATTCATCGCCGGCTGGGAATTCTCGGCGGAGTTATCGCGGCACTGATGATTGTGATCGGCCCCACCACCGCTGTCATCAGGGCAAGCCAGGGTGCGACTCCGGTACCAGGCGTATCGCCGCTGTCCTTCCTGGTCATTCCCCTCGGCGACATGTTGGTGTTCGCAATATTAGTCAGCGCCGGCTTCTATTACCGGCGCCGGCCCGACGTGCACAAAAGGCTGATGCTGCTCGCAACCATTTCCATTTTGGCAGCCGCGATCGCGCGCTTGCCTTTTTCCATTATGCAGGCAGGTCCGCCAGCGTTCTTTGGCATAACAGATTTATTTGTGGTCGCCTGTGTCCTCTATGATCTAATTACTTTGAAACGCGTACATCGCGCCACGGCGCTGGGCGCCTTATTGATCATTGCTTCGCAACCGTTGCGATTAATGCTCGCCGGCACACACGCGTGGCTGGCGTTCGCAGGCTGGTTGACGCATTTCGCGCGTTAGGTGCCACGATTGGAGCGCGCTCGCTGCCTAAATGCGCAAAAGGACCATTTCATCGACGTCTAAATTCTCACCATCCTATTTAATTGCAACCATATGGTGAAGTAGGCCGCGACAGTGGCCAGTGAGTGGGGCGGTTCTTACTAATTTTCGCTTGCGACTCCGGTTTCCGACTTTTCATTGACAACCTCGGGTCCAATGAAATAAAAGCCCCTTGCTATTCCACCTTAATGAGGGAGTCTCCCAATGAAAAAACTAACTATGCTCGCAATCCTAATCTGCTGTTCATTAGGTTTTGTGCAGCAAGCCCAGGCCCAGGAAAACTACACTGAAGGCCCGGTGTGGGTCATCAGCTATTACCGCACCAAGCCCGGCAAGTTTGACGATTACATGAAGTTCCTGCGGGCAAACTATGCGAAGAACGTCGCCAAACAAAAACAGGCAGGAATCATTGTTGACAGCAAGATACTCGTCAATCCTGCCATAAGCGGGCCTGACGACTGGGACGTCGCCATTGCTTATCTCTATTCCGACTTTGGCCGGCTGAACTATAACCAGACTACTGAGGACCAGTTACAAAAGTTCGCAGAGGAAATCTCCGGCGAACGAAATAAGGACAAGCGGGACACCAAGCTTGATACGACGCGCTTTCCCTTGCGCGACTTTATCCGCACTCGCTTTCTGCGCGAGATAACGCTCAAACAGTAAACAGCAAACAGTTAGCAGCAAACAGCAAACAGCAAACAGTAAAACAGCATTCTCTGTTCACAGTTTCCGGTTTACTGTTCCCGGTTTACTGTTCCCGGTTAACGGTTCACTGTTCCCGGTTCCCGGGTTCCGTGCGGCTGTTTGCTGTATGCTTCTTTCCATGAACATGCACGCCGCGCGAACGGCCCTTAACAATGATCCGGAACTTCGCCAGTGGGTGGAGAATTGGTTAAAGGACAAAGAACGAACAGCCAATCCCACTCTTGGCGACGAAGAATTCGAGAAGCACTGGCGCTACGTTCGCCCTGAGCGAATGCACGAAGGCGCGATCGAAGCGCTCAGCGCGCGGGACCGGGAACCGTTAACAGGGAACCGTTAACCGGGAACCGGGAACCGGGAAGAGCAAACAGTGAATAGCAAACAGTGAACAGTGAACAGTAAACGGTGAACAGTAAACGGTGAACAGTGAACGGTGAACAGTAAACTGTGAACCGTAACGGTGAACAGTAATCAGGAAACTCTAAGCCGTTGCCGGTAAACCTTGAATTGTCCTCGGCATAATTCCCGTTGACCGTCTCCTGTTCACTGTTTCCCGTTTCCAGTTCACCGTTTCCAGTTCACAGTTTCCAGTCACTGTTTGCTATTCTCGGTTCCCGATTCCCGGTTCCCGGCTGCACGCGCTATAATCCTCCCAACCAATTTATCCCCCTAAGTTGTTTTTCCCCTGAGTATGTTAATTCTCCGGAATTGTCCGGGGGCTATCTGTATTTAACCGAACCGAACCAGGAGTCAACATGAAGCAGAAACTTAAGCAATCTTTAACCGTAGTGTCTTTAGGATTAATCTTGTCGTTCACGCTTGTGTCAGCGAGCGCGCAGGAAAACAACAACACTGCCAAAGGTGAAATGAAGAACAGCGGCAGCGAAGTCAAACGCGCGGGCACAACTGCCGGCCACGATATGAAACACGGACGGGTGGTACGCGCCGGCAAACATTTCGGCAGACACACTGGTCGTTCCGCCAGGCACTTTGGCCGCGGCACCAAGAAGGCGACTAAGAACGTTGTGAAGCACGTAATTTCGTAAACAGGAAACAGAAAACCGGGAACAGGAAACAGAGAACAGGGAACGGAAAGAGGGAACTGTGAATAGTAAAGTCTTGAACCTCCGTTCGCGTTTTACTGTTTCCAGTTCACGGTTTACAGTTGACTAGTCTTACCATGAACAAACGCGCAAAAAAACGATTGAAAGAAACCATCGCTAAGGACAAGCAGGAGCGCGCGCAAGCGCTTCCGCAACAACGTCCCGGTTCTGCCAAAGACCCGCAACAACACCGCGGCTTTCTTCCTAAGCCCGAAAAGAAACGCGGCTAAACTCTCATAGTTGGAACCCGCTTAACAGAAGTAGCTGTGCCGCCTTCCGTGTCGTGAGACGGCTGAGGTCCAGTAACAAGTGGGCCGTAGCAGATTCGTTGACAACCATCTTCCTGAAGCGTAGAGTCCGCTTGTTTCCTCGCACTCTCATCGTTTTCGTGCGGTTCCTCGCAACCACACCTCAAACGAAAACTTCTCACGGAGGTAAAATCCATGTCCCCACAGAAAACGTTAGATCATCCCTCGTTCGGGCCCTCTGAGCTTGTGCCCGGCATCGTCGCCGTAAGATGGGCACGTCAACTCAGCCCGGAAGAAACACGGACATTAATGTCCAGTAACTCGCTAACCTTGGCCGCTGAAACACCCAAAGACAGCCCTAAAGACGGCACGCCCGACCCGCGGCCGGTCAACGTCAATCAGAGCGAAACCCTCTCCTGGGTTTCGGGAAAATCCTTTTCAGATGCGGCCCTAACCAAACTCACCGCCGACGAAAACGTAGAATGGGTCGGTCCCGTCTACCGTGCGGTCAATGCGGACCCCGGCCCGCAGTCGTACTTTGCGATCAATCCTACGGTTCTTCTGCTGAGCCCCGCGCTGGTTGCAGCTATCGGAGACATTAGAGAGATCGATGACGCTGCGTCTGTAGATCAAAAACGAAGCAATCTCTTGAAAACCCATACGGTGATTAATCTCCCCAACGGCAACGCGATTGAAGTTGCCGAACGCATTAAGGAAAAGGCCGGGGCGGAAGCAGCGGCGGGAATAAAGTTCGAAAACATCCCCTACATCTCGCCGCTTTGCTCCTGCTGTGGCGATTCAGCCGCTCATGGCGGTAAACGCGGAAAGTGTTCGCCGGCAACCGCAGACCTGATACCAAACGACACCTTCTATCCCAACCAATGGGGCCTGCAGCGGATCAACGCACCGCGCGCCTGGCCCATCAGTGAAGGTGATCCAAACGTTGTCGTTGCCGTTCTCGATCAAGGCGTTGAGCTGGGTCATCCCGATCTAAACATGTGGCCCATCTCTTACAGCACCATTACCCACACCAACAATGGTGGTCCGGTGGGTAACCATGGCACCGCCTGCGCCGGAATCATCGGTAGTCACATTTCAAACTCGATGGGCGTCACCGGCCTGGCGGGCAAATGTCGCATCATGGCAATTGCGACAAATTTTGCCGACACGGAAGTCGCCGAAGGACTGTACTTCGCAGCCGACAACGGCGCGCGCGTGGTGAGCATGAGCTTTGGAGTTTATCCGTCATGGATGATTTGGGACTTTTCGATCATCGAAGCGGCACTGCAATATTGCCAGAGCAAGAACGTGCTGCTCGTCGCCGCCACGGGAAACGAAAACCAAAACGTCTCACGCTTTCCTGCGACTGATCCGACGACACTCGGCGTGGGTGGTTCCAATCGAGCCGACGTGCGCAAGGCCGTGGGCGACACCTCAATCGAGGGTTTTTGGGGTGCTTGTTTTGGTCCGGACTGCGACGTCGTGGCGCCGTGTCTGGAAATTCCCACCACCGACCGTCTGGGAGGCGCCGGTTACACACCGACTGATTACACCCAGCGCTTCAACGGCACGTCGTCAGCAACGCCTCATGTTGCCGCACTTGGCGGCTTGATCATGAGCGTCAATCCGGCGTTGACGAATCTTGAAGTGCGAAAAATTATTTCGGAAACCACGGACAAGATAAACGCCGGCGCCTACGTTTATGGGCCCACAACTGGGAAACCATTCGGCACCTGGACCAACGAGGTTGGCTATGGCCGCATTAACGCCGAACGTGCTTTGCTCGTGGCGTGTTCTGCCGGCGAAGCTTGCAAGGATGCCGGTCCTTGTTGCGTCGAGTTGCCGGAGCCGGAAGCCTGCTGTGTTAGTCCCTGCGATCCGCCGTGGCGCACGGATGACAATTGCCTGTATTGGTACGAGACTCGGTTTTTCCGCGTGCCTCTCGGCAGAGAAAACCCGAACACCACCTTTGTGCCTGCCAGGCAGTACATGGAATTTCGTATTACCTATGAACACAAGTTCTGCCTGCTCGGCAAACAGCATGGGCCACTGCTCTTTACCCAGACGCTGCTGCCGGGAGAGAAGGTCACGCTCTATCACAGCGATCGCTATTGCCGCATCACGAGTGAGACT
>JANMKA010000002.1:0-33199 GCA_031371765.1 Blastocatellia bacterium
CAGCCCGGGAAGGGGCCCTCAGCGGAAGCAATGCGCTCTTATTGTCGCATCCGCTATCGCCGCTAGCTCTTTTTTGTATTTACGATCCCGGGGTTTCGCTAACTATTGACGTGTGGTTACCTCGGAGATATGCTGCGCCAGCCGCAGGCTGAAAATACGAGCCGTCGCGGAGTTGCCGCCGAGAGACTCCGACTCACAAGGCCTCGAAGTCTCACTCCGGTTAACATGGTGTTTTCGCCTCCTTCACCAATCTCGAACAAGCTAGCTCTGGTGCTTAACCTCTTCGTTAGGCTCTTTCGCTCGAAATGGATGCGGCGAGAGAGACAACGTACATAGCATCCCACCAATCCCGGAGGACACAATGAAAAACTCAGATTTCTCACGACGTGACTTCATCAAAAGCGCTGGTGTTGCTGGCGGTCTGTTGTTACTCCAACCGTCCCTCAGCGCGCAGACCAGGGATTTTATTTTTCGGAGGCGGTGCCGAGATGCCGGTGCAATTGTCAGAAACAATTTCAAGAATCTCACGGCGGCCGAACTAACAGCTTTTAAGAATGGCGTGGCGGTTATGAAAGCGCGGTCGCTAGCTAACCCAAACGACCCTACCGGTTGGACCTATCAAGCCGCCATTCACGGAACTCTTACTACGCCGGTTCAAACCGCCTGGAACACTTGCCAACACAACATCACCCATTTCTTTTCCTGGCACCGGATGGAGATTTGCTTTTTTGAAAGGATTCTACGGAAGGCCTCCGGTATGCCGAGTCTAGGATTGCCCTATTGGAATTACAGCGACAGCGCTGATCCAAACGCTCGCTTTCTGCCGGCCGCCTTCCGAACTCCGGCGAATGCGACAAATCCATTGTTCACGCCAAACCGTAACCCGAACATCAATAATGGAACGGGACAGCTTTCGGCATCGGCTGTGAGCCTGGCTTCGGCAATCCCTGGTCCGATTCCTTTTTACACGTTTAGCGGTAACGTTAACGGAATGCCGCACGGCGCCGTTCACGGTGGCATTGGCGGTGGGATGGGTTCAGTTCCTACTGCGGCTGTAGACCCGATTTTCTGGCTGCACCATTGCAACATTGATCGCTTGTGGAATCGCTGGTTGGATGTCGGAGGTGGTCGGGCGAATCCACCGGCTTCGGACACCGTCTGGCACAACACAAAAGATTGGGATCGCGGGCTCGGATCGAGCCCATAATTGCCCTGCTTGTTAAAAGTGACTCTCCAACGCGGATCTGGAACTATTAGGCGTGAAGGGAAACTTAAAACCGCTTGTGTTTGGTTCCAGTATTATAACGCTTGAGTGATGCTCAAACACAACACTTAGCGACGTCAGACATCACGTACGCCGCGGAAACGTGAGGCCATGAAGTTAGCAGTCTTCGGCAGGTTGAATCGTCAGCTTGGTCCAAGGCTCGGAATCTGCGAGATGACAGTGAGGCTACCGCGGTAAGCTATGCAAAAAATGAAAGCCACTTTTCTCGCCGCCTTGGTGAAAATGGCGGGCACCTGGGTCCATAACGCGCTTTTGGTATCGGGAATGCTTTGCACTGTTATTAATGAGACTCGGCTGAAAGAATCCGCTGTCTAAACATCAATTCATAAAGGGTCTTTGCGCGTGCGTCATTCCTGTGTTTCAAGAATGCATATTGCTCCAGAGCAGCGGATCTCTTGTGCAGCGCCAGATATGCAAGCGCGAGATTGTAACGGGCCGCTTCACAATTCGGGTCCCGGGCGAGCGCTCCCTGCAAGTAGACAACCCCTTGTTCATATAGCCCGGACCTGATGAGGGCGCTCCCGAGATTGTTGTAGGCGGCGGCGTAGTCTGGAAACAACCGCACGGTTTCTGTTAGCGTTGCGATTGCCATTTTGTATTCTCCCACCTCAATCAAAGCGAAGCCGTAATTAGATCGCGTTTCGGCATTATGCGGCGCGAGTTTCAGCAGCACGTCGTAACAGGAAACGGCTTCTTCGTTACGCCCTATCGCCAACTGCGTCGCGCACATCTCAACGCGCGCCGGACCAAAGCTCGGGGCCAACCTTACCGCTTGACTCAATTCTTCCAGAGCCTCAGGGTCACGTCCAGCTTCGCTGTAGGTGTGGCCCAGGTTGTAGTGTGCGTGCGCGAATTTCGGATTCAGCGCCAGCGCTTGCTTGAATGCGCTGATTGCTTCGGCAAACTGCTCTGCAGTTGCGTAAGCGACGCCGAGGTTGTTGTAGCTGATCGCGTCGGTGGAGTTCGCCAAAAGCTTACCCTTGTATCCCTCGATCGTTCCTACGCAACAATCATCGCCGGAGCTCTCAACAATTTGTTCGCTTGTGGACCGTGCGCTTCCATTGTCGGTTTTCATCACTACTCTCGAAACTTGCGCGCTCGTCACAATCGCGCAGAGAAAGATAGCCGGAAGGATTGGGATGAGTGAGAATCGTGGGCTGGTCACAGTGTGCCTCCTATCAATTGACTCGAATTTCTGGGGGGAGTAAAGTGGCGCCGTTTTAGCGAAGTAGCCACTTCAGCAGCAAACGCCGCACACTCGCTCCCTCCGGTCAGCACGCTAGCGACTATCTTGATTTGCGTCTTTTAGAAACCTGAAAACGTGCCTGAATATTCCTTAAGACTCATGGATCCTGCTGGCAAAGACGATTCGCCGTGTTTCTTTGAGTTCGGTGAGTTCCGCCTGGACGTCGAAAAACGTCTATTGTTGCGTAACAAAGAATCCGTCCCGCTCATGCCCAAAACTTTTGAGTTGTTGTTGGCCCTGTTGCGAAGGCACGGTCAGCTGGTAACGAAAGAGGAATTGCTGGCAGGTGTTTGGCACGGGGTCGTGGTGGAGGAAAACAGCCTCAACGTGCATGTGTCTGCGCTGCGCAAACTATTTGGTGAGAAACCGAACGAACATCGTTTTATTGTTACCGTGCCCGGCCGTGGGTACCAATTCGTCGCTGAGGTGCGCGAAGCTGCCGCCGCCGAAAGAATCGTTAGTGTGAAGCCAGACAAGCATGAGGGACTTCTCTCTCCAGAGACCCAGCCCAGGGCAAACAGTCAGCGGAAATGGTTGAGGCCCGCCATCGCGACCGCATTGTTGGCTGCCATCTTTCTGATCGTCTGGGTAGTTCTGAATCGCCCCGCCACCAGGACGAGTCCGGCTATCAGCAGGGTAGTGCAGCTCACTACCTGGTCAGGACTGGATTTCTATCCTGCGATCTCGGCGGCTGGAAATGCAGTCGCGTTCAGTTCTGATCGGACCGGCAGCTTCGAAATTTACTTGAAGCAACTGATCCCCGGGGCGCGCGAAGTGGTACTCACTTCAGATGGCGGGCAAAACTTTGAACCTGCTTTTTCACCCGACGGAACGCAGATCGCTTTCTACTCTCGAAAGCGCGGTGGCATTTGGACGATTCCTACTTCCGGCGGCTCCGCAAGACGATTGACTAGCTTTGGTTCTCATCCAGCATGGTCACCGGACGCCTCACGTATTGCCTTTCAATCTGATTCACTCTTTGATTTGGGCTTCAATGTCAGCAACGCCTTTCCCCCTTCCACAATTTGGACGATCGCTGTAGCAGGTGGAGAACCGAAACAAATCACGCATGCGGGAAATCCGTCGGGCGGACACGGAGCGCCATCCTGGTCGCCTGACGGAAAGCGCATTGCTTTTGATTCAAGTGACATCGGTATTGCATCGGTTTGGTCGGTTTCGCCGGAAGGTGATGATTTGAAAAAACTGTCGGGCGAAATGCGGAATGCTGCAGACGTCCTCTATGCGCCTGACGGAAGATCCGTCTATTTCGTTAGCGATAGAGGAGAATCGATACAACAGATAAGTGTTTCGGCAAGTGGCGACCCAATCGGGCTGCCCAGCAAACTTCTCGACGCCAGCGGTTCGCGCATCAGGCAGATATCCGTATCGGCCAATGGCAAACATTTCGTTTACAGCGCACTCTCGACCACTAGTGATATCTGGAGCGAGCCAATTTCTGCAGCCGCAACGAGCGCGACGGGTCCTCCAATTCAATTGACGCAAAACAAGAACACGCGCAACGCCTCGCCCGCCTTTTCACCCGACGGGAAGCGCATCGCTTACCTCGTGTATAGCGTCGGAGCAAGTTTCGAAATCTGGATAATGGACCGTGACAGCAAAAATAAATTGCAACTAACAACCGAGGGTGCAAATCCTTCATGGTTTCCTGACGGCAAACGTATTGGCTTTGCTTGTGCAAATGGGAAGCGCTCGGCGTTTTGCTCCCTTACGATCGAAGGCAGAAAGCAGGAGAAGCTTTTCGACTTCGAGGAATACACACATGCCACAAGACTGTCGCCAGATGGAAAGCAGGTAGCCTTTAACTCAACCCGGGGCGAAACGACTAATATTTGGGTCGCATCAATAAGTGGTGGGGCGCCAAGACAATTGACATTCGATCGAGAGTTGGCAGGCTTTCCCTCGTGGTCACCTGACGGAAAGTGGATTGCGTTTGAGGTAAAGCGCGGTGACAACAATCACGTATGCATTATTCCGAGCGGCGGCGGTGAACTGATTCAGTTGACCAATGATAAAGGACAGAGCTGGGCTTACGGCTGGTCACCCGACAGCGACAAGATTATTTACGCGGGTGAGCGTGACGGCATCTGGAATGTATATTGGGTTTCCCGTTCCACCAGGAAGCAAAAGCAATTGACCAACTTTACTCAGATGAATGCTTATGTACGTTATCCGGAGTGGTCACCGGCAGGAGATCAAATTGTTTATGAATACGCCAAAACCACAGGAAACATTTGGATGGTGGACTTGAAATAGCAGTTAGCGGAAAATCAGTTATTACCTCCACACGGGTGAATCAGGCGCAACATCTGACTTCTTGATATTTCAAATTATGACCACCTTAATCCTGAGTCACGAGGAAGTCTTAGAACTCCTTCCGATCAAAGAATGCATTGGCGTCATGCGCGAGGCTCTGCTCGCGCTCGCGGACGGAAAGGCATTCCAGCCTTTAAGAACAATTATCCGGCCACCCGATGCGCAAGGGGTGATGGGTTTGATGCCCTCCTACGTCTCGGGTGATCGCGCGGCCTTTGGCTTGAAAGCAATCTGCGTGTTGCCGGGCAATCCGGCCAAAGGTTTGGATTCACACCAGGGAGGCGTGCTGCTTTTCAGCGCAGAGACCGGAGAGTTACTGGCCATGATGAATGCATCTGCGATCACAGCGATTCGTACCGCCGCGGTCTCTGGAGTGGCGACAGACCTGCTCGCGCGAGCGGATGCCTGCAATCTTGCGATCATCGGTTCCGGAGTGCAGGCACGCACACATTTGGTGGCGATGTCGGAAGTTCGTTCCATTAAGCGCTGCCGCATCGCGAGCCGGCGCGTCGAACACGCACAAAGCTTGGCTGAAGAGCTGGGCCAGGATTTCTTATTCCCGTTGGAACCAGTCGAGACGGTTGCGGAAGCATTAAAAGGTGCGGACTTGATTGTCACGACCACCACCGCCCGCGAGCCAATCGTGAAACGGGAATGGATCGCAGCCGGCGCGCACTTGAATCTCGTTGGGTCGAGTATTCCCAAAGCGCGCGAGGTAGACAGCGAAACAATGGCGGCGGTGAGCCTGTTTGTGGACCGGCGTGAATCAACTTTGAACGAGGCTGGGGACTACCTGCTCGCGGCGCGTGACGGCGTAGTCGGTCCCGACCATATTCTGGCTGAGCTTGGCGAAGTTCTGAAAGGAGATCGGCCCGGACGAACATCCAGGGACGAGATTACCTGCTTCAAATCGCTGGGCATTGGTATTGAGGATCTGTTCGCGGCGGAGTATTTGTACCGAACCGCGAAGGAGAAGAACGTTGGTTCGTGGGTTTCGTTCTAAGAAAGAGAAGATTTTCCTTTCTCATTTGCCATTTCTCATTTGCCATTACTTGCGACTGCTATTACTTCGTCCGTCCTGTCCTTACGTGAGGTACACATTAATCACCGGCTGAGTGCTAACGTACCGACCCACCCGCTACCGCGTGGTGGTACTGACTTCATTTCCAAGTTGATCAACGTTCAATTGATTCCGCCAATGACAGATGATCGATGTCAACTGATTAATGAACAAATCTGCTTTCTCTAGTAAGGTTAAACTAGCGACACGATGCAAAATATTCCTTCCCTGTCCGACATTCACGCTGCGCGGCAATTGATCGCCGGTTTAGCTCTCCGTACGCCGCTGGTTCGGCTTAACGCGCGGGAAGCGCCGGCTGAGATTTACCTCAAGCTCGAAAATCTTCAACCGATCGGCTCGTTCAAAATCCGCGGCGCCGCGAACGCGATGGGCCATCTGCCAGCGGAGACGTTGGCGCACGGCGTATTAACGGCATCGGCGGGAAACATGGCCCAGGGTGTTGCCTGGCGTGCGCGCGAACTTGGCATTCCCTGCACTGTGGTCGCGCCGGAGACTGCGCCGGAGACGAAGATCAAGGCAATCGAGCGACTCGGCGGACGCGTCATTAAGGTCCCGTTTGAAGAGTGGTGGCGGGCGTTTGAAACGCGCTCCTTTCCCGGCATCGAAGCAACTTTCATTCATGCCTTTGACGATCTCAATGTGATGGCCGGCAACGGCACAATCGCCCTCGAGATAATCGAAGACTTGCCGGAGGTGGATGCGATCGTAATTCCCTGGGGCGGAGGCGGGCTTGCATGCGGCATTGCCGCAGCGATGCGGGCGCTGCATTCTAAATGCAAAATCTATGCGTGCGAAGTGGCGACGGCGGCGCCGCTGGCTGCCGCACTTGCGGTGGGAACTCCGCAGACTGTGAATTACGAACCGTCATTCGTCGACGGCATCGGCGCGCGGATTGTATTTCCGCAGATGCTTGAGCGCGCACAACATTTGATCGACGGCTCGCTGGTTGCTGAATTGGACGAAGTTAAGTCCGCATTAAGACTAATGGCCGAACGCAACCGCATTATCGCCGAAGGCGCAGGAGCATGCGCGCTGGCTTGCGCCTTACCAGGAAAAGCCGGCGGCGGCAAAGTGGTCTGTATTGTCTCGGGCGGGAATATCGACTTCGCAACGCTTTGCGAGATACTTACGGACGCAGACCTTCTCAGTTAAAGGGTTAAAGGCTAACCCTAACCTACCGCAAAGCGCCGTAGCTCGACTTTGAGATCGCAAATGGAACCTGAAAGTAAGTTGGAAGCTCTCAAAAATGCGATTTCAGCCGCAGTGCACGCCCGGCCGCTTAACCGCAGCGCAGGGTCAGGCTTTAATTGAGGAGGTTAATACGATCGAAGTCTTGATCAATCCGTAGCGGGCAGTCAACGGCGGTACGCATATCACCAGAAACGCTGGTTTGCAATGAAGGTTGAACTCAAAGCTTCGCATCGAGTTGCTAATTGGACCACCCGGTAATAGAATCCGCTCGCACCAATCAGTCTTAAACAATTCCCTAACCCCAGAGGAGGCGATATGAAACGAAGAGTAATCCTGTTTACATTGGCGGCGTTGTTTGCCGGCGTGACCGTGGTCCTGGCAGCGAACCCGCACATGGGCACCTGGAAACTTAACGAAGCAAAGTCGAGAATTCCGGCGGGCGCCAGTAAAAACCATACCGTGGTTTACGAAGAAGCAGGCGATAGCATCAAAGTGACTGTTGACGGCGTCGATGGTTCGGGCAATGCGGTCCACAACGAATGGACCGGCAAGTTCGACGGTAAATTCTACCCCGTAACCGGCGACCCGACTTCAGACATGCGGTCGTATCGCAAAATAAACAACCACACGTTGGCACTGACGGGAAAGAAAGGCGACAAGATAACTTTAACTGCTCGCATCATGGTTTCGGCGAATGGCAAAGTTCGCACCGTGACCACGAACGGAACTGATGCGAAAGGCAAGCGGTTGAGCACCCGAGCGGTCTACGACAAACAGTAGCCCCGATCACAATTCCGAGAGCGCGCGCGCATTTCGAGCCCAGGGTTCTTTTTGAAACCCCGGGCTCGAAGCTTGCCAAAAGACACTTCCGCACCTGAACAAAGTGAATTGGCCGTTCGTCGCAGGTTAACTATGAACTCTTGGAGCTAGTCACTTTCCGTTCATTGCAATATTTCTACTCGTCGTTCGTCTTATAAGTAGGGGGACAAATTGCTAAGCTGATCGGCGGAGGAATTCAACATGAACGTCCAGAGGTACGCAAGAATCGCCGGCGTGCTGTTTCTGATCTCGCTGGTAGCTGGCGGGTTTGGTGAAGCTTATGCTCCAGCCAAACTCATTTCCGCCCACGATGCCGCCGCCACGGTGGCAAACATTACGAATTTCAACTCCCTCTACCGCCTCGGCTTTGCGGCGTTCCTGATTGAGTCGCTGTGCGATACCACCCTGGCGGTGATCTTTTACGCCTTGCTAAAACCCGTCAACAAAGAGCTGTCTCTGCTGGCCGCGCTCTTTGGACTTGTTGGCACCGCCCTTTTCGCTTTTGCAGAGCTCTTCTATTTTGCGCCACTGCTCATCATTGCAGGCAGCGCCGATTACTTAAAGACCTTCACGCCCGATCAACTCAACTCGCTGGTGCTGTTGTCGCTGAAGTTTTATGGATTCGCCGGAATGATATTCACGGCCTACTACGGCATGTGCTGGCTGGTTCGGTCCTACCTAATTTTGTGTTCAGGTTATCTGCCGAAGTTCCTCGCCGTGCTTTTGGCAATCGGAGGGATTGGTTTTGTCGTCAGGAATTTCGCGTTGATCCTCGCGCCCGCTTACGCGTCCGACGTGCTGCTTATGTTGCTGATGCCAGGTGGACTAGTAATGACCGGATGGTTACTGGTGAAAGGCGTCGACGTTTCGAAGTGGAATGCGCGAAGCGAGGAAACAGGAAACAGTAAACAGTGAACGGTAAACAGTGAACGGTAAACAGTGAACGGTGAACGGTGAACGGAACAGCAGGCAGCAGATCGTTACCTTAAAATCCAGCGAAGATTTTGTTCTTTGCTGTTTGCTGTCACTGTTTACTGTTTACTCCTTTGCCGAAGAATCCGCGAATGCTCTGGAAAACCTTGCGGAAGAATCGTAGTACGCGAGGTAACAGCCAAAACGAAAAAATCAGGCCGGCGGCTACTATTAGGAAAACAACTACCGGCAGGAATACGGCCGAGACCACCGTAACCACCGCCAGGATATCTTCGCTCAGGCTGACAATAATATTTGAAACCGGCTCGGGGCTGGCATTGATCACTGCCCTCGCCGCCGCCTTGGTTCCATGTGAAGTCAGCGCCAGGCCGCCGCCCAGCAGGAATGCAATCACCTGCACACTGCGGTCGAAATCGCCGAAAGCAGTCGCTGCCAAAACCGCGCCCGCTGGGATGCGAATGAAGGTGTGAATAATGTCCCAGACGCTATCGACCAGTTGGATCTTGTCGGCGATGAACTCAATAACGAAAAGGAACAGCGCCACTCCGATCACCCACCAGTTAGTAACGACGTCAAGGTCGCCAGGTAGTTTCAGATGCGCGAACCGGCCCAACAGCCCCAGCGTGGCAACCGCGGCGTAAAGGTTAATGCCCGAGACCCACGAGGCACCCATGCTAATAGCGAGTGTCGAGATGAAGTTCATCGCCCCGGATTATACGACAACCGTGGTGGCGATGTTCGGCTGCTCCCCAGTCCGCTCTTCGGCTTTCCTATTTGCGATTACAATTTACGAGTTTCTGAGGAAACCGCGAGGCGCATCCTTGCGTGGATTATCCCTTGCTAGTACTATCCCTCCGTCAAAACAAGCCCGTCATTTAAATTGGTTTGCGGACAGGATTAGCAACCTGCCTTCTTTCATAGTCTGAATTCCCTTTTCCCCCCAGACATCAGGGCGACGTCGACCAAAGGAATGAATCTTTTTGGTTCAAGGCCATAGATCGATTTCGCTCGCCTTCAGTAGGCGTAATAGTTTTCAAAACTTGCAATTGTTTTTCGGGCTGCGAGGCCTGACAATCTAACAGGAGGACAACGAAAATGAGTGTCGCGAAAGTATCAGAAATAACGGCTACGTCTTCGAAGGGCTTTGAAGACGCAATCCAAACAGGGATTACTCGAGCAACAACGACCCTTGACCAGGTGCAGGGCGCTTGGATCGAAGATCAAGAGGTAGTGGTCGAGGACGGTAAGATCACGGAATACAAGGTAAGGATGAAGGTGACTTTCGTACTGAAAGGCTGAGTCGGCCGTATTAAGTTTCAAGTTCCAGGTTCGTAAAAACCTGGAACTTGAAACTCTCAGCCGGCCCGTTTTTATTTAGAAAACTTTGAGGAGAAGACTCATGAAAAACCACATTGGACGAAGAATCGTCATCGGCGTCGCCTGCATGTCTCTGGTGTTTGCACTAGCATGCAAGAAAGGTCCCGATGACGCCACGATCACCGCAGGCGTGAAGGCCAAGATAGCGGCCGACAGTCCGGCGCTCGCTAACGCTGTTACGGTTAGCACCAACGAAGGAGTTGTTACGCTCAGCGGAGCTGTGGACTCAGAAGCCATTAAGGGCAAGGTCGAGCAAGATGCCAAGAGCGTTGCCGGCGTCAAGTCGGTGGTTAACAACCTAACCGTCAAGCCGCCTATCGTCTTTTCAGAGGACGCCACCATTAAGAGCGCGGTGCTGGCCAACCTGACGAAGCACAACCTTAGCGGGATTACCGTCGAGGTATTAAACGGCGAAGTAACTCTGAAAGGCACGATCGAACGGGCTAAATTGCAAGAAGCAATGATGGCGGCGAATGACGCCAAGCCAAAGAAGGTCATGAACCAAATGACCATCAAGTAGCGAGCGAGACGCATCCAGTTTGTTCATAAGATGAGAGGAGCATGGTTATGGCTTTAGCAGATAAGTATCAGCCGGTCGTCGATGCTGCAAACCAGCACGGCGTTACCGACTTGAATGTGCAGGAACAGGGCGGCGTACTCTATATCACCGGAAGCGTGCCCAGCGAGGCCGACAAGCAAGCGGTCTGGGACGCCCGAACGGCAATGGATCCCGACATGAGAGAGTCTGATCTGGTGTTAACGATCGGCGTCTCGGGTGAAAGTCTTTATGCCGTTAAGAGCGGTGACAACATGACTCACATCGCTCGCAATAATGGTGTCTCGTTGCAAGCGCTTGAAGATGCCAACAAAGATGTAGTCAAAAATCCGGATCGGATTTTCCCCGGTCAGAAACTGGTGATTCCGAAAGCCAGCTAAGTGGTGTTGATACCCCGACGGGCCCTACTGCCATTACTGCGGTAGGGCCCGTTTGGTTCTGCTCCAAATAGAAAGGACTTTTCGATTATCGTCATCACGCAGATGATTACTCAGCTGGGTGCGGGTGGGAAAGAACCAATCAATCACCTTGGTGCCATCAACGCCGATCGGATTCTCAAGCGTCTCGCTATTCCTGTTGAGGCTACGCCGTTTATGACGCCGTAATCTGCGGATAGCCGCAGTCGCTGATAGCCTCACGATTTCCTCGACACTTCACCACCAACCATGATAAAAAGCGCACGAGACAACGATTCGCCCGGTGTCAGCAATCAGCCTCAGCTTTCCGTCAAAATAAATACGCTAACTGAGGTTCGACGAACGCACCGCAGTCTCTCACCAACAAAACATCTCCACACTTGCTTCAAGAGATGAATCCACCGCTCTCGAGGAGAAACCGACCATGCGAAATCGCAAACAAGAAAAAGGTTTGACCGTCAACGTGATCGCCGGCAGCCACGTCGTATTCTTCGGTCTCGACATTACTGCCGCCAAGCGTCCCGGCTTTCGCGGGTTCGCTATTAAACGCCTGGACCATCAGGAAGGGGAAACCGTTTGGCATCGAGGAATGAAGACGTTTGAAAAGACTGAACCACACCCCGCCAAAGGAGAAACGTTTTCGACTCGCGCCCACCCCATTCAATCGTTCCAGTGGGCCGACTATGCTGTCTATCCAGGTCGTAAATATACCTACACGATTGTCGCGCTTTACGGAGATCCGGCTAATCTCGATGCGAAAATTGAGCTGAACGTCGCAATCACGACTGAAGTTCCTACCGGTCCCGGGCATTCAGCATTCTTTAATCGCGGCTCGGTCGCCACTCAGGAGTACGCTCGCAGGTTTGAAAACGAACCGCCCAGCGTTGCCGGACCGGGTGCCTATGAATGGCTTTCGCGCGGATTGCTCGAGGCTCTCGTCGCGTTTCTGGGTCAGGCAAAAACGGGATGGTCGGTGCACGGCGCGATCTATGAGTTTCAGTGGCCGGCAGCCCTCGCGGCTGTTAAGGCGGCTCATCAGCGCGGCGCCAAGGTAAAGATTCTGTTTGACGACATCGAGGGCGCTACCGGACCGCGAAAAGCTAACCGCAAAGCTATTGCAGACGCGCAAATCAAAAACCTCTGCCAGGGGCGTGCGAACGGCAAGCTGATGCACAATAAATTTTTTGTCCTCAGTAAAAATGACAAGCCACTCGCTGTGTGGACCGGATCGACTAACCTTTCGGAGAACGGAATTTTTGGACACTCCAACCTGGGCCACATAGCCGAGGACCCAGTCGTGGCCCAGGTGTACCTCGATTACTGGGAGCGCTTAAATGACGACCCGCCGGTAGGGGCCGATTATCGCGACGCGAATATGGAGGCCACTCCGGCTCCGCCCGAACCCTGGGACGGGGAGACTTCGGTAGTGTTTTCACCACGCGGGACCAAACTCGATTCGCTGGTGTGGTATGCCGAGGTCGCGAGCGAAGCTAAGAAGGGGCTCTTTATGACGTTCGCCTTCGGTATGCACAAAAGCTTCAAGGCTGTGTATATGCAGGATGACGACGTGCTGCGGATGGCACTGCTTGAGACTGCGGTTAACAGTCCGAAAACAGCAGCGCAGGACAAGAAGGATGTTCAGACTCTGCGTAACCGGGCCAATGTCGTCGTGGCAATCGGCAATCGCATCGTGACCAACGCCTTTGACCGCTGGCTCGCGGAGATGGCCCAGGTGAAAGAAGACGTGCATGTTCACTGGATTCACACCAAGTACATGCTGGTGGATCCGCTGGGCGCGGACCCAATCGTCATTAGCGGCAGCGCTAACTTTAGCAAGGCCAGTACGGACACCAACGATGAAAACATGCTGGTCATCCGCGGTGACAAGCGAATCGCCGATATCTATTTCGGCGAATACATTCGCCTCTACACCCATTACGCATTTCGCGAAGCTGTGAAGTGGGCGATAGAAAAAGAAAAACTCGGAAAGCCCCAGAATTGGAAGCCGCAATTCCTGATCGATAACGACAGCTGGATGAAAGACTATTTCAATCCGAAGGATAAGAGCGCGAGATTTGCCAGACGGAAATACTTCGCCGCCCCGTTGGCAATGTAGCGGTAATTGAACTGTCGCGAACGGTCGGGTTACTCGGCCGCTTCAGCGTTCGCCGGTTGACGCTTTTTGAAGCGGCACTTCATTGTGGAGGCGAACGCCAGCCAGGGCCAGCGGGCCTTCTGCCGTTTTGGCGGAATGATACTTGGCGTCATCACCATGCAGGATAGTATGAATCACCCCGGTTCTGCATGGTAAACGCCACACAATGTTCTGTGGCTATCACCAGCTTCTTACAGCGGGTTAAATGACGGCGCGGTTAGGGCGCTGCTCAGCGGCTTCGCTTCTTCTTTGCTTTCGAATTCGGCTTTGATTTTTTGACTGCCGGGAATTTGATTCTATGCCTGGGCGGTTGTGGGGTTGCGTGATGTGCTTCTGCGACGGGCGGCGCGCCGGCTTCCTCTAATGCGGCGGTGATCAGTTCGTCGGCTGGTCGCTTGCCGTCGACGAACGCGAAGACATGATAGTTGGCGTTGCGTTCGCGAACCACCTCGATGCGGCCCCCGTCTTTCAGACGCGCCAGTTCCTGCATCAGAAAATTTTGTTCTTCAGCGCTCATGTAACGATAGTCGATGTCAAAGGCGAGGCCGGTCGAATGCGGCGGCGTATCAATCAGCAC
The DNA here is from genome assembly GCA_031371765.1 of Blastocatellia bacterium. GTDB lineage: Bacteria > Acidobacteriota > Blastocatellia > Pyrinomonadales > Pyrinomonadaceae > PSRF01. The sequence continues at coordinate 13,971 of JANMKA010000002.1, forward strand.
GGCGTTGCGATTCACCTTCCTCAAGGCGTGCTGGTATTGCTCCGGTCGCACTAGTGAGCTGACGGGCAAGGGACGGGCAAACTTGTCATGGTACGCACGGGCCACCTCTTCGAGAATTTTCAGCGCCTGCGGTCGGAGCGAGCTGAGCATACGCACTTTCAGTGCGTACCGATCTGCTGCGTCGCCGAGGTTATATGAACGCCCGGCGAAATTCGTTGCCAACTTTTGCAACGATTCGTAATCCCGCAACAGTCCCTGGCGGCTTCCCTGATTGCCGTAGGCTTGATCAAGTAATGCTTTTTCGCCGACGGCTGCCTGCAACTCCTGCTGGCGAATTGTTATTTCTTTTTGCAGTTCTTGTTTCCTGGCCCGCTCGGTCTTCTTAAGGTCTGAGTTTTGGCGGATTTCTGACCTCTGACTTTTGACCTCTGGCTTTTTGGCCTGCTGCTGCAGCCCTGATAGTTCGGTTTGCACTTTCAGACGCGTATCGTCGAACTGCGCGTAGGCCTCCTGTAGTTCAGTTTCGTTGTAAACCGCAATGTTGTGATCACCGAGGTAACGGCTGAACGCTCCGTCGTCCGCCTTCGCGCCAACGCCAAATAAAATGTAGTTTTCAGTGACGGCAGGCAGTGAAACCATTTCGCCGCGCTCGAGTAGAGCCGCGAGATCAACAAAGTCCTGACAGGGTTGCACGTGGAATTTTTCTACCTCTGCGACCTGGGTGGCCAGAAACCAATGCCGGTCTTCGTAATGCCGGAGCTCGGCGGGAATCTCAAGCGCCGCGCCTGCGGCGGTGCCGCGATCTTCTTTTACTTTTTCGACAGAGCGCGCCCAGAGGTCCGGAGCGGTGATTTGTGGGTTTGCCTGACGGGCTAAGTATTCGGATGCGCGCAGATGCTTATAACGCACCAATGCGAACACACCAAGACCCATCACCGAAGCTACGATGATTAAAACTGAGGCCTGGCGCAATCTTCGGTTCATGATCCAAATTGGTTATGCAAATTTGAGGCGACAGAGAGCAGCATTCAAAGTAAGGGCTTTCATAACTCCGAGCGTGGCGAAAGAGTGCGAATGACGGACGTCGTTGTTTCGAATGGGAACGGCAAGCGGCGGTGAAATGAGCGGTGGGCCTTTGGCAGTGCGCGCTGAGCGGGGAGTAAGGGGCGGTGAGAAGCTGGCAATGAGAAGTGATCAGTGAGCAGTGTGTGTCGATCAAGCGCCTCAAAGATCCTGAATTTGATGGAACTGACGGGCGAGCCGCCTTCCGTGTGGAGAGGCCTTTCCGCACGGAGGGCGGTAAAACCGCGCCTGCCCGCACTCAAATTTTCCGAAACACCGGCGAACTTAAACATCACCAGTTCACAGTTTGCAGTTCTCAGTTCACTGTTTCCTGTTCCCAGTTTCCTGTGCCCAGTTCCCCGTTCCCGGTTCCGGTCGAGTTGACCCCCGCATCGATCGGCGACCATCATGAGCGGAATGAAGAAACCCATGAAGATAGCGCTGATTCTGATCGCACTCGCGTTGCTCGCCGGCGTCGTCCTGTTTAGATCGCAACGAGACGAAACGGGCGAGCCTGAAGAGACAATGACGGCAAGCCGTCCAGACACTTCTCAAGGACCATCGTTCGAGGTGCGCGTCATCATGCCTCGCTCCGGTCGGCCACTCGGCGGGATCCTCCCTGATTGGTTAGTGAAAAAACTTGACGGGACCCCCAGCGAAGTGGGGTTCGATCACGCGAGCGCTGGCGCCACGACCGGCAGCGTAACGCCCGAACGCCTCGAGCTGCGTGCGGACGGTTGGGATCTTTCCATTGAAACTGATGGCAAAGGGCACATCACTCCGGGAACGCGCCTCCTGTTCCCTCTATCTCTCGGAGGCCGCCAGGTGAAACTACGCTGCCGACCCACAGATCCCGGTAACGGTTATCTTCTGACCAGCACGCGGGCAGGCGACGACGCGCTCAGCGGCCGCTTCCTCGTCAAGCTCGCCGCCTGTGAAAATGCTGAGTCAGGAAAGACCATCGAGTGGCCGCCCGCTCCACTCACCCTCCGCGGTAGTTTCGCGGGCCTGCCGCCGGCCCGTCGCTAGAGGAAAAACAGAAAACAGAAATCCGAAGTCAGAGGTCAGAAGTCAGGCGGCAGGCGGCAGGCGGCAGAAGTTGTTTTCAACCCGCAGAGCGGCCGACAGCAACACTTTCCACTCTCCTTCTTGGCGGGTCCATAAACCCTTTTTCCTTAATATTTTCCCCGATCTAAAACTCCCGGCTTAATCAACTCAAGAACCCCTCAAGGATTTCTCAACCCTCCTTCTTTATTCTGCAATCGTTGAAACTAAAGCCCGCAAACAGCCGGGAACGGACAGCGTCAGGCCCCGGGTTCCCCGGCGGCGCAGCGCCGCTGGGGTGGAAGCGACTAAGACGCGAGCCCAACAACGAGCGAAAAAAGGAGTCCAGACCATGAAATCATTTCGACAACAGCAGTCCTCGAAATCAAAAAACCTATTTTCTACTCACCCCAAAGCAACTACGCTGAGCATCGCACTTTTCGCGGTGGCCTTGCTGGCCGCTGCTCTAACGGTCGGACCCGCTGTACAGGCGGCCAATCCGACGTCCGGTGCTCTCAGCACGAGTTCCTCACAATTAGCCTGGCAAGGCACCTCACCCGGTGGCGCCACTCCCAACGACGGCATCGTTTTTAAGAGTGAAGACTTATGCCAGGAAGGCGTTAACTGTGAAACGTTCACGCTGACCATCTCGGGCGCACCCACCGACTGGGCCACTGCTAAGAAGTTGGTCCACGTAAACCTTAATTGGACGCTGCCGGCTTCTGACTATGACTTGTACATTCACAAAGGAAGTTTGAGTGGCGATGTAGTGGCAAGTTCCGGCAACGGGGCGACGAACAACATTTTGATCGGAGAAGATGCCGATCTTGACCCAAGCAATCCTGGTATCGGCACCGGCATCTTTGCCGTTCGTGTCGTTTACTGGAACGCAAACGCGGCCGATCAATACAAAGCAACCGCGAGTGTGGTCAACGCGCCGGTACCGACTCCCACACCGACGCCAGTTCCTGGCGCCACGCCGCCACCAGCTTCAATTGAAATCGCGCCGAGGTTTTCCAACTTCCCCGATCCCTACAATGACGAAGGCGGCGAGCCCAGCATTGGCGTCAACTGGAAGAGCGGCAACGCAATGTACATTTCCTCGCTGGCCACATTGCGCATTGGCTTTGACGACACCACGTCGCCCGCGCGCGCGAGTTGGGCTGATAAGAGTTTTCTAAGCACCTCGACAGTCAGTCTCGATCCCATTCTTTACACCAACAGTCGATCAGGCCGCACGTTCGTATCGCAGTTGATTTCTGGACTCGGTTACGGACTAGGATGTAGTTCCACAGCCTTCTCGGACGATGACGGGGAATCGTGGCTGCAGAGTGAAGGTTGCGGCTTGCCAACTTCTGGCGCCGATCACCAATCGTTAGGTGGTGGTCCATTCGCAGCGCCACTGAACGGTGGCACTCCGGTTTCTTCCGACGCCACCTATTACTGTTCGCAAGGACAGGCCGGCGCTTTTTGCGCGCGCTCTGACGACGGCGGCATAACTTTCGGACCCGGCGTTCCTATCTATACGCTGCTCGACTGCGGCGGACTGCACGGACACGTCAAGGTCGCGCCGGATGGAACCGTCTATGTGCCCAACAGAAAATGTGGCGGACAGACTGCTATGGCAGTCTCGAAAGATAACGGCATCAGTTGGGAGTTGAAGAAAGCGCCCAACAGTCACGCAGGTAGTTGGGATCCATCGGTTGGTATTGGAGCCGACGGCACAGTCTACTTTGGTTATGACGACGCCGGCACCACGCCGCGCATGGCGGTTTACGATCCAAAGACTGATCAGTGGTTAAGCGACCAAAAGGTTGGTGGCGCCACCGCTTTTACCGGCGTCGCCTTCTCGGAAGTCGCGGCTGGTGATTCTGATCGCGCAGCTTTTGCTTTTCTCGCAACTACCACGCCGGGCGTTGCGTTTGGTTCAGGTACCGGCTTTACCGGCATTTGGCATCTGTATGTGGCGGTGACCTACGATCGCGGCGCCACCTACACCTTTACTGATGCCACGCCAAACGATCCGGTTCAACGCGGTAACATCTGTGATGGCGGCTCTGGCTGCCCATCCGATCCGGCACCAAACACACGAAACCTGCTCGACTTTATGGATCTGCAAGTCGACGCCAAGGGTCGCATCCTGGTCGGCTACGCGGACGGTTGTATAACCGCTGCGTGCATTCAAGGTTTAGATGTGAGTGGTCCAAGCGGCCAGCCGGATGGACTGGTCAACAGTTACGACAACGATCGCAAAGCCCTCGCAACCATTTCGCGTCAGGCAGGTGGCAAAGGTCTGTTCCGTCAGTACGACGCGGAACTCGGACGCATAACGCCGGCCGCGCCACAACTGATCGCCAACGCCGGCACAACGTCGGCCAACCTGGCATGGTCCACTCCTGATGATGGTGGCTCGCCGCTAACTGGTTACAAGGTTTATCGCGGGATGGCTACCGGGACCATGACGCTGCTCGCCAGTGTGGGGCCGGACACAAACTCCTACACGGATAACACCGGCAGCGCCAGCTACTATTATTCTGTTCAGGCATTGAATGCGAACGGCGCTGGAACCACATCGCCTCGAGTGCAACCGACGCCAGTGGAAACTGCGTGCGCATTACCCGGAATTACGGTTGCGATCGACGCCGGTGATGCCGCGCCAAACTCGCCGGCTGTTGCTCAAGTTGATCTTAAATCCGTTTCCATCGCTGAGCCTTATATGAATGGCTCACAGAAACTGGTTTTCACGATCAAGCTCGCTAGCGGCGGCGCGCTGCCACCGAACAGCCAGTGGTACGTGATTTGGAACCGGCCAGTAAAGGATGCCAACTATGACCGTGATTATGTGGCGATGAAGACGCCGTTGACGGGCGTGCCCACTTTCGAGTACGGGCGTATCAACCTGCCGCTCGCTTACACGTCGCCGCAACCGAACCAGGGAAATATTCCCACGAAGTTGGGCAGCGCCGACTCCGGAACCTACGACGCCGCAACCGGCACCATTAGGATTACGGTGTCACGCAGTCTGCTCGACGATGACAATAACATCGGCATTGGAAAGACGCTGACGACGATTGAAGGTAGGAGCTTCCTCGGCCGTAACGACAGTTTGCCAATCAATCAGAATTCAACTTCTGACTTTACGGCGGACGGTCTTTACGTGATTGCCGGCAACGACGCCTGCAATCTGCCGCCGGCGGCGCCAACCAATCTCACCGCCAGCAGTCCCAGCAAAGGCGTTATCAATCTGAGCTGGGCCGATAACTCGAACGACGAAACAAGCTTCTCGATCGAGCGTTCGACAACCATCGACTCAGGCTTTGCCGAGGTTGCTACGGTTGGGCCAAACACGCCACTCTTTACAGACCGAACTGTGGCGCGGAAGACGACTTACTATTACCGCGTTCGCGCGATAAGAGGAACGGCCAAATCCGGTTATTCAAATACCGGAGCGGCACGAACGAAGTAGTCAATCGGGATGGGCTACTTGCATGGCGCTTTGCCCTGTGCTCTTAGCCCATTGCCCTTTGCGCTTCGCCCTTCGCGCTTTGCTGTTTGCTGTTTGCTGTTTGCTGTTTGCTGTTTGCTGTTTACTGTTTGCTGTTTGCTGTTTGCTGTTTGCCCTTGGGCTTTGAAATTATAGTGAGCTGGTTCACTGGCGGGGTGGCTTGGACTCCTTTCCCGTTCGTGAGCGCCGGAAGCATCACTATATGGTGCCGCTGGATACTTTCTGCTGAGAGTCTCCAGCGGCACTTTTTTCTGCGTTGCGCCAGACGCTGAGTGTGCTCGCTAAGCAGGAAACACATCCACAGATTCCGCAGATTAAGGAACACACCACCTAATCTTGCTAGCTCGAAGTCAGTCCCCGAAGGAGTAGCGACGAGACGGACTTCACAATTCTGGTGATGCCGAAATCCTTATCTTGCCGCCTCGCACTGTAATAATTGCGTGAGCCTCGAGCTCTTTCTGAAAGCGCGCGATCAGATCTTTGATGATTGCCACTCGTTCGTTTGAGGACACGTCGGGCAAACGGATCAAGCCGCTGTGTGACTGACTTTCGAGAAAAACCAGTTGTCCAAAGTCCGTATCGATGGTGACGAGTACTCTTGATTCCTGCGCGGCCCATTCCAGCAATACGCGGTCGCCCGGATCGGGACCTCGCTCGCGCGACTCGACGACGTCATGTCCTTGGGTTTTGAGCCAGTCGGCTATGAGTGTTCCGGCGCAACGGTCGATGAGGAATCGCATCAGGATGGAATGTGCAGTGAGTCTAACTTGTCATGAGAGATAGCTGCATGTGCGTACGCTAGACATGCGCGCAGATCGTCCGGCTCCAGATCGGGGTAGTCGGCAAGAATAATCTCCTCCTTCTCGCCCTGGGCAAGCAGGCCCAGAATCATCTCGACCGAGATTCGCATCCCGCGAATGATAGGTTTGCCACCGAAGATTTCCGGATTCGCGGTAATGCGGCCCAGCAGCTTTTCGTCAATCATGGTTGAATGATACTACTGCCTACCATTTGCTGCCTACTGGTTCTATAGGCGCAGGAAATATTTGGAGCGAGCGGCTTCTTCGAATGAATTCATCGCGAAATGAAATCTTCGCGTGATGCTCTTTCTGTCGTCTTAGGTAATTCCGCACTTCTTCAACGTTGGACTCACTCACCGTAAATGCGCCATACCCACGCTGCCACGAGAAATCTTTGACTTCCGGAAAAACATCATGCATCCATCCGGTTGCATTGGCTTTGATCTTCGGTTCCGTTGAGCTCTAATGAAATGCCTCCCAGTCCACGAATAATGCCCTCGATGTATTCATACAACCGGGGCTCGCATTCGGGTGTGATCAGCGGGCGACGTTCCCTAGTCGAAAAGACAATGTGGTAGAGAAGGTTTGTATAAGAGTCAGACATGTTGCCCTCATCGATGATTGATGCCGAAATTATCGAGCATCTACGATAGTTCAGCACTGCCTGACCTCTGTCGGCCGCTTCGCGGACTTTACAAATTTTCTTGCATTGGGTTCCCGGGGATGCGCTGCGCTCCACCCCAGGCTCTATGCTAGCGGCCGCTCCGCGGACTCATGCTTCGCACCCTCACCCTCTCCCAGCGGAAGAGGGAATAAGTAAGCGGATCAACTCAGATATTTCTTGAGCCACGCGTGCAGCTCCTGGTACCAGAAGCGGCTGTTCTCGCCTTTTAGGATCCAGTGGTTCTCGTCGGGCCAGACGAGCAGCTTGCTGGGAATGCGCAGCCGTTGCAGCACGCTCCAGTTTTCCAGAGTTTGATTGAGCGGCACGCGGAAATCGTTCTCACCAACTGAAAGCAGAATCGGCGTCTTGAAGTTCGCCGCAAACCTGATGGGATTTTGCTCGCGCCAGGTGGCCGCTTGTTCCCAAACCGGCCCGCCGGCATTCACCTCGCGCGAGTAGATCGAATCGCTGGTGCCCCATTGCGACTCGAGATTGATCAGACCCGCGTGACTGACGAGAGCTTTGTAACGCGTGGTCGTCGCCTGCATCCAGTTCGCCAGGTGTCCGCCATAGCTGGCGCCCGCCGCAGCCTGGCGTGAACCGTCTACAAAGCCGTAAAGACGAATCGCCTCGTCGGCCGCTTCGTTGATCTCATTGCCCGGTCCTTTGAAAGGATCGCCCTGAATGCTCTGCGCAAACGCTTCACCAAATCCGGTCGAACCCGAATAGTTTGTCAGCAGCACGACGTAACCCGGGCGCGACAGCATGAAATAATTCCAGCGCAGCCCCCAATTGTCGCGCCACATGTTGTGCGGGCCGCCGTGCATCACGACGAACAGCGGATATTTCTTATGTTCGTCGAAATTCGGTGGGAGCGCGATCATGTTGTGGATGCGCTTGCCGGCTTTGCTGGTAAACCAAAAGTGACGCAGCGGTTGCCAATCAATTCTTGCAACCGCGTCAGCATTGAATGAAGTAAGCGGCTGCTGCGTTTTGGATTTCAGATCGAGACGAAAGACTTCGGGCGGATTGATCGCGCTTTCCCAACTCGCAAACAGGATCGTTGACGGAGCCTTCGCAGGAATCTTCAGGTTCGTGTAGACGCCGCGTGTCATGTCCATGGCGAGACGCACTTCGCCGCCGTCAGCCGGCATCATAAAGACCTTCTCGTTGCCGGCTTCTTCCGCTGTTAGGTAGATAAATTTGCTATCAGGTGAGAAGGCAAAGCTGTTGACTGAGCGGTCCCAGTTGGCGGTGATGATTTCAGGTTCGCCCGGCATCATGTCAGCGCGGGGATTACTGGGCCATGAAATTTTTGCCAGACGCTCGAGGTGATAGACCTTCTTATCCGTTTGAATTTCGAAAGCAGCGTAGAGCGCTTTTCCGTCCGGCCGAAATGCTGGGCGAGAAAAACTATCGCCGCTCTTTGTTAACCGATTCGGCTCGCCGCCACTTGCACCGACAATGAAGAGCCCGCTGTTTGTATTCGAATAAGCGCCCGCGTCCCGGTTGGTCGTGGCGACAAAGACGATCGCGTCGCCTTCAGGCGTCCAGACTGGATCGAGTTCCTCGCCTGCGTCGGTTACACGACCAGCAAAGCCGCGCTCGTTAACCAGCTTCGTTCCGGCCAAAAGATCTTTCGCCTTCGCGCCCGGTTGCGCGTCCTGAACGAAAAGATGCGACTGCAGGTCTTCGACCCACTTGTCCCAATTGCGCACCGGAAACTTTTCGTAAACGCGCACGCGATACTTTTGCGCCTTGCGCTCGGCCGCAATTTTCTTGTTCGCGTCATCATCTGCCGCGCCCGGATAGACCGAGCTGATGAAAAGCAGAGCCTTGCCGTCCGGCCGCCATTGCGCTGAACGTGCGCCGGTAGAAAGCGCAGTCACGCGCACCGCTTCGCCGCCAGCCGCGACATCGAGCACATAAATTTGGTTTACCTCATCGCCTTCGCGCTTCGCTGAAAATGCGATCTGCCGGCTATCGGGACTCCAGGCAACGCCGCTCTCGCCGCTTTTTGAAAAAGTCAGACGCCGTGGTTTAGCCGATGCGTCGGCAGGAACAATCCATAGATCGGACACCTGGTCCTTCTCGTCGTAGGCTGGCTCGACCAAAGAAAAGACAACCCACTTGCCATCAGGACTAGGGTTGGGCGCGCCGACGCGTTTCATCAGCCACATCGCTTCGTGCGAAAGGGGAACTTTGGTTTGCGCTTGAGCGCTAAGCGACAGACAGAATGATGCGGCGATGACACTGATGACGACGAGTTTGTTCCGGAACAACATACAAGAGTCTCCCGAGCGGTGATGATGAAAGTCTATGAGCGGGGACAGTGATACAAGCGCGGACGGATCGTGTCAAGCATGCTTGAGTGATGAGTGCTGAGTCATGGGTGATGAGTAATAAGTGATGAGTGTTAGCAAGGCAATTGCAGAACGTCAGCGGTTTCTCCGTTTACCTTCAAGAAAAGCTTTTGCTTCCTCAGTCTCAGGCCTGGCGGTATCGGCGTGACGCGAAAGCACCACGAGCTTTCCGTAATAACTTCGCGCCGTCTTTTGATCTCCTGCGAGCCGCGCGGCGCGCGCTGCGCCGTAGAGACCATTGAATCTATTAGGCGCTTGCGCCAACGACGTCTCGAATTCTCGTAAGGCCGCCGCCGGCTGCTTGAGTTCCAACAACAGTTCGCCGAGCTGCTCACGCGCGGGAAGTATTGCTCCGGGCGTCACTGGATGCTTGTCGGTAGCGTCATCCAGATCCGCCGCGGCTCGCATCAGCCTTAGAGCTTCTTCGTTCCTATTGCCGGCTTGGGCCACCCACGCCGCCGCAACCATTCCCTCGATCTCAACCTGTTTGGCCCAATCGTAATCACCTTTGCTTTGCGCTGCATTAAGCTCTTGTCTGATCGTCGCCAGCTTCCCCACGTCGCGCGTTGCAGATTCGATGTCGCCGCTGCGTGCGGCGCCAATCGCACGAGCAAAATAAATGTGAGCTTCGGCCCAGCGGAAGTGTTGCCAGGGAAAGCCACCCAAAGTTGGCAATGTTAATTTCGCCGCTTCGTCCCAGCGGCGTCGTTCCAGCGCATAACGCGCGGGAATTGCAGCAACGGCATACGCCACTTTGAAAGTCTCAGGCTCGGCTTTCGGAATCTTGTTCAATTCCTCGAGCACGCCGCGCGCGTGCTTGTCCTGCGCGCCCTGGAGATAGGCGTAAGCCAAATAGTCCATTGAATGAAACTGCTCATCCCAAACACCCGACAAGTGGTTTCTGACGGCAAACGCCTTTGCCGATGCCTCGGCGTCGAGATTTGATCGTATCGCGTCCTGCCACAGACCGAGCCGCGTGAAAATGTGCGAAGGCATGTGCTGCGCATGCGCCGATGCGGGCGCGATCTTCGCGTAGCTGCGTGCGGCTGGGAGCGCCAGTTTTGCCAACGCCGGATAGTCGTAACTGTGAATCAGGTAATGAGATACGCCCGGATGCTGGGGCTCGCGCGCCAGAACGCGATTCAAAATTTGCGCCGCTTCCTTTTCCCTCGCGTAGCTCTTGTCCTGCGACATCATTCCCGTTGCGATTAGCGTCAACGCATAGAAGACGCCGGCTTCGCTGTCGGACGGATAGCGTTGATGAAGTTGCTTCATCGCTTCGCTATAAGCGAACGTGCGCGTGCGATGATCAACCTTGTCAGCGTCTTGATAAAAAACCTCTACCGCGGCGAGGTAGTCTCTTTCGCGCTGAGTGCGAGCGCCGGCGCCTTTCCCCTTTTCGACCGCGCTTGCTCCTCTCTGCAACTCTGCCGGGCTTGGGGGCGCCCAGAGCGGATGGTAACTGCTCATCGCCATGCCCCAGTAACCCATGCCGCAACGTGGATCGGTGACAGTAACTTCTCTGAACGCCTTTTCCGCCTCTTCATATTCAAAGGAATGCAGCCAGGCGACGGCACGATTAAACTGCATTTGGGCTTCGCGGTTGCAGGAGATGCGGAAGTTAACTTGTCCGAGCTTCTCTGCTCGCTCGTGCATATGCGTGTGCGTTTCTTGCGCAGCGGCGAAATGGGTGCCGGCGAGGACTGCCGCTAATGTGACGACGATCAGGAGCGTGTGTTTCATAAGCATGAATCGTAAATCTTAAACCGTGAATCGTAAATAGATAAGAAGCAGGACCATAAGAGATAGAAGCTCAACTGTATAATGCTCAGTAGGGAAGGGTGGCTTCCACCCCAGTGGGGCTGCCCCGCTGGAGACCCCGGGCTTGCCCCCGCTCTTTCCTTAGTAATCATATTGAGTGTTCCCAAACTAGGCGGGGGCAAGCCGCCCTTCCCAACCTGCAAATTCACGTAACTTACACCGCTTGCCAGCAACAGCCGCTCGTTTGCCGACTATATAACATTAGGTTATCGTGTCGCTCGAAATGTGCGGCCGCTTTACACTTAAACATCCCAACAGAATGAAGTTCGAACGCTTCAATCGTAATAATTTGTTGCCGCTGGTTCCTCGCTACAACATCGCTCCGAGCCAAACCATTCTGACAATTGTTCAGCGCCGCGATGAACGCGAAGCTGCCTTAATGCAGTGGGGTTTGATTCCTTCCTGGAGCAACGACGCAAAGGGCTTCATTAATGCCCGCGCCGAAACAATTTCCGACAAGCGGAGTTTTAGTGAATCGTTTCAAAGGCGCAGGTGCCTGATTCCCGCCGATGGCTTTTATGAGTGGCAGCGCTCCGGGAAGATCGCACAGCCTTATTACTTCCAACTGCACGATGAAACACCATTCGCTTTTGCCGGCATTTGGGATGAGTGGCCGAACGGAGAAAAAACCATTGCCTCTTGCGCGATCATCACCACCACCGCAAATGAATTGTTAGCGCCTATTCACGATCGCATGCCGGTGATCCTGCGCCCGGAAGCACATGAGGAGTGGCTCAACGAGGAATTTCATCCAGTGAAACTGGAGAACCTGCTAGTCCCCTTCCCGGCGGATGAGATGACCAGCCATGCCGTGAGCTATGACGTCAATCATACGAAGGTGGATGACGAGCACCTGGTGCTGCCCGTCGAACCGAATATTGGAGTCACACTGAGTCTGTTTTAGGCAATACTAAGATCGGTGGAGTTACTTCACCCTACTTCTCTTCCCGGCTCTCGATTTGCATGGCTAGCTTCTCTGGCTGGGTCTCCTGACGCAGTTGATCCAAATCCTTATCATGGCTTAGGTCGACGCCGACTTTGTCAGCGATCGCCTGTAGCATCTGGATCATCTTGGTGTTCTCTTGCTCACTGAGCATATTGATTTGCAGGTCGAGATGATTGCGCCGTTCACTGATTTGCGTGTCGTGATTCTGGCTAATCAAGATGAAGGTAGAAAGAAAAATCGCTTCCAGTGAAACAACCAGCGTGAGGAAAGTAAACGGAAAAGGGTCGATGTGCCTTGTTCCTGGCATCAGGTTAAAGCCAATCCAAAGCGTAAAGAAGACAACATGAACCCAAACGAATCTCATGCTGCCGCAGAATTTAGCAATTTGTTCGGCAATTACCTCGGAACGCGTACGTTGTTCCTTGGCGGCCTCTTCCAGTTTGAGAACGGCCTCAACATTTCGCTTAGTAAGCTCGTCGACCGGCTGATCTTCCGGGCCGGCAGTATCTGACCCCTGAAATTTGTTAACTGAACTCTCTTGTTTCTTCATAATTTATTTAAGGTGCTTGCCCTGTAGAGCAATTGCTGGGCCAAGTACGGACTGTCGCCCAGTCCAGCGCTTGAAATTCGAATAGTATGAAGGTGTGCACGGAAAAGTTGCCGCGGAATCTCTTCATGAACGGTTGGGAGGCAGGTCGCGCAGTACCTTCTTGGTTTCGATTAGTGCCCTAAAGTGCTCATGAACTGGTCGCCTTGTCGGGTCGCATCGTACTGGAGTCGTACAAACTTTTGGCTAGCCAAACAACTTCGTGGAACTGGCCCGACTCTCAGCCGAACCGAACACTCTCCGCATCAATTTACGGATGAAGATCGAAAACTTTGTTTCTGCTCGCGTTCTTCTCTGATTATTTTTAGAATTTTTGAACTCAACGCTACAGCCGAGTCGTATGTTGACGTAAGCTAGTCGCGTTCATACACAATTTGTGCAACTCGGCGTTTGATCGCCGGATGCTTTTGCGGAGTGGTCCAGGATGCAATCCTCTTCAACTGAAAACATGCGTGAGATCCCGGTCGAGGCAGAGCACGAAAGGGTTGTGCTTTGGTCCGATGAGAGCAGCGGCTATCGCGGGCTCATCGCCATTCACAGTACTGCGTTGGGGCCGGCTGTGGGTGGTACTCGCTTTTGGAATTACGCGAGCGATGAATTTGCGAAGCTCGACGCCCTGCGACTATCGCGCGGCATGTCTTACAAGAATGCGCTCGCGGGTCTGCCTTTCGGCGGCGGTAAGGCAGTCATCATTGGCGACCATCGACTGTTGGACCGCGAACAAATTTTTCGCGCCCACGGCAAGTTCGTCGAAATGTTGGGTGGCCGTTACATCACCGCCGAAGACGTGGGCACGACCCCCGCGGACATGGAAGTCGTCAGTCGCGAGACACGTTTCGTCGGCGGCTTGCCCCACAAGTCCGGCAATCCCTCGCCCAGGACAGCTTTCGGTGTCTTTCGAGCAATGCAGGCGTGTGCCATGCAGCGCTGGGGAACGGACGATTTGAGTGGGCGAACGGTGGCGATTCAGGGATGCGGCAGCACCGGTTACTACCTGGCTGAGAATCTTCATGCAGCCGGTGCGCGCTTGATTGTCTGTGATGTCGATCCGGCTAGCGCAAGCAGAGTCGCCGATCAGTTCGGAGCAATAATGGTTGCGCCTGATGAAATATTTGGCGTGCAGGCGGATGTGTTCGCGCCCTGCGCGCTGGGCGGTGTTCTCAACGACGAAACGATTCCAAGCCTGAAGGTTGAGATTGTGGTGGGTTCGGCAAACAATCAACTACTGGCTGACAGCCACGGCGCCGCGCTGGCGCAACTCGGGATTCTTTACGCTCCCGACTACGTCGCTAACTCGGGCGGGATCATTAATGGGTGTCGCGAATTATTGGGCTGGAACGAATCAGACACCACGCAGAAAATCAGCGCCATTTACGATCGCATGCAAGCGTTGCTCGTGTTTGCCGACCGCGAAGCAATCCCGCCCTTCAAGGCCGCGGACGATATGGCTCGTAAGCTGATCGCCGACGCCGCGCGGGTGAATGATGGAGGTTAGAAAGTGGCATCGCAATCCGGCGCCTCAATACTCCGCAAACGCGTCATCAGGATAGCAATACAACCAGCGCTCGCTGGGTTCCGCCGACGCAATCACCGGATGTGCAGTGGCGTGCGCATGTTTGGTGGCATGACGATTCGGCGAACTGTCGCAACACAACGTCACGCCACATGTTTGACAGGTGCGCAGATGCACCCAGTGCGATCCCATCTTCACGCATTCTTCGCACACTCGCTGCGCAGGATGTTTGACGGTGGTAATCGCGGCGATGTGGCTACACGCTTCGTCAGTCACAGTCGCCTCCTCTATTCGCTGAGCACTTGATGTAGGCCATAGCCCGTGAATATCTTCGCTGCGGTCAGTGTTCAAACTATCGCTGATTCAGACTTATTTTGCTCGTTGTCAGTTTGGCTGGTTGATAAACGCAACAAGCTGGGGAATAACCTGGTGTGGCGCTTCCTCCATCAGCCAATGTCCCGAGCCCTGGATGATAACGCCCTTGACGTTTGTATCGACGAGGCGCGCTTGTTCGATCAGAGTATTTCCCGAAGCCTTCTCGCCCGTCAGCACCAGCATTGGCATCGTCAGTTTGGTCTGCGCGAATTCAGCGAAGTCCTTCGCGTCCTGTTCAAAGGCATGAAACACTTCGAAGCCGGCACGCATGGCACCAGGTTGCGCGTAGGCCGCCGCATAGAACCTGCGGTCTGCTTCAGAAAGCGAATGCTTACGATCGGCAGCGAAATCGTTCCAGAAGTGCTCAAAGTAAACCCGCTCTCTTCCCGTCACCAGCTTGAGTGGCGTTTCGCCGTAGAAATGAAAGTGCCATAGGTCTCTCAACAACCAAACGCTTTTCCAATCGCCAACGCCTGGAAGAAAAGCATCCATTAACACGATCCGATCTACTTCGGTCGGATACTGCGCAGCGTAAGCGTAAGCCACCATCAGACCTATGTCGTGACCAACTATCGTAGCGCGCCGGTAACCGAGCGATGCCGCAAGTGCATGAATGTCCTGGGCCATCGTTTTCTTTGTATATCCGCCATTTGGTTTTGCAGACTGACCAAAGCCGCGCAAGTCGGGCGCTATAACCGTATGGGTTTTCGCAAGTTCCGGAATGAGCGGACGCCACATGTGACTATTTTCTGCGTAACCATGCATCAGGATCACCGGCTCGCCCTGGCCCGCAATAAGATAGTGAAGCCTAACGCCGTTCACCGTTGCAAACCGATCCGTGATTCGGGTCTGTGCCTGGAGAGTTAAGTTGGTTGTGGATGCAAAAGCCAGAATTGCAACCACGCTGAACAGCGCGCGCATGAAAGTTTTCATTGTTGTCTCTTTACTCTTTGCCAAGGTTAACAACTGGAGCCACCGGAAATGGGCCGGGGTGAGCCAAACCCTTATCCCCAAAGCCAGTGGTTACGCAGATAGGGACCAGCGACATCGGATCGGAAAGCCCGAACCATGCGGGTGCGTATTATTCTGCGTAATCTGTGCAATCTCGGATAAAGAATTAGCTCCGGCGACCACTCTTCAATTAATGACGCTACGCCGACGCCGATGACTTCTCAGCCTTAAAGAACGCGAGCAGATCGGCATTAATCTGGTCAGCATTGGTGGTCGGCATCCCGTGCGGAAAACCTGGGTATACCTTTAGCGTGGCGTTTTTAACTATCTTCGCAGACATCAGGGCCGCGGCGCCGATTGGTACGATCTGATCATCGTCGCCATGAAGAATTAGAGTCGGCACATCGATCTTCTCCAAGTCCTCAGTAAAATCCGTCTCAGAAAAAGCCTTGATGCAATCGTAATGGGGCTTGACGCCGCCCATCATGCCCTGCAACCACCAGCGCTGTCTGATGCCTTCCGAAATCGTGGCGCCCGGCCGGTTGTAGCCGTAAAACGGCAGCGTAATGTCTCGGTAAAACTCCGCCCGGTTTGCAACAAGTTGTTCTCGAAGTCCGTCGAAGACCGAGAGCGGCAAGCCTCCGGGATTTTTTTCCGTCTGCAACATCAAGGGTGGCACCGCGCTAATCAGCACGGCCCTGGCGACCCGTTTTGTGCCATGCCTTCCGATGTAACGCGCAACCTCTCCGCCACCGGTTGAGTGGCCCACATGAATCGCGTCTTTCAGGTCGAGCTTTGCCGTCAGGGCCGCGAGATCGTCGGCGTACGTGTCCATCTCGTTACCGTCCCATGTCTGGGTAGAACGCCCGTGCCCGCGCCGGTCATGGGCAATGACTCGATAGCCGTGCTGGCCGAAGAAAAACATTTGCGCATCCCAGTCGTCCGCGGTCAGCGGCCATCCATGACTGAAAACTATCGGTTGCCCCGCGCCCCAGTCCTTGAAATAGATTTGCGTGCCGTCGTTGGTCGTGATCGTACTCATCTCATCTCCTTCCTAATTACCGCCCACAGAAAAAGTATCGGGCTCAAAACAGCATTGCAGGTTTGCCTCAGCTTATTCAGTTTTGCGTGTTGTTCGTAGCGGGTAGTCTACGCCCGCACCGGCGCATTTTAGAAGCCATTAAAACGCCAGGGTTGTTTCAGCCGGCGGATCTCCAGAGGTCGCTTACTCATAAAATGCAATCAATAATCCCAGCTTAGGTTCGAGGCGCTAGGTCCGACAAATCTATTCCAAATCGTGCATCACGGCGCGTGCGCATCGCACATCGTCTAACAATTCTCAACCCGCCTCCGCCGTCGCTCAAGAAGCTTATCTAAACCTACAAATAGTTGAGGTTCAAGCGTCCATCGTCCAAACGAACCAGATGGCACGCCCATTGCCAAGTAACTTCCGCAGCGCGTCGTAACAATCCGAGATGGAGATGAGACGGCGCGCTAACGCAAGACAACCAGGGCGCGAGTCAGCAGGAGAAGCCAGATGAGAACGCATGTCACCAAGCGAGTTTCAAGAAATCTTACCAGTCTGTTTGTGTTGGTAGCGCTGTTTGCAGCCACCGTGGTGCCGGCTATGGCCCAAACCAAACCAAACGGCGGCCGCGCCTCCGGCGTCACACGCACATCGTGGCGCGCAAGACTACGCCAACTCCCGCGCCGCCGGTAGTTTATTACAGCGTCAATACCGGCCAGGTGATACGCGTTCGCCTGAACCAAACAATAACGTCTGAGACCGCGCGGGTTGGCGATCAGTTTACGACGACGACGGTGGTACCGATTTACGCCGGCGGCATTGAAGTGATTCCCGCGGGCAGCGAGATCATCGGTCGCGTCGTGACAGTTACCCGCGCCCAGCGCAAAAGCAAAGCAGGAACAATTGGCGTTCATTTTGTTTCCCTGCGACTGCCGACCGGAATCGCGCGCGCAATCAACGGCGACTTGACGGATGTCACGGCGAATGACGTTACCGCGGACAACGAAGGTGAAGTCTCGGGACGTTCAGCCATGAAGCGAAATGTTGTGTTCATCGGTGGTGGCGCGGCTGCGGGTGCGCTGATTGGCGCGATTGCGGGTGGCGGAAAAGGCGCGGGGATTGGCGCCATCGTCGGCGGTGGCTTAGGCGCGGCGGGCGCAGTTTTCTCGCGAGGCAATGAAGCGGTCGTTAAGTCTGGAACTGAGTTCGGTGTGGTGCTGAACCAGACCCTTTCGCTGCCGGCTGCAAACGTGCGTTAAGTTTTTCAAGGCGCAAACCAAGGTTTGCGTAACAGAATCGGTGGCCCTCGCGGCCGCCGATGTTGCAGGAGCCCGCCAGCGAAGGGGAGAGCGCGGGCGGGCTTCCAACAAACAACAAAATCGGTCGTCCCGGTAATAACGTAAGTAGACGACCAAAACGAAAACCCGTCGCGAAGGGGAGAGCGCGGCGGGTTTCTCGTTGTTTTGACGCTGCCGTTTAGCTCGGTTGAGAGCGAAAGGAAAATTTTTTCCGATTCGCTTTGGTGCGCTCAAAGAGAAAAGAAGATTTACCATTTGCCATTTTCCATTTGCCATTTTCCATTTCTTACTTCCGAGTTCTAGCAGATTCTTAAAAGGCGACTTGTGTGGGTTCCGAAATGGTAAATGAGAAATGGCAAATGGAAAATGGTAAATCTCTTCTCTCTTCCACGATTAGTGGCTGACTATTTTCCCGAAGCGTGGCGCTGCTTGGTGTTGGTGATCCGAGTGTAGTTAGGATTGAGGTAGACCAAGCGTCCCGCGACGATCGTTGCAACCGCGGCGCCGGTCATCGTGCGGCCATGAAATGGAGTGTTGCGACTCTTGGATTTTGAGGCGCTTACGTCGAAGGTCCATTCGCAGGTTGGATCGAGAATCGTAATGTCTGCGTGCGCGCCCGCAGTTAGGCGGCCGCGATCTTCCAATCCAAAGATTCGTGCCGGGTTTGTTGAGCAGAGCGTTACCAAGCGCTCGAGATCCATGACGCCCTGTTGCACCAGGTCGAATGCCAGGCCAATTGCTGTCTCTAATCCAGTGATACCAAACGGCGCTTCATCAAACTCCAGCGCCTTTTCGTCCGCGTGATGCGGCGCGTGATCGGTGGCAATGGCGTCGATCGTTCCGTCCTGGAATCCTGCCAGCAAAGCCTCGACATGATCGCGACTCCGCAGCGGCGGGCTCATCTTCATATTCGTGTCAAACTCGGCCACTGCTTCATCGGTCAACGACCAGTGATGTGGTGCAACTTCGCAAGTCACGCGCAGACCTGCTTCCTTGGCACGTCGAACTGCCTCGAGCGAGGCGCGGGTCGAAACGTGCGCGATATGGACCGCAGCACCGGTCAATTTTGCCAGCACGCAATCGCGAATGACGTGTACATCCTCGGCCGCCGCCGGCATGCCTTTCAGACCAAGCAACAACGACCAGTGGCCTTCGTGCATAACGCCGCCGGCGCTTAAGGTTGAATCCTGACAATGATCAATCACCGGAAGATCAAAGTCGCGCGCATACTCCAGCGCCCGGCGCATCATGCC
>JANMKA010000021.1:0-41285 GCA_031371765.1 Blastocatellia bacterium
CAGCAGTGAGCAGCAAGGCGCGCAGTTCAATGTTGCGCGTGACGGGAAAGCTCCGCGTGTCCACTTTTTTAATCTTGCTGCTCACTGCTCACTGCTTACTGCTCACCGTAGGTTGCCGCCGCGACATGCAGGACCAGCCAAAGATGAAGCCATATCGCTCGACCGTTTTCTTTAAAGATGGACTGTCGTCGCGGCCGCTCGTTGAAGGAACTGTGCCGCGTGGCTTTCTGAAAACGGACACGGAGTTTTTCACGGGCAAGAAAGCAGGCAGGACAAACTCGGCCGCAAGCAATCCGCCAGCACCGGCTGGCCCTCAACTTGTTGCTGGCGCTAACAATGCCGCCAACCTGAGCGGCGCGGCTGCGTATCCTGATGACGTCGAGGTTTTTCCTTTGCCGGTTACGAAAGAAGTTGTTGAGCGAGGGAAACAGCGCTACGAGATTTTCTGCACCGTTTGTCATGGTCCAACCGGCAACGGTGACGGCATGATCGTGCGCCGCGGTTTCCGGCGCGCCGCTTCTTTTAATGACGACCGTCTGCGCCAGGCGCCGGTGGGCCATTTCTTCGACGCCGTCACGAATGGTTGGGGAGCGATGCCAGCATACGCGCCGCAGATTCCGGCGCAGGACCGCTGGGCCATCATCGCTTACATTCGCGCGCTGCAATTAAGTCAACAGAGTCTACAGGCGCAACCAACCGCTGCTTCGGCGAGCGCAACCCCAGCAACACAAGGCGGAGGGCAGCATCAATGATGCACGTTTCCTACAATCCGCCTGCCGAGTTAAAGCGTCTGCAACAACGCGCGCTGCCGGTTGGAGTCGTGCTCTTTGCGATTTTGGTTATTGGTTTCTTCCTGGATCGCGGCCAATTTTTCCGCTCCTATTTGTTTGCGTTCAGTTTTTGGGCGGGTATTTCGGTCGGCTCGTTGGCGCTCTTGATGTTGCAACATCTGACCGGTGGCGGTTGGGGCTTCGTAATTCGGCGCATACTCGAAGCCGCGACGCGAACGCTGCCGCTGATGCTGCTGCTGTTCCTGCCGCTAATCGCCGGCGCACACTGGCTCTACCCGTGGACGCATGCGGAAGAGCTTGCCAAACATCCGGCCCTGGTCGAAAAGGCGCGGCTTTATTTGAACCTGCAATTTTTTGTGGTGCGCGCGGCAATCTATTTCGCGATCTGGCTGGCGCTGGCGTTTTTCCTGAATCGCTGGTCAATATTACAAGACCGAACAGCGGATCGAACATTTTCGAAACGAATGCGCGTGCTCAGCGGCCCTGGCTTCGTGTTGTTTGTCTTTACGGTAACGTTTGCTTCGGTCGATTGGTTCATGTCACTTGATCCGGAATGGTTTTCAACGATTTACGGATTCATCTTCGTGGCCTCTTGGTCGCTAAGCGCGCTCGCGTTTGTCATCGCAGCGTTGGCAATGCTGACAAAATATGACCCGCTGAAGACTGTCGTGGCGCCGCTGCATTTTCACGATTTGGGCAAATTGTTGCTGGCGCTGGTAATGCTTTGGTCCTACTTCGCGTTCTCGCAATTCCTGATCATCTGGTCGGGAAATCTGCCGGAAGAGATTCGTTGGTACTTGCCGCGAACTAAGGGCGCGTGGGGCGCGCTCGCGCTGGCAGTCGTGGTGCTGCACTTTGCGTTCCCATTTTTGTTCCTGCTGTCGCGGTCGTTGAAACGCAACCCGCACAAGCTGGTGCTGGTGGCGATATTGATTCTTGTGATGCGTTTGTTAGATCTGTTGTGGATGATTACGCCGAACTTTACCGGGGAACATTTCCACGTTAGCTGGATGGACGTCGTTGCGCCGTTGGCAATGGGCGGAATTTGGCTCGGCGTTTTCGGCTGGCAGTTGAGCAAGCGAGCGCTGGTTCCCATTAACGATCCGCAGTTTGAAACCGTGCTGGAGCAGGGACACTCGCATGGGGCACATTCGGTTGTATGACTAGAAACGGACATCAGGGAAACGGTCATGGGCACGTCACTGAAACGCCGGACGTGTCGCATATCAAGAATATTGACGTCACTCATGAAGCGAGCGACGTCAGCGTTGGCGGCATCCTGAAGTTTGTTTTCGGCCTGACTATTTTCGCTGTCGTCGTTTTCATTTTGATGTGGGGCATGTTCCGGTTTTTGAATTCGCAGGAAGAAGGAAAAGAACCGTCGCCTGGGCCAATGGCGATGACCGAACAGGAGCGACGACCACCGGATCCGAAACTGCAATCCGCGCCGGGGTTTGGTGTGAAGCTTGAGAATGGCCAGTGGCAACCGCTCGAGAATAGGGAACCGCAGGCTGAATATCGCGTGCTGCTGGAGCAGTGGCAGAGCCATCTGAATTGCGCCCCCGAGCCAACTTCGAATGCGCACAATCCGGGAGCGGAGCGCAAGCCACCGTCCGCGCCTTGTATGCCGATCGATCAAGCTATGCAAAAAGTGCTTGAGGGCAAGGGCCTGCCTTCGCGACCTCAAGCAGAAACAAATCAGGGTGGTCCAACCGAAGACTACGGCATCGATATGCCGACGGCAGGGAGCTCGGGCCGCGTGACGGAGAAGAGAAGGTAATGATGAGGAAGTGGGCAGTGAGCAGTGGGCAGTGTGCAGCGCGGAACGTTTTTTCGCGCTCGTTGCGCCTTGCCCGCCAAAACGCAGGCTTTCCCCTGCTGTCCACTGCCCGCCCACTGCTCACTATTCTTCTGTTGCTGCTCACTGCTCACTGCTCACTGCTCACTGCGACCGCGCAGTTTAGTCAGACGCAGGGAAATTCGCCGCTCTACAGCGCGCGGCCCTATCAGCCGCGGGCGCCCGTCGGTTTGCCGAAAGCTTTAACCGGGGTGGGAATCGATCAGAAATTGAACGAACAACTGCCGCTCGATCTGGTTTTGAAAAATGAGAACGGCGAAAGCGTGAAACTGGGCGATTATTTTGGCAAGAAGCCGGTGGTGCTTGCTTTGGTCTATTACCAGTGCCCGATGCTTTGTAATCAAATGCTCAACGGCATGGTCACGGCTTTTCGCGTCATGTCGTTTGCGCCGGGCAAAGAATTCGAAGTCGTAACGGTCAGTTTCGATCCGCGCGAGACGCCGCAGCTCGCTGCCGCGAAGAAGAAGACTTATGTTGACTATTTGCCCGAAGACAAACGCGCTTCCGCTGCCGCCGGCTGGCACTTTTTGACTGCGGACGAAGCCAGCATCGCCAGCATTACCAATGCCGTCGGTTTTCGTTATCACTGGGACGACGCGACGAACCAGTTTGCGCATGCGAGCGCGATTTACGTGGCCACGCCCGGAGGCAAACTTGCGCGCTACTTTTATGGAATTGAATATGCGCCGCGTGACCTTCGGCTGGGGTTGATCGAAGCTGCGGAAAACAAGATTGGATCGCCGGTAGACCAGTTGCTGCTCTATTGTTATCACTACGATCCGGCGACCGGGAAATATGGCGCGGCTGTGATGAACCTGATGCGCGTGGGTGGTGTCGTTACTTTGATTGCGCTGGCGCTATTGTTGTTCGCCTTGCGCCGTCGCACTCGCGCACAGGTAGCGTGGCGGGCCCGGCAAGCGGGAGTTTAGATGGGAGAGATTCAAGAAGTTCAGAGTACAAGCTTTAGCTTGAGTGGCTGGGGAACGACAACCTGAAGGTTGGACTCTGAACTACAGGCACTAAAACGAAGAAGAATCATGCAGACTTCCTGGATTCCATTTATTCCGGAAAGCGCTTCCACTGTTTCCAGCAAGGTGGATGCGCTCTACTTCTATCTTTCCGGCGTGACACTGTTTTTTACGGTGCTTATTTCGGGCACCATTATCTTTTTCGTTATTAAGTATCGCCGTCGTAGTCCATTTGAAATTCCGCAGCCGATTGCGGGTTCACATAAACTCGAGACGATGTGGTCGGTTATTCCGTTCATCATCGCGATGAGCATGTTTGCCTGGGGCGCGCAAATCTATTTCGAGAATTCGCGCCCGCCAAAGAATGCCAACGAGATTTACGTAGTCGGCAAGCAATGGATGTGGAAGATTCAGCACTCGACCGGCCAGCGCGAGATAAATGAATTACATGTGCCGGTGGGCCGCAAAGTCAAATTGATCATGACCGCCGAAGACACGATTCATGACTTTTACATTCCCGCGTTTCGCATTAAGGCCGACGTCTTGCCGGGCAAGTACACTACGCAATGGTTCGAAGCGACCAAGCCCGGAACGTATCATCTTTTCTGCGCGGAGTATTGCGGCATGAACCACTCGGGCATGATTGGTTCCGTGATTGTGATGCAACCTTCGGAGTTTGATAACTGGCTGAGCGGCAATGCGGGACAACAATCGCCGGCCGTGGCTGGGCAACAACTTTATCAATCGCTTGGCTGTGTCAGCTGTCATGGCGCGAATGGCGAAGGTGGACGCGGACCGGGTTTGGTTGGACTGTTCGGTCGCAAAGTAGACCTGACCAATGGACAATCGCTGACGGCGGATGAGTCGTATGTGCGCGAGTCGATCGAGAATCCGCAGGCGAAGATTGTCGCTGGCTTTGGTCCAATCATGCCGACGTTTCAAGGACAAGTAACACCCGAACAATTGATTCAATTGATGTCGTTTATTAAATCGTTACAAGTAACGGGAGCGCCGGCGGCGACCGCGCCGAGTCCAAAAGCAGCACCGTCGCCCCCGTCTGCACCAAGTGTGGCGCCAAATCGTCAGTAAGCATTCGCAATTATGAAAGCGATCGAAACATTTCAATTACCCAGCGCGGCGAAGGTTAACTACATCAACGCCGAGTATGGCCTGAAGTCCTGGCTGCTGACGAGGGACCATAAACGAATTGCGCTTTTGTATCTCGGTTCGATCTCGTTTTTCTTTTTCGTTGGCGGTTTGTACGCGATGTTCATTCGGCTTGAGCTGTTGACGCCGCAAGGCGATTTGCTCTCGTCCGCGACCTACAACAAAGTCTTTACGCAGCACGGAATCATCATGGTGTTTTTCTTTTTGATTCCGTCGATACCGGCAACGCTGGGAAACTTTTTGGTGCCTATGATGATTGGCGCCAAGGACCTGGCATTTCCGCGCATCAATCTGCTTAGTTGGTACATCTATTTGCTCGGCGGCTTTATTACGATTTATGCATTGCTCGCCGGCGGCGTCGATACTGGCTGGACCTTTTACGCGCCGTACAGCACGACGTTCTCCAATTCGTATGTGATTGCGGCAGGCCTCGGCATTTTTGTCAGCGGCTTCTCGTCCATTCTCACCGGCCTGAACTTTATCGTCACCATCCATACGATGCGCGCGCCCGGTATGACCTGGTTCCGGTTGCCGTTGTTCATCTGGTCCCACTACGCAACGTCCTTGGTGATGGTATTGGGAACGCCGGTGATTGCGATCACGATTCTGTTGCTGGCTTTTGAGCGACTGGCTCACATCGGCATTTTCGATCCGGCCGCTGGTGGCGACCCGGTACTTTTCCAACACTTGTTCTGGTTTTACTCCCACCCGGCGGTTTACATCATGGTGCTGCCCAGCATGGGTGTGGTCAGCGAATTGATCGCCAACTTTTCGCGCAAGAATGTTTTTGGCTACAAGTTTGTGGCGTTCTCAAGCCTGGCAATCGCCGTCTTTGGATTTCTGGTTTGGGGGCATCACTTGTTTGTTGCCAGCCAGTCGGTTTATGCGGGCATGATCTTTTCGTTTTTGAGTTTTGCAGTCGCGATACCTTCAGCGATCAAAGTGTTCAACTGGACCGCGACCCTTTACAAGGGCTCGATCTCGTACGACACGCCGATGCTTTACGCGCTCGGTTTCATCGGACTGTTCACCATCGGCGGCATGACCGGATTGTTTCTGGCATCGCTGGCGATCGATGTTCATGTTAGTGATACCTATTTCATCGTGGCCCACTTCCATTACATCAAGGTCGGCGGCGCGTTGTTTGGTTACCTCGGCGGCTTGCATTACTGGTGGCCCAAGATCAGCGGACGCATGTATCCGGAAGGCTGGGGCAGGTTTGCGGCGCTGGTGATTTACGTTGGGTTCAACCTGACGTTCATGCCGCAGTTTATTGCCGGTTACCTTGGTATGCCGCGCCGCTATCATGCTTATCCGCCCGAGTTTCAAGTTTTCAACGTGTTGTCGACGGCAGGCGCTTCGATTCTGGGGTTTGGTCTTTTGATACCGGCGATTTATCTGGTGTGGTCCATGCGTTATGGCAAACACGCGGAAGCAAACCCCTGGCACTTGCCCGGATTGGAATGGCGCACCGCTTCGCCGCCACCGACAGAGAATTTTCTGGTGACGCCGGTGGTTACCTGGGAAGCGTATGAGTTTGCCCCGCCGGAAGAAACGCAGGTGATAGGAAAGTGAGCAGTAAGCAGTAAGCAGTGAGCAGGAGAAGGCAGAAGGCAGCAGGCAGCAGATAGAAAGAATTAAGTGAATCGCTTGAAACTTGAAACTTGAGACTGGGTAAAGATGGCAGACAGCGTCGCAATTGAACACGAGGCAAGCCACCCGGCGTTGCAACATCATTTTGAGAACCTCGAGCAACAGCGCGAGGCGGCCTCGCTGGGGATGTGGGTTTTCCTGGTCACCGAGATAATGTTTTTCGGTGGGATGTTCTTTGCCTACACGCTCTATCGCACCAAGTATCCGGCGGCTTTCGCTTCCGCCAGTAATCACCTGTCACTGCCATTGGGCGCTATCAACACGGCCGTGCTGATCTTCAGCAGCTTTACGATGGCGCTGGCGGTTTACAGCGCGCAAACCGGCAAGCGCCGCAATCAGGTTGTATGTTTGGCTCTAACGATCCTGCTAGGTCTGACGTTTCT
Organism: Blastocatellia bacterium; assembly: GCA_031371765.1. GTDB lineage: Bacteria > Acidobacteriota > Blastocatellia > Pyrinomonadales > Pyrinomonadaceae > PSRF01. The sequence goes on from JANMKA010000021.1 coordinate 6,821, forward strand.
GGGAATTAAAGCGGTTGAATACCACGACAAGTATGTCGACCATCTGATTCCCGGGCGCTTGATACCAAGCCGGCCCTTCGACGCGAGTGACGTTCATCTGTTGCCCGGCGCGGCGCCGCAAAACGTCGAGATGTTTTACTGGATCTATTTTGCAATGACCGGCATGCATGCCGTGCACATGATCATCGGGGTCGGGCTGTTATCAGTGATTCTGTTCTTCGCGTGGCGCGGTAGGTATGGACCGGAGTATCACAACCCGGTTGAGATCTCGGGACTGTACTGGCACTTCGTCGATATCATTTGGATCTTTTTGTTTCCGCTGCTGTATTTGCTGGGCCGCCATTTGGAGCATTAGTAAATGAGCGAGCATATCGTTTCACTCAAGATTTACGTGATGATTTTTCTGGCCTTGTTAGTAGGAACGGCGCTGACCGTCTGGGCCGGGCTGCACGATTTTCCCGGGCAGTTAAATGTGATTATCGCTTTGACGATTGCGGTGGTGAAGGCGACGTTGGTCGTACTTTATTTCATGCACGTTCGCTATAGTTCACGTCTGATTTGGGTGGTCTTTACTTCTGCGTTGTTTTGGCTGGCTGTTCTGTTCGCGCTGACTTTGAGCGACTATTGGACCAGAAGCTGGCTCTAGCTTGTTTGCAACAACGGTCGAATCCCCCGCCCCATTCTCTGCAAATAAAGTTCCTTATCCCGTTTGTTAATCGGGACCGCGTCACTGGGACCGCGGGCGTCTCGCCCTCATTGCTGCGTAAAAGACACGGTTGAGGGTCGATTGTTCGCGCTGCGCGCTCATTGCGGGCGGGACGCCCGCGATCCCAGGGGCCGCTGTGCAGTTCTGCACTTCATCGGTATAATCACCGTTTCCTATGACCACAGAATTGGCGACAAACAGCATGCAAACACCATTTGAACAGTTTCTCAGCCGGCAGAGCGAAGAAGCCTGGGCGGCCACTTTAACCACGTTGCTGCGTTCGATTCACGAAGTCGATAAGAATGCGACGCAGATTTGGTTCGCGTTCTACCCGCTTTCTTTGTTCACGGCTTTGCAGCAGGCCGACGACAAAGATGAGCTGGCAAAGCAACTGCTGATGCAGGGCCACTATGAACTCAAGGAGCAGATCGATTCGTCACACACGTTTCTTTACGGTCACCGTTACTGGCCCCAGGTTAAGCAAGCGGTCGAGGCTTTCGCCGGAACCTGTGACGGCAACAGCACCGCGCAGCTTTCGGATCAGATCTTGGAAGTGGCGCGTCAGACTGCAGCAAGCTTGAAGGTTGACGTGTCGTTGCTGGTTGGCATCACGGCTGTTGCGTTTATGACCATTCAACAGGCCGGACTGGCCAACTTCAACAGCGCGCCGGGCGCAATGCTGCTCGATAAGAAACACGCGAAAAAGTCTCCGGCTCAGATTCTGAGCGCGCGCGCGAAAGATGACAGCCAGGGACTACTCGGTTTTCTGAAAACGATCGATAAGAAGTGGACAGTCACTTACGACGAAAACGACGCGGCTGCAAAATATAAGATGAATCACGATCAGGATATGGCCTGGGGCGCATCAGACGATCGCACGCGCAACTGGCGCGAGATCGATCCGCGACGTCCTGAAGGTCCTATTCCCGTAGAATGTCGAGCTGCATCTTGTGGCACGTGTTGGGTGGGCGTATTGGGCGGGGCGGAAAAACTTTCTGACGTGGCCGTGCGCGAGGGAAAGAAGATTAAGGAATTTGGTTACATCGATACCACCGAACCCAAGCCGCTGATTCGACTTGCCTGCCAGGCCAAAACCTATGGCGCCGTTTCCATCGTCATCCCGCCGTGGAATGGCGTGTTTGGCAAGTATCTGAAATCTCGCCAAGAAACCAGCGAAACCGAGTAATACAGGAAGCTTTTTGGCCGCAGATTAACGCGGATTACACAGATCAGAAAAGCGAGAAACTCTTCTTAATTTTCCGATCCGCGTTAGCCGCGAAACTCCGCGGCCAGCTTCCTTATTGTCCCTTCAACCTCCCCCGACAAACCACGACCTGCTCGTCGCCCGGCGCTACAATGCCCGGCTGGCTGCTGACTGACTGAGAACGAATGGTTGATTCGACCTGCAGCTCGCCATCCGTGATCGCGGTTTCCGTGCCGACTCGCGAACGGCTTTGGGTTAGCGTCTCGCCGCTACTGCTTTCCGTTGAGAAACTCATCGTGTGGCTGACTCGATCGCTTGAAACATCGAGCGAGTCGACAGTGATACTCGTCACGCCGCCGCCTGGCGGAACAAAACGGATCAACTGCCCGGCTTCGCTAAGTTCAACTGATCGCAAGCCGCTCTTCGTTTGGTATTCGTAGATCGGATTTCCAGAGTCAGCAAACTTGAAAATCATTTGCAGGCTTTCGCCGTCATCGCAGCTTGATGCTCCAGTCCAGGTGGTTCCCGCTAAGGCTCCCGAACCTGATCCGCTCCTGCTTCTCCCGGACGACCGGCGTGTATTATCAGGGTCGTCAGCGTCAGTGCTGGCCACTTTCGAATTGCTGAAGCTAGATAAGCCGATTAGCGCGCCGCAGGCGACGCAGCCGCCCATGACAATAACAAGCACGCCGATAACGGCTCCGATGAAGATCCATTGCTTCTTGATTCCAGTCGACTGCTGCGGTAGTGGTTGGTTAGGGAAGTTGTCCATGACAGTCCTTCCAGGATGGTAGTGGACTTCTTGTGTCGTAAGCGCCGATAACATTACGCTCTGAACAATGGACGGTCAATCAAAAGCAGTAGGCGCCAAGAGCCACGTCTCGCCACTCTTGTTTGTGGTCGCGGCGGCCTTGTTGTGGAGCACCGGCGGGCTCTTCATCAAATGGGTCACGCTGTCGGGGCTTGAGCTCTCTTTTGGCCGCTCATTGCTGGCGGCCATTACTGTTGCCATCTTCACGAGACGCGAGGGCTTTGGCTTGAATCGTGTGACGGCGCTGGCGTCGCTGCTTTACGCCGCGCTGTTGCTGCTATTCGTGTTAGCAACGAAAGAAACCACGGCGGCCAACGCGATTTTTCTGCAGTACACCGCACCGGTCTATCTGCTTATCTTTGAACCGCTGTTCTACAAGGAAAAATTTCGCTCACGAGATTTGGTGGTCGTAACTTTTTGCGTACTGGGAATGTCGCTCTTTTTTGTCGGCAAGCTACGGCCGCAGGACGTGACGGGAAATCTTCTGGCGCTTGGCTCCGGGTTCTGCTTCGCCTGTTATTTTCTGTTGCTGCGTCACACCAAGGCGCGTGCGGTCAACCGCGCGTCATCTGTCATCTACGGCAACCTGTTATTGGTAATCATTGCGGCGCCGGCGGCGTTCAAAGTGCTGCCGCACATTTCCAAATTCGATGCAGCCGGCACTGTCTATCTTGGCGTTGTGCAAATAGGAATTGCGTACACCCTGTTTACGTTAGCGATGGCGCGCGGCGCTCGTTCGCTTGATGCCGGCATCGTTGGTTACGTTGAGCCGGTGCTGAATCCAATTTGGGTTTTTCTGGCAATAGGTGAGCGGCCAACCTCCTGGGCCATTCTCGGCGGGGCGATCATTGTCGCCGCTGTGGTCTGTCACATGTTGCTGGAGGCGCGCGCGGGAAGACGACAACTAGCCGACCTCTCTTGAAAGATATCTGGCAATAAACTGAAACCGCCCACCGCCGCCAGCGCTCTCCATCAAAATCCAATAATATGTAGCATGAGAGTTCTGCCCCAACGAGGCTAACCCTGTAAAGCCCAGGGTTGCCGTTGCGGCTACCCTGGGTTCCAAGATTGTTTGACCGTTCAACCCCGAAGGGGTTGCGCTCGCCAGGAGAGCCTCATGCCACAGTCTTTGTCAGCGGTTTATATCCACCTCGTGTTTTCTACAAAACATCGGCAGCCTTTCTTGCGCGATAAATCCTTACGAGAAGACCTGCATTCGTTCCTTGGCCACACCTCAAAAACTCTTGAATGTCCTCCTATCATCGTAGGGGGCGTCGAAGACCACATTCATTTACTCGCCCGATTTGGTCGCACGATTACGCAAGCTGAGTGGGTGAAAGAATTGAAGCGTGTATCGAACCTCTGGTTAAAAGAACAAGGACGCATCGCCGATTTTGAATGGCAAGGCGGCTACGCCGATTTTTCTGTAAGCCAGTCGAATTTGGAGCAGGTCAAACGATACACCCCAATCAGGAGAAACATCATCGTAAGCGAAGCTTTCAGGATGAGGTACGTAGCTTATTGACTAAACATCGGATGGAGTGGGACGAACGCTATATTTGGGATTGACGCAACCGCGTTGCGGTTGGCTATCGTTTTCTCAATCCGGGACCCAGCGTAGCCTACGGCAACGTTGGGCTGGAGGACGAAACCGCTTTGCGGTTAAGACTTGACCGTTCTTGCTTCTGCGTAATCTGTGTAATCTGCGGATAACACTCTTCACCCACCATCGGCGCGCTGTTTTGCCGCTGCCGCGACCGCAGCCAGGCGTTGCACTTTCTGTTCAAAAGTTTCACCGGCAACTGGACCAGTATCGGTTACGCCGCAGTAAGTGGATCGCAGCATGAGTGTGCGATCAGCTTGTCCGGTGGGTTTATGCGCTTCACCGGTTGACGGTGTTGCGGAAACGGGCGGGGCAGAAGCGGCAGAAACGACCGCTTCAGGCAAGGCGACTGATGAAACTTCTGCAGCCGCGCCTTGATCCGTCGCGGCTGCAACGGGAGCCGCGGCGGGAGCAACTGGACCACCGCCTTCTTCCGCGCGACGCTTGGCTCCTTCAGACACTGCCTTTAGCCGCGCCACTTTCTGTGTAAAAGTTTCGCCGGCTACTGGCCCGGAATCTACAACTCCGGAATAGGTGGTGCGGTGGAATAACTGCCGGTTGGCTTCCGCGCCCGCTTTGGCGGCAGGTTTTGCCGCAGCAGATGTCGCCGGTCTTGCTGCAGCAGGTGCGGCGGTTTTGGCGGCAAGAGGTGTTGCGGGAGGTGCCGCTGCTGACGTTGCCGGTTTCGCAGCGGGTGCGTGCGCTGCCGTAGTTTCCATTATGAAAACGCCACGCTCATCCTTCTTAACCACCGGCAAAGTGCCGCCGGCCGCTTGCAGCAAGGCTGACAACTCCGCTTCGACAAAGCGATGCTGCTTTTGCGGATCGCGCACATGGCCCAGCGGCGGGCCCATGTAATACGTGCCGCAGGTCTGGCATTTGAACAATACGTCATCACCACGCAAATGAACTTCGGCAGGCTCGCCCGCCGTCTTCAACTGCTTCAAGTGACCCCAGCAGGGTTTCCCCTTTTCATTTTTCTCGTTGCAGACGGTTTGCGCGTTGGTGATTCTTTTCGGAACCGGCGCAGTCGTGGCGGTCGACACCTGTTTGTCTGAACTTGCTTCGGAGGCAGTTGCGGTCATAAGCGTATTTGCTGCGCGATTAGTTGGAGTGCTTACGCGATGAATCTTACCCAGTTGAGCAAATCGCCGTCAATGACGATAACGAACTGCTCGTTACAATTTTCACCGTGGTATCCTGAACGCAAATGTTTAAGGACCTGGCCGGAACAATTTGGCGGCGAACGCCGGCAAGACTAAAGAGATGGGGCGTGCGTTTTACGCAGCAGCGTTTCACTGTGACCGCCGGAGCTGTCATTACCAACACTAAAGGGCACGTGCTGCTGCTGCACCATCGCTTTCGTCCCGGTTCGGGTTGGGGAATACCGGGCGGCTTTATGAAGCGCGGTGAACAACCGGACCAGGCGTTGCGGCGCGAATTGCGCGAAGAGGTCGGGTTGGAAATTCAGGATGTGAGTTTGTTTAGAACTCGGGCGTTCAAGAAAGCCCGGCAAGTCGAGATCGTTTTTCGCTGCCGGGCGCACGGCGAAACCGAACAACTGAGTTTCGAGATCAAACGGCTGGCGTGGTTTGACCCGCATGATTTGCCGAAAGAGTTGCCGCGGGACCAGGCAGAGTTAATCAAGTTAGCGGTTGCCGATGGAGCAAAAACGCATGATTGATGTATGCTGGGCAGCGAATAAAAGCAGTAATGAGTCATGAGTAATGAGTGATGAGCCGGTACGGCAATTCGGCGGTTCACTCATGACTCATCACTCATAACTCATCACTTACTCTGTGGAGAATAAAATGGTTGATCTGATTCCGTCGTCTGACACTGTAATGCAGATGCTGAAGCGCACTGGCGCTTTTCGCGAAGGCCACTTCGTCTATCCTAACGGCAAGCACTCGCCGCATTATTTTCAGATGCCGCTTGCGTTTCGTTACTACGATACCGCGCGCGTGTTGGCCGTCGCGCTGAGCAGAAAATTTCGCATCGATCGTGACGTTTCCAGCCAGTTACCGAAGGTGTCAATCATCAGCCCCAGCTCGGGTGGAATTCCGGTGGCCTTTGGCGTACGCGACGCCTTAAGCGCGGAGCAGATTTACTGGGCCGAACAGGAAGGCGGCAAGCGCATGTTCCGGCAGTACATCAACAAGGGTGAAGTGAACCCGTGCATCATCGTGGACGATATTATTCGCAGCGGCCAGGCGATTGAAGAAACGGTCGCGCTAGTGGAATCTCTGGGCTCAAATATTATTGGCTGCGGCGCCATTGTGCGGTTTAGCTCAGCTCCTGACACTGTCAAGGGCGTGCCGATTAAGTCGTTGGCTACATTTGATGCGCACATGTATGACAGCGGCGATGATTGCTCCGATTGCGTCAAGGGCGCGCCGGTTGAGAATGTTCGTTTTTGACACCACAATCCAACAGCCCTTTACAGAGCAGCAAAACTTTCTCTCTGTTATTTTAGGCGTTCCGCAAGTTGCGCGGGGTCTCTACGGCAATCCAAAACAGCGTGAATTAATGCCTTATTCCCTTGCGCCTTGTAGAACACAGCAAAAGGGAAGCGTTGAGAGAGAAGTCGGTAGTAATTCTTGTAAGGTTTGCTGTGGACGCCGGCATTGAGTCGCAGTAATTCAATGTCCGCATAGATATTGGTAAGGAAGTAAGAACCTAGCCCAGCCTGTTGCGCTTCATAAAACAGGAATCCGTCGACTAAATCCTGTTCCGCCAGATCGAGAATTTCGATGATCATGAGACTCGGTCTGCGATTCGTTTCTTGGCGCTATCCCAATCCTCGAATCTTGCTTCACCGCTCTCGATCATTCTCTCACGCGCATCCAATACATCCTTATGCCATTGTGGAACAGGAACGTCTTGAGTGTTCGTGCTTAAATCCTCCCAAAGCGCTTCCATTATCTGGAGCTTTTCCTCAAGGCTCAGTTGGTCAATTTGAAGTTCAATAGCCATTGTTGAATGTTAACAGCCCGCTGGGAGTCCACCAAGGGCTTTCCAAATCTGGTAGAACTGTGAATCCGGCAGAAATTGTAGTTCGCGTGCCAGTGGCGGAAGTCAGCAACACAGAATTACCCCACAACAACAATGCTAAATCTCGTGTCTATTAGAGAGCGCCTTATCCATCGTGACCTCATCCACATATTCCAGATCGCTGCCGACCGGCATGCCCATGGCGATGCGCGTGACGAGCAGACCCAGCGGTTTCAGCAAGCGGCCGATGTAGTTTGCGGTGGCTTCGCCTTCGGTGGTCGGGTTGGTTGCCAGAATTACTTCGCTCACTTCCACGCCATCATTGTTTTCCGGTTTAAGACGCGGCAAGAGATTGGCAAGATGCAGTTCGTTGGGACCAATGTGACGCATGGGCGAGAGGCTGCCGTGCAGCACGTGGTAGACACCTTTGAAGCTGCGCGTTTTCTCGACGGCAACCATGCTGTGTGGTTCTTCGACGACGCAGATGACGGAATGATCGCGAGAAGGAGAGGCGCAGATGCGGCAAGGATCGATGTCGGTGAGGTTATTGCAAACCGAGCAAAGCACAATGCGCTGCTTTACGTCGTGGACCGCAGTAATCAGCCGGTCGAGCTCGTTTTCCGGCGTGCGCATGATGTGAAAAGCGAGCCGCTGCGCGGACTTGTGTCCGATACCGGGCAAGCGCTTTAGCTCATCGATTAGTTTGGTGACGGGTTCTGCGTACTCTAACATAAACAGTTTCGGGTTTCGAGTTTCGAATTGCAATGTCTTCCGAGCGTTGAACTCGAAACTCGGAACTCGAAACAAAGGCTTAGCCTAATAACCCACCTAGCCCCGGAGGCAGCATCCCACCCAGCTTGCCCTTCATGGCTTCATCTACTTTGCGATTGGCTTCATTGATCGCCGCGAGTATCATGTCCTGCAGCATTTCCACATCGCCTTCCTTGACCGCTTCCGGATCGATCTTAAGAGAGACGATTTCATGGTTGCCTTTCATCTGCACAGTGACGACGCCGCCACCCGCTGAAGCTTCCGCGCGCATCTCTTCCATTTCCTTCGACATCTTCTCCTGCATTACCTGCGCTTGCTTCATCATCTGCTGAATGTTAAGTCCGCCGGGAAATTTCATTACTTCCACCTCTCTAAAAGTAGTCGTTTGTCTAATTGCCGCGTTAGGGCATCGTAGCTTTCATTAGAATCGAATGCAACGAGGCAAGACTAACGCTCCTCATTCTGTATCTGCTATAAGCTTGCGGCAAATGGCTGCCCCCGAACCTACCCAGAGCGTAGAAAGAACTCTCAACGCCGCAGTCAAACTCTATTACGACCTGCGCGCTGGCGAACAACCGTCTGCGCCTTTGCTGATCGCGCTACATGGCTATGGCGCGAACAAGAAACAGATGATGCGCGAGGCGCAACAAATGGCGCCGGCTGGATTTGCCGTCGCCTCGCTGCAGGGTTTTCATCAGCATTTGAAAGAGCCGAAAGAACCCGGTGGCCCGCTCCGTTTCGGCTTTGGCTGGCTTTCAAATTTTCACCCGGAAGACTCGGTGCGCGTTCATCACCAGGCGCTGCTGGATCTAATTCAAACATTGAGCGACGATGAAACGATCGATCCAAAACGAGTGTATCTGCTCGGCTTTTCCCAGACTTGCGCGTTGAATTATCGCTTTGCATTCACGCACCCTGAAGTTCTGCGCGGCGTTATCGGCATTTGCGGCGGCCTGCCGGGAGACTGGGAGACGAGTGAAAGCTACAAACCGACGCGCGCCGCGGTGTTTCATCTGGCTGGCGAGAAGGATGAATTTTATCCTCCGGCGCGAGTGAGCGACTACGAAGCGCGCTTGAAACTGCGGTCACAGAATGTCGAGTTCAAAAGTTACGACGCAGCACACGAGATTGTGCCGGCGATGCGCGAAGGCGTCAGTGCCTGGTTGAAGAAAGGATAACGAGAAATGAGATATCGGATCTTACTAGCGGCGAGTTTGTTGCTGTTGCTCAGCCTGACTTCGGCATTCGGTCAAACAAACGCAGCCAAAGACGCGAAAGCGATTCACGCTGTCCTCGATGCTCAGGTCGCAGCCTGGAATCGCGGCGACATTAGAGCCTTTATGGAAGGGTACGAACGTTCGGACAAAACGGTTTTCGTAGGCGGCGATAACGTGACTCGTGGTTGGCAGACCGTACTGGACCGTTACAAAAGAAACTATGACACGCGCGAGAAAATGGGCTCGCTGAGTTTTTCCGATATGGAAATCAAGCCCCTGGGAAAAGACGATGCGCTGGTGCTAATGCGGTGGCATCTGCAGCGCGCTAAAGATGAGCCGCACGGAAGATCGACGCTAATTATGCGACGCACAAAACAAGGCTGGCGAATAGTGCACGATCATTCGTCTGCGGCCGGGCAATAGGATTCCTGGCTTGCGCCGTCTGGCGCCGCATTGTGCCAGGTGTTTTGAAAACGCAACCTTAAGGCTGGCATGTGGTGCGCACATTGTGATAATCAATGGCCCACGAAGCGTACGACCACCTAACCCCCAAAGGAGGATTGAAGATGAACTTAGGACGTGTAGTTCTTGGCGGCCTGCTTGCCGGTTTGGTTCTGAACGTCGGCGAGTTTTTGCTCAACGAAAAAGTTTTGAAAACCGAGATGGTAGCCTTTCTGACCGCGCACAACTTTAAGGACCCCGGTAGTAATTTCATTATTATTGCGGTCGTGGGAACCTTCTTGCTGGGCATCGTAGCGGTCTGGCTGTATGCGCTGATCCGACCGCGACTGGGTCCGGGGCCAAAGGCGGCAATCGTGGCGGCGATCATCCTATGGTTTGGAGTCTACCTCTACAGTGGAATTATTAACGGCGTTCTGCTGGGCATTCCCAGTAATGCGTTGATGATTGCCATGGTCTGGGGCCTGGTCGAATACATCATTGCGACGATCGCCGGCGCCTGGGCTTACAAAGAAGCGTAACGAGCGAATCAGCTTTGTCTCAAACACTCGCGGTCATTAACTGTTCACAACTTGTAACTCTTTCCGGGCCTGCTCGTCCGCGAGTCGGCCCGGAGCTGCGTGAGCTTACGATCGTCGCAGACGGCGCCTTGCTGATTCGTGACGGCCGCATCGCGACGGTTGGCACGCGTGCTGAAATCGAGAAGCTGATTGATAACGACTGCAAAGTTGTTGATGCCGGCGGTCGCATAGTTTTGCCGGGCTTTGTCGATGCGCACACCCATCCCGTATTTGCAGGAACGCGCGCGAATGAATTTGAAGAACGATCTCAAGGCGCAACCTATCAGGAGATAGCGGCGCGCGGCGGGGGTATTCAGGCGACTGTAAACGCGACGCGAGCGGCGACGTTAGCTGAATTGATCGCCGCGGGTAAGCGCTATGCGAATTGGTTTTTGCGCTGCGGGACGACCACCGTTGAAGCAAAATCCGGCTATGGTTTGACTGTTAGAGATGAGCTGAAAATACTGCGCGCAATCAAGCGACTGAATGACGCGACGCCACTGCGTTACGTGCCGACGTTCCTTGGGGCCCATTCTATTCCAGCCGAATACAAATCCCAGCGTGAACAATATGTTTCGCTAATCCTTCATGAGATGTTGCCGAGCGTTGGACGGGAAGGGCTGGCGGAATACTGTGACGTTTTCTGCGACAAGAACGCTTTCACACTTGATGAGTCCTGGAGAATTCTTTTCGCCGCTCGCGGTTTCTTGAAACTCAGAATTCATGCCGATCAGTTGTCGCGGTCCGGTGGGGCCAAGTTGGCAGCTGAATTGTCGACAGTCACAGCCGATCATTTGGAGTACACCGACGCAGAAGGCATCACGGCGCTGAAATCCGCGAGGGTACAGCCGGTGTTGTTACCCGGGTCTGTTTACGCTCTCGGCTCGAGTCGCTACCCGGCAGCGCGAGCGATGATTGATGCCGGTCTTGCGATCATCCTGGCTACAGACTTCAATCCCGGCTCATCACCCACCCCGTCTATGCCAATGGTTCTGTCGCTGGCAGCTACGCACATGAAGCTGACTCCGGCTGAATCAGTTACCGCAACAACAATCAATGCTGCGTATTCGCTTAATCGTGGCGATCAAATTGGGTCACTGGAAGAAGGGAAGGAAGCCGACTTTGTAATTCACGATTGCGATGACTATCGCGATCTTGCCTATTTCTTTGGCGTCGAACATCCATGGAGAGTTTATGCAGGCGGGCGGCAAGCGTTCGCTCGCTCGTAAGAATGCATCCGACGTGGAGTGGCAGAGACTTTTAGTCTGTGCTTGCTGGGACCGGCACAGACTAAAGTCCAGGCCACAAAGGAATAAAAACATTTGACGCATCTACTGTTGTATTTTATTATGCCCGCCAACACTGGAAAGGAGGTGATTCAAAAATATATGAGTTCTTATCACAGTGAGGTGGCTGCGGCCTGACCTCTGAACCAGAAACTAACTCGTTAGGATTTAGGTTCAGTTGTCTTACTGCAACGTGCTCCTCCTTTTCAGGAAGCGGCACACTCAGTTAGTCCACAGGCCAATCCGAACAGTTCACCGAAGCCGTTCATGATCCTTAGGGATTGTGAACGGCTTTCACTTTGCTTGATGCAACTTGCGCTTCCAGCCACGTGAGTGAGAAATTAGAAGTTACCGACAACAAGGAGAAGTCTTAGTTGGCATCTGCTGATCCCCCCGTTTTTTATGATCCCGCGGGACGTCGCTGGCGCCGCGTCCGCCGCACCTGGCTCGCGCTTGCCGTGCTCGTCACGGCCGTGGCAGGAATCTTCATCGCGAGTGTATTGGTAAACCCTGTCCTGCCGAGCCTGAATGTTCGCCAAGTCGCCAGCCTGCCTAACAGCGCTGACATCAAGCCAAAACAACCCAACCTCCCCGCCAATCCCAGCGAACAAAAAGCAAGAAAAGCACAGGCTGAACTGCAACACGCACTGTCACTGACCCGAGTTGTACCCGGACGGCGTCGTTCTCACGTTCCTATCATTCCGCCGCCAACGCTACCGCCGCCAACCGTACCGACCAACCGACCGCTCTCCATCGGCTTTTACATTAACTGGGATGAGTCGAGTTACGCTTCATTGAAACGTAATTTGGATCATCTTGACTGGGTCATTGCCGAGTGGTCACACCTGCAAACAGCCTCAGATGGCAGCGCGTCGCTGGTAACTGAAGTTGACGCACCGGCGCTTAACTGGATTCGTCTGACGCGGCCCCAAGTTCAGGTGATTCCGATGGTCCAAAACCTGATGGATGAAAAGTGGCAGCCGGATTTGCTGGCGCGCGCTGTGAGCGACGAGCCTGGCCGGCAACGCCTGATCGCAGCGCTTACCGACTTTGTGCAACAAAATAAATTCCCCGGAGTCTGCATCGATTTTGAAGAGCCGCCGCCAGCGACACAGCCGGCACTCTTAACTTTCATCCAGGAGTTGCATCAGCAGTTCGCAGCTAAAGGTTTATTTGTAATTCAGGCGGTGCCTTTTGACGATCCCGACTGGCAATACAAAGATTATGCAGCAGCCACCGACTATCTGATGTTAATGGCCTATGACCAGCATTGGGCCGGCAGCGATCCGGGTCCGGTGGCCGCGCAGGATTGGTACGAGAGCAACATCGCCAAGCGCATGCACGAACTCGATCCCGCGAAAACGATCGTTGCCCTGGGAAGTTATGGTTACAACTGGACGGCAGGGTTAACAGACGCCGACGAAGTCACCTGTCAGGAGGCGTTGATTACTGCCAAGGAATCTGATGCGAAAATAGTCTTTGATCCGGCTACTCGCAATCCTAATTTTGAGTATGACGAGGACGATGGCTCGCATCACATCGTTTGGTTTCTGGATGCAGTCACCGCCTACAACCAGATGCGCGCCGCCAGTGGCTTTAACCCGGCGGGCTTTGCAGTCTGGCGTTTGGGTTCGGAAGATCCTTCGATTTGGTCCGTCCTTGGTAATGCCCCACCCGCCTCGGCAAATGTTTTGAGCCGCATCGTCTACGGCTACCAGGTTGACTTTGAAGGCACAGGAGAGCTGCTGAAGGTTGTGTCGCGTCCGCAGGATGGCTGGCGCAATCTGGATATCGATGGCGGCAATGGTTTCATAAACAACGAAGAGTTTGTGGTGACGCCATCGTCTTACATTATTGAACGCGGCGGCGATCACCCGGGAATGATTGCACTGACTTTCGACGATGGCCCGGATCCGCGTTGGACTCCGGCAATTCTTGACATCCTGAAACGCGAGAAGGTTCCGGCAACATTTTTCATCATCGGAAAAAACGGGCAAGCTTATCCTGAGTTGGTGCGGCGCATTGTGAACGAAGGTCATGAGATTGGTAATCACACCTTCACTCATCCCAACCTCGGCGAGATTCCAGCTTCGCTTACGGAACTGGAACTCAATGCCACGCAACGGCTGATCGAATCGTTGATTGGCCGATCGACGGTCTTATTTCGCCCGCCGTATTTTGGGGACGCCGAAGCCGACAAGCCGCAGGAAGTGGAGCCCGCGTATCAGGCGCAGAATCTTGGTTATCTGGTAGTCGGAGTACGCATCGATCCTGACGACTGGAAACTACCCGTCACCGCCGATCAAATCGTTCAACGATCCATCGATCGCGCCATGGACAAAAATTCGGAAACGCGCGGCGAGGTAGTGCTGCTTCATGATTCGGGTGGCGACCGCGCCGCCACAGTCCAGGCGCTGCCGGAACTAATTCACCAGTTGCGAGCCCGCGGATTTCAACTCGTGCCTGTTTCAGATCTGGCGGGTCTAACGCGCGAGCAGGTTATGCCGGTGATTCCGGCGAATCAGCGAGTGTTTACCCGCGCCGATGCAATCACCTTTTTCTTTCTTTCAACCGGCGGCTGGACGTTGCAGTGGATCTACCTAATCGGAATCGTGCTCGGGTTGGGGCGGCTGGTTTTTATTGGGGCGCTGGCGTTTGCTCAATGGCTCAGGTCGCGACGCCGCGAACGCTTGCATGTCGGGGAGCGTTACCGGCCTTTCGTTTCGGTGCTGGTTCCGTCATTCAACGAAGAGCTAGTCATCCGAAATACAATCGACAGTCTGCTGGCGTCTGATTATGAAAACTACGAAGTGATCGTCGTTGACGATGGTTCGACAGATCGCACTGCTGAAGTTGTTAAGGAAAGTTTTTCCGGCAACGCTCGAGTGAGATTATTTTCAATTCCGAACGCCGGAAAAGCCACAGCTTTGAATTTCGGTTTGAAGAATGCGACTGGCGAGGTCGTTATTGCGCTGGACGCCGACACGCTATTTGCGCCGCAGACACTCGCTGCCCTGGCGCACCGCTTTCACGATCCGCAGATGGGCGCGGTCGCGGGTAATGCAAAAGTCGGCAACCGCATCAACCTGGTTACGCGTTGGCAGGCGCTCGAGTACATCACTTCGCAAAACATGGACCGGCGCGCGTTTGCCAGTTTGAACTGCATCACGGTTGTGCCGGGCGCAGTCGGCGCCTGGCGGCGCGATTTGCTCGAGCAGGCCGACGGTTTCCCTGGCGACACGCTGGCCGAGGACCAGGATCTGACGCTGAGAATTCGCCGCTTGGGATACAACATTGGCTATGAAGAAAACGCAATCGCCTGGACCGAAGCGCCCGATCGTTTGCGCTCGCTGGCGCGGCAGAGATTTCGCTGGGCCTATGGAACCTTGCAGTGCATGCGCAAACATCTCGATGCGCTGTTTCGTCCGCGTTATGGCACGCTCGGCTTTGTTGCTTTGCCGAACGTGTGGATCTTTCAAATTCTGTTTCCGCTGATCTCGCCGGTGATGGATCTGATGCTGTGCTACACAATAGTGTCTGCCGGACTCGATTGGCTGCAGCAGCCAAAAGGTTATTCGTTTACCAACTTGCGCCAGGTGCTCTTTTACTATGCTTTGTTTCTGGCGATCGATTGGGTGGCGGCTTGTTTCGCTTTCATGCTGGAAAAGAAAGAGCAGTGGCGTTTGCTTTGGTGGCTGTTTCTGCAACGCTTCTGTTATCGCCAGGTGATGTATTACGTCATGATAAAGTCCGTCGCGGTGGCCACGCGTGGCAAGACCGTTGGTTGGGGGAAACTGGAGCGCAAGGCAACCGCGGAAGCACAGTCCTGAACTTAACCTGCAATAGTGGCACAGACTAACGGAACCTTTGATCAAGTACGACGAATAAGATTGGTATTGGCCCTTCGACGCTACGCATCGAAGACCTGATCAGACCTTCCTAAAGTCTATGCTACTCCAATCGTGAAGCGTAACTACGTGACGTATTCTTAGTCCTGTGGCTGCCAAGATGACGAACAAGCGGAACCGAATGCTGACTTTCGCGCTGCTGTTAGCTGCGGCGTTTTGTTTTCGCGTTATCGTCGCGCGCTTCCTGGCTAATGACTCGCCGTTTGACGGCAAGGTCTACGCCCAAATTGCGCGTAACGTTCTGGAGCAACATGTCTACTCGCATGCAACCGAGCCGCCTTACGACCCATCGCTAATTCGGCTTCCAGGCTATCCCTTTTTTCTGGCCGGCATCTACGCTGTGTTCGGACATGGCGACGACACCGCAGTGCGGATTTTGCAGGCGCTGATCGATACCGCTTCGTGCGCGCTGATTGCGTTGTTGGCTTTCTACTGGGAACCGGATGAAAAATTGAAGCGGCGCAGTGCGATTGCAGCGCTGGCACTGGCGGCCGCATGTCCGTTCAGCACGATCTACGTTGCTACCATTTTGACTGAAACGCCGACGATCTTTTTTGCGGTCGCGATGTGTTTGACAGCGACGCTCGCATTTCGAGCTATTGATCAAAAGCGCGCGGTGCTGTTCTGGGTTGCCACCGGTATCATTTCCGGGATTGCGGTCTTGTTTCGGCCGGACAGTGGATTGTTCGCGGCTGCGATTGGCAGCACCCTCGTAGTCACTACTTCAATTCGCTCCGGTGACCCTGCCGGAACTCTGCCAGGAAAGAAGCTCTTGCCGCGATTTTCTCGGGCTGCTGCTTTGGGCGCCGTCTTTTCGCTCGCTTTCTGTCTGGTCCTCGTGCCGTGGACCATCCGCAATTATCGGGTGTTCCATCTGTTCCAGCCGCTGGCTCCGGCGCACGCTGAAATGCCGGGTGAGTTTGTGCCGCGCGGCTATCTGGCGTGGTTGCGCACCTGGATTGATGACGGGCGTTACATCGCACCGGTGCTTTGGACACTCGATGACGCGCCAATCAAGCTAACTGACATTCCCGAACGCGCTTTTGATTCCGTTGAAGAAAAACAGCGCGTGGCCGCGTTGTTTGATAAATACAATCATCCGCCCGATACGCAACCGGCGCACAGCAGCAATGCCGAATCGCAAGCGTCGCCAGCGCCTGGCGACAATCAAGCCGAGGAGCAGGACCAAGCCAACGGCAATGCGAACGACATTGCCAACGACAACAGCGACGAAGCTGATTCAGGCAATCAAAACGACGAAGACAATTCGAATGCAAACGATGAAGGGGACGAAAGCGACCAGGCCGATGAAAACTCGGGTGCCGATCAGTCACAAACTCAAGCAGTGCAGATGACCCCGGAAATCGATGCCGGCTTTGCGCAGATTGCGGCCGAACGCAGGGTGCGTCATCCGATCCGCACTTATCTTTTCTTGCCGTTCAAGCGTGGGCTGTCGCTTTGGTTCGATACTCACTCGCAATACTATCCGTTCGAAGGCGAGCTGCTGCCGCTGGGTGACCTCGATTACGATATTCACCAACAATACTGGTTGCCGCTGTTTGCCGGGCTGACTTTTGTGTATACGTTGCTGGGTATTACCGGCGGTTGGTTCCTGTGGAGTTCAGGGCTGTTCAGCGCGCGCCGTTGGTTATTGCTGGCAGCGCTCATGATCTTTTTGCGAATAGCCTTTTTTGCGACGCTGGAAAATCCCGAGCCACGTTATGTGGTCGAAGTGTTTCCGTTTCTGTCGACACTTGGTGGCATTGCCCTGGTGCGGCTTGGTGGTGGCAGTAGCAGCAGTCGAAGGATTCTATCGTCTCATTGAGCGAATGGTTTGTCTGGCGAGGAACTGCTTAAGACCGCCGGGAACAATCGCACGAAGCAGCGCATGGGCCACGCGGCTCGGTACCAGCACCCCGTGTTGCACCAACGCATACTCGCTTTCCCACCAGCTTGGTACAAATCTTCCTTTAAATCTTCGCAAGCCTTCAAAGTTATAAACCGTTTTCAAGCGACTTGATGCCGAACGCAACGCCCGTTCGATTACCGGATGATCGTGCGTAGAAATATCATCAGCGCCGTCGCGAGCTAGCGGCGCGGTTCCCAGGGTGGCCAGAGCAGCTCCGGATGTCTTGAGATGCTTTAACGCTTCAATGACCAGCAAATCGGCGGTGCCGGGCGGCGCGGTTGGCGCGCGCAACACATCTTCCAGATACCAGCCATCGCGAGCTGGAATGGGACTAGCAGCCACTAGGCCAACAAGGTGTTTGTTGCTGTCGCGCGCAATAAACAATTTCTTACGCTCGGCGGTGGCAAGCGGATCGAGCGCGAGCAACCAACCAAAACTCGCTGCTGCTCGACGCGACTTCAGCCATTGCAAACAAAGATCTGCCGTTTCTCTTCTAAAGACCGGATCAAAGTTTTCAACCAACTCGACATACACCCCCGCGCGCAACGCTTTGTTGATGCCGGCCCGCATGTGCTTGGCGCAATTTCCGCGTGGGTCCCAGGCCCTTAAGTCGAAATACGGCGCCGCGCCAATCTTGATTGCAGTTAAACCGAGTTTGACTGCTTCGCGTGCAAAGCGATCGGTTGCTGGCACGAAGGCTGCTATTCGTTTTGCTTTTGAGGCTGCCGCCATGAATCCCGTTACGAGCAGTTTGATGTCGTCCGGACAGGCCAGTGGATCGCCCGCGGCCAGCCAAACGCGTCCGAACTCACCGTAGATAATTGCACCATCGATGCCGGGCATGGTCCAGGTAACAGCGCCGGGCGCAATGCTTACGAGTGAGTGAGCGTTGTAGCCATGAAGTGTTTGCAGGCGCAGCAAATTGTCCGTTGGATCCGGAATTTGCGCCCGCCGCGTGCCGCTGCGAACCAGTTGCACTTTCAATTTTACGTAGCGAGCGCCGTAGCTTGCACCGCCGCCGGCAGCCAGCCACCAAATGTCACGTATCGGAATGTGGGGATGAATTAGCACGTCTGGCGTAAGAAATCCTAAATACGCCAGTTTGGTTGCCGGGCCGGCGGAAAGAGTTGCTAGCCGAGAAGGCTAGGGACTTGGGGCCGATGGCGGCGTGGTTCCGGGAACCTGCTCCGATGGCATCACTCGCGACGGATCAGGCTTATCCGGCGAGGTGTGGACGTGAATCGCTTTCCAATCTTTTCCTACTCTCTTGAAAACCAGCGTCATGCGGCCCGTCGCTGTTTCCGGAGTTCCCTTGTAAGTTTGCGACTGCGTCCACAGACAAGTGACGATCGCTCCGTCGCGACCCAGCATAGTGATCGAAACGTCGCGCACATCAAGTTTGACGTCCTTGACGTCGGCGTAGGAACTTTCGCGGTTCTTGCGCATCTGATCCCAACCGCGGGTTACCGTGCCGTTGTTATTGAACAAAAGCAGGCGCGGGGAATTCAAGTAGACACTGGCCACCGCTTTCGCGTCAGCGCGGCGGATTCCGTTTACCAGCGCATTGAAAGCCGAGATGACACTCTGCGAACCCGGCGTTTCGGCGCCGGTAATTTTCGGTTTCGCTGGGGTGCGAGTAGCTACCGGCGCCTTGGCAGCAGGTTTCTGAACATCAGTACTGGTAGCCGGTCGGGTTGGAGTTCTGGCGGGAACGGGAGTTCCGGTGGTGCGCGGACGAATTGATGGCGCGGAATTTGTGTTCTGGGCCAAGGCGGTGGAAGTTGCAACGGTTAGGACCAAAACGAGAACGAGGATAGAACTACCTTTCATGATTGCTCCTGTTTATTCTTATTTGGTCGGGAATCAGTTTCGAACTTCGTTAACTACACATCGCCGAGCGCGTTCAGCGCGTCAAACCATGGTACTCCACTGCGCAGTCTTTCGACAGAGCGTTTTTGACCGAGAATTGCGAACACTTCGAACATCGAAGGACCAACTGCCTGACCAGTCAACATAGTTCGCGAACCATTGATTAGCAGACCTGCCTTCACGCCGCTCTCTTCAGCAAAACTACGAAGCGCTGCTTCGGCGGCGTCGTGATTGAACGGTTCCAATTTCTCCAGGCGGTCAGCAAGCCCGGGCAGCAGTTCTTTAAGTTTAGGTTCCTTCCGCAGATTTTTATTGACGGCTGCGGCATCGAAATCAAAGTCGTCGGAAAAATAGGCGCGGCCCTGGGCCGAGAAATCCTTTAGCGTATGAAAGCGCTGGCGGATCAGCTCTACTGCGTTCACAAACCAGTCGCGGTCGTCTTCGTCATATTCTTCGCGCCATAGTTTGTTTGCGCGCAGTTCCGCTTTGACCAGCGGCAGCAAATCGTCCACGGGCATGTTGCGGATGTATTCCGCATTCATCCAAAGCGCTTTTTCGTCCGTCCAGTGGCGCGGATCGTTTTCCTGAAAATTGAAAACCGCTGGTGAACGATGGATGTGTTCCAACGAAAACTCTTCAATCAATTCGTCAACAGATAAGACTTCCTTGCCTTCCGCGGGCGCCCATCCCAACAGCGCCAGGAAATTGCGAAACGCCGCCGGCACAAAACCACGATCGCGATAAGTCGTCAACGAAACCACTTCGCCGTGTTTGCGTTTGGAAAGTTTTCCTTTGTTCGGCGCCAGGATTAACGGCAAATGCGCAAAATGCGGCAGGCTCGCGCCCAGTGCCTGGTAAAGAAGAATCTGCTTGTGCGTGTTGGTCAGGTGGTCCTGTCCGCGGATGACGTGTGTGATGCCCATCTCGATGTCGTCGATGACCACTGAGAGGTTATAAAGTGGATGCCCATCGGAACGCAGCAGGACCAGGTCTTCAATTTCCGAGTAGTCGCGCTCTTGTGGTCCATAGACCAGGTCTGCAAAGTGTGTCTTGCCCTCGGGGGCAATTTTCAAACGCACAGCAAATGGTTCGCCGGCGGCCGCGCGCTTATCTGATTCGTTACTCGACAAATCGCGAAAGGAATTGCTGCGATGGTCCACACCCTCCGCGGCATGGGCGCGCGCGCGATCGGCGATTCCTTGTTTCACGGTCGCATCATTGCGCTCGGCTTTAGGCGTGAAGTCGCGATAGGCTTTTCCTTCTGCGACCAGTTTGTTGGCTGCGGCTCGATGCTTGTCGGCGTTGGCAGACTGAAAAACCAATTCTTCGTCGTACGACAATCCCAACCATTCGAGCCCGTCGATGATCGAGCGCGTGGACTCCTCAGTCGAGCGCTGCAGATCCGTGTCTTCAATTCGCAGCAGAAACTTGCCGCCGAGTTTTTTTGCGTAGAGCCAGTTGAACAGCGCCGAACGCGCCGCACCGATGTGCAGATAGCCGGTTGGAGATGGAGCGAAGCGTACGCGAACGGACATAAAAATAAGAGGTCAGAGGTCAGATATCAGAGGTCAGTTAACAATTAGAGGTCAGAAGTCGGAAGTCAGAGGTCAGTTGAAAAGGAACTCGAACAGTTCTTACTGACCTCTGACCGCTGATCTCTGACCTCTGCATTTCTGGCGGAGATGACAGGATTCGAACCTGTGAAGGGCTTTTGACCCTTAACGGTTTAGCAAACCGCCGCCTTCAGCCACTCGGCCACATCTCCGGCGAACACGCGAAAAATTATTCTAGTCGGCAGGTGAATATTGTCAAGGCAGGCACCTTGGGTGGTCAGCCTGGTGGTGATAGCCACTTCTTATTGGAACTGCGGACGAGGGAACAGGCGCAGTCTTCTGGAAAATTCAAACTGACGGACTACCTTCCTCCTCAGCTATTCCGGCGGATCGCCATCAGCGTCAGATCGTCGGTCGGGGCGCGGCCTGCACCAAATGCGCTCAGCTCGCGAATGCTCAGGTCGATCAACGCTCGCGGCGCAAGTTTTCCATTGCCTTCCATTAGCCGCGACAAACGGTCCACTCCAAATTCGCTACCGTCGCCGTTGGTGAGTTCCGAGTATCCGTCAGTGTAAAGAAACAGCGAGTCGCCAACGTCCATCTGAAACTTACTGCAAGAAAAACTCTCACTGCAAAAAACACCAACCGGCAAACCGGTGGCCTCGAGCGCACGCACACTGCCGTTTTGAATCAGCAAAGGCGGAAGATGGCCAGCGTTGCAAACTACAACTTCGCCGCTGCTGGCAACGCGCCCGCAAACCAACGTGGCGTATTGCGTTGGCAGCGTGCTCTCGCAAAAGACACGGCTGGCGCGTTCAACCATTTGCTCGAGTGGCAGATTGATCGATATCAACGTGCGAAACATTGCCTGGAGATGAGCCATCAAGAGCGAAGCCGCCACGCCTTTGCCCGACACGTCGCCGACTACAAACATCCATGAACCGTCGTCGCCGTTAATGAGATCGCAATAGTCACCACTGACCGCGCCGGCAGGTTGGTAGTGATAGGCAACTTCCCAACCGTCGCTACTCTTGTATGCCGTGGGCAGTAACCCTGCTTGAATCTGCGCGGCCAGCTCGAGATCTTCTTCGAGCGCGCGTTGCTCCTTTGTTGACAAGTGATCGATACAGACTCGCGTCAACGGATCGGCGAGCAACCGTTCCGTTTCAACTGAGTCATGGCACACCTCGCACAACCCATAGATTCCGCTGTCCATGCGTTTCAGCGCGTCATCCACTTCGTGAAGCAGCCGCGTTAGTTCGGCGGGACGATGAAAACCATTCGCCGCCGCCCGTAACTTCTCGCGCCGATCGATCAATTGATTGCGTAGTACGGGCTCGATTGCGGTAACCATTTCCTACTTCCTTCCTGGTTCTTTCCGGGTTTAGGCCGTCATGCTGGCAGGACGCGGTGCTCTCTGTAGCTGTACGGGAAGCCGTGGCGCGCAGCATATCTTTGCCAGGCGAGCGCGATCGTTTTGCATGGCTGGGTGCCCGGCCAGCCAGATTCTCACTTCGCGAAAAACTCTCGCGGCGTGCGGGTCGCGTGGTTCCGTAATCCGATAGTGAATCCACTTGCCGTCGCGGCGCGCTGAAACGACACCAGCTCGTTTTAAGTAAGCGAGATGCCGGGAGATTTTTGGTTGATTAATCTTCAGAACTTCGACGAAGAAACACACGCAAACCTCGTCTTCGCCGATAAGATTGAGCAATCGCAAACGAGTCCGGTCTGCCAGTGCTTTGAAGAGAAAAGCGATGTTGTCTTCGTTATTCGCCATGCGTCTTTTTTATAAGGTGCCCGTGACTAAGTATTACGATTTTGAGCCCTCAGGAGTTCCTTTTTCACCTGAATGTCCGGGTAATTTTTTGTTTGAATTTACTGGGAATCCCAGCAGAATTCTATCCGGATCATGCGTTCAAATCGGAAGCCTTGCGGATGGCCTTCAATGAATGCCGGCGACGTCGCTACGGCGCTCAAGGAGGATCGTGTCGCGCCAAACTCCCTCCATCTTGCCAATTCGTTCGCGCCGGCCAACCTCGCGAAACCCACACGACTTGTGTAACGCGAGACTAGCAGTATTCTCCGGAAAGATGCTCGCCTGGAGCGTCCAAATATTGTTGCTTTCCGAACCTGAAACAAGTCTTGTCAACAGCGCGCGTCCGGCTCCAGTCCCGCGTGTTTCATTGGCGACATAGACGCTCACCTCTCCCACTCCTTCGTAGACCGAACGACTTGAAACCCGACTCAGCGCCGCCCAGCCGATTACCTGTCCGTTTGAAACTGCAACGATTCTGGGGGCAGGGAAATGAGCCTCGTCCCAAGCTTCCCACGCCGGCGCTTTGGTCTCAAAAGTGGCGTGACCGGTGGCGATCCCTGCCAGGTAGATGCCCCGCACCGCCGGCCAATCGGCCTCGCCCAAGCCCCTAATTTGAATTTCTCTGGCGGCCATAAAAAAACTTCACATGCGCCTTGACAGATATGTGGGTGCTGGGGTAACGTGCCTTCACATTTGCTTATGCGAATATGAAATATAGAGGAGGACGATATGGAAAGCAAGCAAACAGTGCAAGCGTTGAAGGCGCATTTGGCGCTGAATGTGCGAAATGTGGGGCGAAGTATCGAATTTTACCAAAAGATGCTGGGCATCGAGCCGAGCAAGGTGCGGCCGGGCTACGCGAAATTCGACGTGCAAAATCCGCCCCTGAACCTGACCTTGAACGAGGGGGAATTTAGCGAACGAGGCGCGCTGTCGCATCTGGGCATTCAGTTGGGCTCGACGGATGACGTTCTGCAAAAGCGCCAGCAATGGGCAGATGCGGGACTAATCACGCGCGATGAAATGCAGACCAACTGTTGCTACGCGACGCAGGACAAAACCTGGGTGCAGGATCCGGACGGCAACGAATGGGAAGCCTTTGTGGTACTCAAGGACAATCTGGAATCCAGCAGTCTGTGTTGCGCAACGACTGCGCCGCAAACTGTGAACATCGGCCGGTAGCAAGACTCCGGTAACATAGACTTTAGTTTGTGCTGGTTGAGAAGGCAGAACCGAAGTCTATCCCACTTCGCTGGGGAGGCACAGACTAAGAGTCCATGCCACAGTAGAAAAGCCTGGACACGCGTCGGTGTTCAGGCTTTTCTCTCGAGCAATCGCCGGCAGCTTACTGCTGATTCTTGTTTTGAAGTTCCTGCCGCTCTTTCATGCGCTGGTCAAACTTCGCTTTGCGCTCCTGCTTCAACTGCTCAAGTTTAGTTTTCTGTTCCGCCGTCAAGATTCCTTCCATCTCAGCGCGGACGCCTGCCATACCTGCGCGCATCTCCTGACGCAAAGCCTTGGCGCGGGTTTCATCGTCGGCAGTAAAGGTGCCGGCAATGCGTTTCTCGCGCAGCGCGAACAACTCTTCCCGCTGCGACTTCGTGCTTGCCAAACGCCGCTGCATGATCGCGCGTCCTTGCTGACGCTGCTCGTCGGTGAGATTCAATTCGCGCATGAGGTGACCTGCGCCTCCCCGGTGTCCCCTTCCTTCACGACGACCCCTGCGTTCACCGCGGGCAGCCAATCGCTCTGACCTGCTCCTAAGCCGAGCACCAGCGTCGGGCGATGGTGTCTGCGTTTGTTGGGCGACGACAACGGCGCCAAACGCGAGGATAGTCCCTAAGACCGCAATTAAGCCTTTTCTTGAGTACATTTCTCGTCAAAACTCCTTAGTTAGTAATAGCTGGGTAATGCCTTTTTGTTAGACGGCGCAGCGGCGAAGTTGGTCTGGAAAGATACCGGTTGACTTGCTACAGCAATGCAGAGTACTTTACGGGACAAAGACGAAGAGGGAGTCAGCCTCTCGTCTGCAAGACTGTAAATCGTAAAAATTTTGTGAGTAGGAAAAAACTGAAGCGTCACGCTACAATACCGCGCCAATGGATCTTCTCGAACAAATAAACTCTCCGGCGGATTTGCGCCGCCTGCCGGTTGAACAGCTCCAACGAGTCGCAGACGAAATTCGCCAATACATACTCGAGACAATGTCGCGAGTTGGTGGCCACACCGGCGCTTCACTCGGCGCGATCGAGCTGGCCGTCGCCTTGCATTACGCGTTTGACACGCCACGCGATCGCCTGGTTTGGGACGTGGGCCACCAGGCCTACGCTCATAAAATTTTGACAGGACGTCGCGCCGAGTTGCCGACCATCAAACAGTATGGTGGCATCAGCGGTTTCCTAAGGCGTGACGAATCGGAATACGACACGTTCGGGGCCGGCCACGCTTCGACTTCGCTTTCGGCGGCGCTCGGTATGGCCATCGCGCGCGATAACAAGGGCGACGATTATCACGTGGTCGCGTTGATTGGCGACGCCTCGCTCGCGGGCGGTATGGCGATGGAGGCAATCAACCAGGCCGGGCATCTCAAAAGTCGCTTGATTGTCGTGCTCAACGACAACGAGATGTCGATAGCGCCGGCGGTTGGCGCGTTGACTGGTTACTTGAATCGAATTCGCGGCGCACACCAGTACCATCGTTTCAAAGAAGAAGTTGAGGAAAAGCTGCTGGCGATTCCTTCAGTCGGCGAGCGCCTGCATCACGCTGCCAAGACAGTCAAGGATGCGATTGCAGCCGCGGTGTTGCCGGGAGCGCTGGTGAATGAACTGGGGTTCAAGTACATCGGCTACGTCGATGGTCATAACCCGCGCGCGCTGGTGGCCGCGTTTCGCGAAGCCCAACAGATTAAGGATGGACCAGTAATAGTTCATGCGTTGACAACTAAAGGCAAGGGCCATCCGCGCGCAGAAAAGGATTACTATCGCTGGCACGCCACTGGTCCGTTCGACTTAAAGACCGGCGACGCCATTAAATCCAAGGCCGTAGCGCCAACCTACACCACCGTTTTTGGCAACACGTTGGCCGAGCTGATGGGCCGGGACGAAAAGATCGTAGCGCTGACGGCCGCAATGCCCGATGGCACTGGCATTTGTACCGCGCTGGAACAGTTTCCCGATCGCTCTTTCGATGTCGGCATTGCCGAACAGCATTGCGTAACGTTCGCCGCGGGCATGTCATGTGAAGGCCTGACGCCAGTTTGCGCGATCTATTCGACGTTCCTGCAGCGCGGGTTTGATCAGTTGGTTCACGACGTTTGCATTCAAAATCTAAACGTTAAGTTTTGTCTCGATCGCGGCGGCGTCGCCGGTGGGGATGGGCCAACTCATCACGGGCTGCTCGATATTGCGTATCTGCGCAGCGTTCCCAACCTCGTGCTGATGGCCCCGAAAGATGAGGCGGAGTTGCGCGACATGCTGTTCACCATGGTGGAGCATGTGGGGCCAGCGGCCATGCGCTATCCGCGAGGCAGCGGCGTCGGCGCGCCAATTGATGTCGAGCCTAAGCTGCTGGAGATTGGCAAAGGAGAAATTCTGCGTGATGGGGGCGAGATTGCAATCGTGGCCTACGGCTCGATGGTCCATCCGTCATTGCAAGCGGCCGAGAATCTGGCTAAAGAAAAGATAGAAGCCACCGTCGTCAACGCACGTTTTGTGAAGCCGCTTGACGCACCACTCTTGCTGGCCCTGGCACAAACTAAACGGCTGATAGTTACGGTTGAAGAGGCGTACCTGGCAGGAGGGTTTGGTTCGGCTGTGTTGGAGTTGCTCGAAGAGAATGGACTGCAGGACAAAGTTCGCGTAGTGCGCATGGGTATTCCTGATCGGCTGGTCACGCATGGTGATCCGAAATTGCTGCTTGCAAAATACGGATTGGATGCCGACGGCATTTACATGCGCGTTAAAGAGAGCATCGACGTGTTGAATGATCGCCGCGCTAAACCGCAAAAAGTCGGCCGCTAGTTTTCCGGCCACAATTCAAAAACAAATCGCGCCCGTGCTGCTGAAACAGACGGGCGCGTTGTTTTAATGCACGATATGGTCGTGGTCAGTTCATAAATAATGCCTGCCAGCTTTGTTCCTCGTTCGTTTTTACAACCACTTAGCTACGTTTCCCTTTTTGGCCCCCGGCTTGCTAACACATAAGCGCCTCGACAAAGGATTGGGCCTTAAACTGCGAGCAGGCTGGGATTTTGGAGCAAAATGGAATCACAAATAACGACCGCTGAAACCGCCCTTGAATTGCCTTTACCTGAACCTCACTTTGACGACGAGGCCACGGTGCTCTCGGCGCGGCCAGTCGTACCCCTTGACCAAGTTGAATTTTATGAAGAACAAACGCCGGGGCGGTTTGCTCGCGGCTGGGTATTTGCTGCGACGATCGCCGGTGCAATGTTACTCGGGGTGGTCGTCGGCATAGCCTATTACTCGTACGCCAACCGTCAACCCAGTCAGCCGTTCGTCGGTGACCAAAGTATTGTTGCGGGTGTCGAGGGGTTGGCCATCCAACCGGCTGGTAACAGCGATGCGTTGGCAGCTTTGCCCGAGGTCCGACCGACTACGGCTGCGAATGCGCAAACTGCGGGTGCAGTGACGAAGGCGCCGGCTGTTTTCCAGCCGGTGGTTCCAGCGAATGAAACGAGGAAGCCGGTAGCTCGACGCGTCGATGTCCTGGTCGGGCCATCAAGTCACGAAGAGCGCAAAGCGGCACGCCGTCTGGCTAAGCAGTTGGAGCGCGAAGGCCGCGACCGCAACCTGACTCGCATTCGAGAGATTTTCGAAGGCCCCCAAAGACCCTAACAAGCAGTAAACTGTCTGGCGTGAAATCCGATCAGCCCGAGCGAATCGACAAGTTGCTCGTCCAGCGCGGTCTGGCTGAATCGCGCGCCAAAGCCCAGGCGATGGTGATGGCGGGCGTCGTGCTGGTTAACGAGCAACGCATCGACAAGCCTTCGGATTCAATTCCAGTCAACGCCGAAATCCGAATCAAAGGTGGCGACGACCCTTCGTCGCGCTACGTCGGTCGCGGCGGTCTGAAACTCGAAGCGGCGTTACGTGAATTCCATATCGATGCGACCGGGTTGGATTGTCTTGATGTTGGCGCTTCAACCGGTGGCTTTACCGACTGTCTGCTGCAACACGGCGCGCGCCACGTGGTTTCCATCGACGTCGGGCACAATCAAATCGATTGGCGCTTGCGAACTGATCCGCGTGTCGAGGTAAGGGAAGGCGTCAATGCGCGTTACCTCGTGCCCTCTGACTTCAAAAACCTCTTCGACCTGATCGTGATGGATGTTTCGTTCATCTCAGCGACGAAAATATTTCCCGCGATCGTTCCACTCCTAAAAGCTGATGGTCGGTTGATTGTGCTGATCAAGCCGCAGTTTGAAGTGGGCCGCGGCGAAGTCGGCAAGGGCGGCATTGTGCGCGATCCGGAAAAACACGCGCGCGTAATTGCAGAAGTGAATCAGGCAGCCAAAGAGCTGGGCCTGCTGGCGCGCAACGTAATCGAGTCGCCGCTCCACGGTGCGGATGGCAACGTGGAATTCCTTGCTCTTTACGAACGGGGGTAATCAGTGGGCGGGGGCATGCTCCGTTCCTAACCTCGAGCTGATGTCGGGAGTTCCCAGGTCAGGAAGGGGGCATGCCCCCGCTGCTTCGCATATTGCTCCCCAACTGCGCTTGCAGTTACCATGGCGACCGTTTTCCTAACCACTTACAGTTTTGCTTCAAAACGCGATTGGTCGCCAGCACGATGACGAACTCAATAAAACGCGTCGGTGTAGTTCTCAAGCCGCATCAACCCGAGGCGCTGAGAACGATGTGCGAACTAACTGTCTGGCTGGCTGAGCGCGGCCTGACGCTGGTCGGTGGACCCGAAATTGAACGCGAGGCCATCTCCCGACAGACAGGCTGCGCAGTAGCCGAAATTCCGCCGGAGAAGCTTGCGGCCAATGTGGATCTCGTTCTGGTGCTGGGCGGCGATGGCACGATGATCGCGACCTCGCGCATGGTGGCTGACACCGAAGTGCCGGTGCTGGGCGTTAACTTTGGCGGGCTCGGTTACCTGGCGGAGTTTCGCATCGAAGAGTTGTACACCGCGTTAGAGTCGATTCTCTCCGGCAATTATCGTTTGGACCGACGCGTCATGCTCGCAGTCCAACTGCCCGGCGAGGTGCAACGGGCACAAGCGATCCATCGCGTCCTGAACGACGTGGTCATCAACAAATCGGCGCTGGCGCGGATCATCGAAATCGAAGCTTACCTCAACGACCAATTTGTGAATTCGTTTCGCGCCGACGGTTTGATTGTTTCTACGCCCACCGGTTCAACTGCTTACAATCTTTCCGCGGGCGGGCCGGTTATCTTTCCTTCCATGAATGCGATCGTCATCACGCCGATTTGTCCCTTCACACTTTCGAATCGGCCGATCGTGGTTCCCGACGACGCCATCATCGAGCTGCGGCTGAAGACGGACAAGGAAGACGTGGCCATAACGTTGGATGGGCAGGTTGGCTTTCCGCTGAAGCTCGACGATCGAGTTGTGATTCGGAAAAGTAAGACTACCTTCAATATCGTTCAGCCGATGAATAGAAACTATTTCGACGTGCTGCGTGATAAGTTGCGCTGGGGGAGGTAAGGTTCGAGTTTCGGGTTTGAAGTCGGAGTGACATGAAGTCAGTACCGCCTGTGGTAGCGGGTGGATGTCTTCAATGGCAATTATGATTTTGCGGCATATGACCTTGGTGGCGCGCTGCGGGTCAATCGGAACAGCTCGGGAAACCACCCGCTACCACAGACGGTACTGACCTCACGTCACAATGACTAGGGGCTTGAAAGCTGGAACCCGAAACTTGGAACTTGAAACTCAACCAACATGCCGGAAAAAAAAGACAAGTTGAGCAACCCACCAATTGACGCCGATGCTTTTGAGCGTGAGGTGACCACGGATCTCGATGACGAGACGCCCGACAAGCCAAAAGGCTGGCCCCTGCACACGCGCATTCTCATTGGCCTGGCTGTCGGTGTCGTCGCCGGAGTTGCAGTCAACTACCGGTTTGGCGGCGACCACCCGCGCGTTGTCTGGGTCATCGACAACATCACGCAGCCGATTGGCCAGTTGTTTCTTCGCCTGTTGTTGATGATCGTGGTGCCGTTGGTTTTTTCCTCACTTGTGGTCGGCGTTGCCGGCATTGGCGACATTCGCAAACTCGGCCGCGTTGGTCTGAAATCGTTTGCATATTGTTTGGTGATTTCGGCCATCTCGGTACTAATCGGATTGACACTCGCTAACACTATCAAGCCAGGAACGCGCATCGATGCCACAACCAAGGCGGCGCTCGAACAACGTTACGGCACGGACGCGTCAAAGCAGGTTGAGGCAGCAAAGAAAGCCGGGACCGTGCCCTCGCCGCTAATGCAGGTGGTGGAAACAATCGTGCCTACCAATCCGATTGCCGCTATTGCCGGTGTGCCCTCAAACCCGAGCGCGGCGACTTCAGGCGGCACGCCAAACATGCTTCACCTCATGTTCTTTGCTTTGATCATTGGCATCGCCATCACTCTGATTCCAATTAGCGTTACCGCGCCACTGCTGCGCGGGCTCGAAGCGCTTTATGAAATCACCGCGAAGATTATTGAGATCATCATGAAATTCGCGCCTTACGCAGTTGCCTGTTTGCTCTTTAACAACACGGCGCGTTTTGGCTTGGATCTCTTGCAAGCGCTCGGCTGGTTTGTACTGACCGTGCTGCTGGGGTTGGCGATCCACATGTTCGGGGTCTATTCGTTATCGATCTATTTTCTCTCGAGGATGTCGCCAATAGATTTTTTCCGGCGCATCAAAACCGTAATCCTGACTGCGTTTTCAACCTCGTCGTCCAATGCGACATTGCCGACCGCCTTGCGGGTTTCCGAAGAGAACTTAGGCGTGCCCCAGGAAATCAACAGCTTCGTGTTGACCGTTGGCGCCACGGCAAATCAGAACGGCACCGCGCTGTATGAAGGCGTGACAGTTTTGTTTCTGGCCCAGCTCGCCGGCATCGATCTTTCGCTCGGGCAGCAGTTGATGGTCGTCTATCTCGCGATTCTTGGGGGCATTGGAACTGCCGGTGTGCCTTCCGGATCGATTCCTTTCATTATCGGCGTATTGGTTACCATCGGCGTCAATCCGGCCCTGATTGCAATTATTCTCGGCGTCGATCGCATTCTCGATATGTGCCGCACGACGCTAAACGTGGTTGGTGATCTTACTGCTGCTACCTATGTAGCGCGCTCGGAAGGCTATGAACTGTTGAAAAAGCACGAGCCGGCGATTGTGCATGCGGGGGTCGTCATGCCGGGGGATTGAGTGCCGGCCAGTTCTATCAAGTTGGTTGGCTGACCCTGCATTCATTAGGCGAGTAGAAATTCCAGAACTGAAGGGCGCTCGAAAATGGTTTTTCCGCTTTATGACGACAATAGCGATCGCGCCACCACCCCGATCGTCAATTACATTCTGATCGCTCTCAACATCCTCGTGTTTGTGTTTTTGCAGCAACTGGGCACGAACGATAAATTCACGTACGCGTTTTCCACTGTGCCGGAAGAGATTAGAACCGGTCAGGACATACGCACTGCCGATCGCGTGGTTGAGGCACCGGTAACCGGACAACAGCTTTTACTTCCCGGCTTGCAACCGACACCTTTCTCGGTTTACCTGACGTTGATTTTTTCCCTGTTCATGCACGGGGGTATTGCGCACATCGCCGGCAACATGTTGTTCCTTTGGATCTTTGGCGACAACGTAGAAGACCGCCTGGGCCACCTGAGGTATTTGATCTTCTATTTGCTGACGGGGGTGTTGGCCTCGCTGGCTCATGTATTGACGACGATCATGTTTGCTGTCGATAAGAGTAGTTTACTGGTTCCGAGTTTAGGTGCTTCAGGCGCGATCTCAGGAGTATTGGGTGCCTACCTGGTGCTTCATCCGAAACGTAGAGTGACAGTAATCCTGTTTCGGTTTCTCACCGATGTGCCGGCGTATGTGGCGGTCGGCATCTGGTTCGCGTTCCAATTAATCAGCGGCCTGGGAATGTTGGGCGGCGGTTCGCAACAGGGTGGCGTGGCTTACGCAGCGCACATTGGCGGCTTTGTGGCGGGCGTGGCGCTCGTCAAGTTGTTTACCATAGGCCGTGGGTCCAGCGGCGCTTATCCCTCATAATCAGTGAAATTGCCTCCGGTGATCTTCTCAGTTAAGATCGGCTTTCCCATTTTCAGGAGTAAGCTATGGCAACCAAGGAAAGCGCGATCGCGCCGGATAATCAGCAAGGCCTTGACATTAAATCCACTCCGCGCGCGGAGATGGAACTCTATCCGCTCGACACTTTCGCGTACGAGTTTCCCGGGAAAGAAATAAAAATCGATTTTGAGATTACTGAATTCACGGCCATCTGTCCGTTTTCCGACTTTCCCGACTTCGCCACCATCCGCCTCGAATATGTTCCCAATGAACGTTGCGTCGAATTGAAAAGCTTGAAGCTTTACATCAATTCGTTTCGCAATATAAAAATCTTCCACGAGCATGTCATCAATGTGATCCTCGACGACTTTGTGCGCGCGTGCGACCCGCTGAGCGTCGAGATTGAAGGTGACTTTCACGTGCGCGGGAATATTAAGACGGTGGTGCGAGCGAGCTATAAGAAACAGTGAGCAGTGGGCAGTGAGCAGTGAGCGGTGAGCAGTAAGCAGTGAACTGCGGATTGAGTTTTTGATTAGATGAGGGTGGTGGCCGCTCATTTATTCTGCCTACTGCTCACTGCCTACTGCACACTAAGAAGCAATGACATTCACGACCATCTCCATCATCGCCGGCGCCATTATGCTGGCGATTTTCTTTCTGATTGCCAGGCTCGCGATTCGCTGGGCCGCGCGCCTGACGATAGTGGGCGTAATTCTGCTGGCCTTGATTGGCGTGGGAATTTTCTGGTGGTGGGGAAACCGGCTTGCAGGGCCGTTGTCTCCCTCGAATCGTCAACGCCCGCCGGCAGCCAGGCGCAGCCCTTCTCGTTAAGCAATGAAAACAGACATCGATGACGAGGCCGACGTTTTTGTCGAACCGGTCGCGCCAGCCAAATCAAGCGGCGGCCTCAGCGGTTTGTGGTCTCGTTATCGACTGTTGCCGCGCAATGTCTTTGCCATCAGTCTGGTCAGCCTGCTGAACGACGCCTCCAGCGAAATCATTTACCCGCTGCTGCCAATCTTTCTGTCGCTAACTCTCGGCGCCTCTCCCGGCATTGTCGGACTGATCGAAGGCGCAGCGGAATCACTTTCAAGTTTGCTGAAACTCTTTGCCGGGCATTTCAGCGATCGTCGCGGCAAACGGAAAAGCTTTGTTGTTTTCGGATACGTCCTCTCCAGTTTAACCCGGCCGCTGCTCGCCTTTGCCGGTAGTTGGTCACAGGTGCTGGGACTGAGGATCGCCGATCGCGTCGGCAAGGGAATACGCACTTCGCCACGCGACGCCATGATCGCAGACGCTGTCAGGGTTGAAGAGCGTGGCCTCGCGTTTGGCTTTCACCGGGCGATGGACCACACCGGAGCTGTGATTGGACCCTTGATTGGCTACCTGGTCCTCTATTATTTCGCGGCAAATCAGCAAGCGCCGAGCGCCGGCGATTTTACCAAGATCTTTTTGGTGGCATCGATTCCCGCGCTAGCAGCCGTACTGGTCGCGTTCCTGTTCGTGCGCGAGTCCGCTTTCAAGGCTCCACTTGATGAGAAAGGTGGGGCGCGGCCAGTCCGTTTTTCGCTGCGAGGTTTTGACGGCAACTTCAAACGGTTCCTCTTCATACTCGCTCTGTTCACCTTGTCGAACTCCTCAGACTTTTTTCTTATTCTGCGCGCGCAAACAACCGGTGTCTCGGCTCCTCACACTCTTTTGCTGTGGGCTGCATTCCACATCGTCAAGGTGTTGAGTTCAATTTTTGGCGGCGACCTTTCAGATCGTTTGGGAAGACGGCGCTTGATTGTTACCGGATGGATTCTCTACGCGGCGGTCTACGCCGGGTTCGCTTTTGTTACCAGCGAAGTTTCTGTTTGGATACTCTTCATGATTTACGGCATCTACTTCGGCTTGTCCGAAGGAGCGGAGAAGGCCCTGGTCGCCGATCTCGTGCCGCCCGAAAAACGCGGCACTGCTTTCGGGCTCTATAACCTTGCGTTTGGGATAACTGTGTTGCCGGCATCGCTGTTGATGGGTGGGTTGTGGGATTGGCGCGGGCCGCAAACCGCTTTTATTGTCAGCGCCGTTTTGGGCGCCAGCGCGGCTTTGTTGCTGCTGCTACTGGTCAAAACGCGACCGAATGCGCAGCAACAGGTTTTGAGTTAACATACCTTCCGGCTTTTGCAGGGAATATCGGCGATTTAGTAACTCGTTCGCAGCTCCCGAAATTCTGAAAACGTAGATTTTTTTATGCAGTTTTCTGCCATTGAAGACGCTATTGCTGAGATACGCGACGGTCGTATGGTGATCATCGTCGACGACGAAGATCGCGAGAATGAAGGAGACCTCGTTTGTGCTGCTGAAAAAGCAACGCCGGGGATCGTCAACTTCATGGCGCGGCACGCGCGGGGTCTGATTTGTTTGCCGTTAACTGAAGAACGCTGCGATGAACTCCACCTGACGACACAGGTCGCCGACAACACTTCCTACCTCGGTACGGCTTTCACTGTTTCGATCGACGCTCGCAAAGGCGTGACCACC
>JANMKA010000042.1:0-3452 GCA_031371765.1 Blastocatellia bacterium
ACAGATTTCTCAGCGAATGCACGTTCACACTCGGGCTCAAGGCTTTGGCGGTCGCTGATTCGACCAACCTAATTGGGACGAGCCTGGGGCCCTACATGATTCTCTCAGTCCTGGGACGTGGTGGTATGGGTGAGGTATATCTGGCTCATGATCCCCGCTTAGGGCGCAAAGTCGCTATTAAGCTGCTGCCTCAATCCCTGATGCAGGATCGAGAGCGCGTCAAACGTTTTCAGCATGAAGCGCGTGCAGCGTCGGCCATCTCACATCCAAATGTCGCTCACATTTATGAGATTGGTGAAGTTGATGGTAGGCCTTTCACGGCGATGGAATTTGTCGATGGGGTGTCCTTGCGAGAGCGGCTGCAGCAGGGTCCCTTGAAATTGGGGGAGGTACTAGACATCGCGTCGCAGGTCGCAGCGGCTTTGCGCGCAGCGCATGAGGGCGGCGTGATCCATCGCGACGTCAAGCCCGAGAACATAGTCATTCGTCACGACTCATTAGTTAAGGTGCTCGATTTTGGATTGGCGAAGTTAATCGAAACTGACAGGCCAACTCCAAGCATGCAGGCCAACACGCTTGTTCAGGTGGAAACCAATCCCGGCACCATTATGGGAACCGTTCAATATATGTCGCCGGAGCAGGCCCGCGGACTGGCTGTCGACGCCCGAACGGACATCTGGAGTCTGGGGTGTGTCCTTTACGAAATGGTTATGGGCCAGCGCGCATTCAACGGCACTACTGCGAGTGATGTGATAGCTGAGATCCTCAAAAGTGAACCGCCTTTGTTTCGGACACCATCGGCGAATGTCCCACGTGAACTCAACGGGGTGCTTCGCAAAATGCTGAACAAATCGCGCGAGACACGCTTCCGCTCAGCTAACGACGCATTGGAAGCACTACAGTGCTTACGTCGAGAACTAAGTGAGCGTGAAGCAGACATCTTCACTGTCTCACCATTTGCCAATCAAGAACTGCCGCGACCTTCAGCTGTGACCAAGCCGGCCACAGTCACACCCACTCACCGCAGCGGCTTTGCGGAATATTTAGGTCTGACATTCCATTCCATCTCCGCCGAAGTAAGGCGACCCTTGTCGATTCTTGGAGCGATGGCCGTAGTGACCGTCATGATTTTATTAGCTGGATACTCTCTGCGGACTTCGTCTGTTTCTGATAAGCCGAATGCTCGAATCACCTCGCTTGCGGTTCTTCCTTTCAAGCAGCTCGGCGCAAGCGAAATTGATGAGCCCTTGGGCCAGGGAATGGCCGACGCGCTCATTAACAAACTCAGTAGGATGCGTGACCTCAATGTGAGACCAATCGGCGCAGTCTTGAAATACAGTGCCGAGGAAGCTGATCCGATTTCTGTCGGTCGCGAACAAAAGGTTGACGCAGTTTTCGAAGGCAACATTCTGAAGTCAGGTAATAGGATTCGCATAACCACGAGGCTGATCGATTCGCACAGTGGCAAGGCGATATGGACCGAAACTTACGAGGACAATCTTAGCGACATCTTCGCCGTCGAAGACCGTATCTCAGAGAACATCGCGCGTGCTGTCACGCCCCAATTCAACAGCAGCGAGCAGCAACAGTTGACCAAGCACTTCACTACCAATCCGAACGCTTATCAGCTTTATCTCAATGGGCGTTACTTTTGGAACAAGCGCTCCGTCGAAGGTCTGAATAAAGGCGCAGACTACTTTCAACAAGCGATCGCCATCGATCCGAAGTTTGCGCTCGCGTATGCCGGGCTCGCTGACTGCTACGGTTTGCTGGGCAGTTATCTCGGCGTTTCGCCACGCGAAAATCTCCAGAAAGCCAAAGAGAGCGCGGTAACGGCGATTACAATTGATCCGTCCCTTGCTGAGGCTCACGCGTCGCTGGCCAAGCTGCGCATGGACGTTGATTGGAATTGGATCGAGTCAGAGCGTGAATTCCGCCGCGCGATTGCGCTAAATCCAGGTTATGTAACCGCGCATCATTGGTATG
The DNA here is from genome assembly GCA_031371765.1 of Blastocatellia bacterium. Taxonomy (GTDB): domain Bacteria; phylum Acidobacteriota; class Blastocatellia; order Pyrinomonadales; family Pyrinomonadaceae; genus PSRF01. The sequence continues at coordinate 1,987 of JANMKA010000042.1, forward strand.
GAGATGTTTTTTTGAGCGCGATGGGCCGCGATCAGGAAGCGATCGCCGAGATGAAGCGGGCGCTGGAACTGGATCCTACATCGCTGATCCTCAATACCGACCTGGGCTGGTGTTACATCGCCGCTGGCAGATGGGACGACGCGATCAAACAGTTGAATTCGACGATCGAAATGGACCCCAACTTTTGGCCCGCTTATTACAACCTGGCCCAGGCATACGCCGCAACAGGGAGGTTTGATGACGCGCTGCAAGCGCTACAACAGGCAGAAAAAATAAAGGACGCGCCGGCACAGGTAGCCACCCTCGGTTATGTTTATTCGCGAAAAGGAGATAAAGCGGAGGCTCAGCGGATTCTGAAACAAGAGGTAGTTCGCTTCGAACGGGGTCAGGGTTCTGCTTACAACATCGCCGTGATTTATGGCGCGTTGGGCAAGAAAGCCGAAGCCATGCAGTGGCTGGTGCGCGACTATGAGTTGCACGACACGGCCTTACTTTCGATTAAAGTCGATCCGTTGCTCGCGCCGCTGCGTGACGATCCGCGCTTTCAAGCGTTGATCCAGCGCTTCGGTTTTCCGCGGTCGAGTTAAGCGATTGTATACAGGATCGAAGTTCAAATTGGTTCCTGACATAGGAGAGACATCATGCCGGAAATTCCTTCGCCGATAGCAGGTGTTACCACCGAAGACATAAATCTTGACCTTGGAAGGCATTTGCGCGCTTTGGAAAAAATTCGTCACCACCGCATGCCGACCATCAGGATCGTGCTCAATCTTGCCAAAGATCCCAAGACCGAATACCTGGAGGCCCTCAAAACTCTCCATGGCGCCAACGGCAACCCTCGGCTCGCTTATGTGATGGCAGAGATCGCTGATTCTGATTTTCTCTGGAAGTTCAATGAAGAACATAGGGACGACGCGGAGCACCTTAATTTGCTGGCGCGGTTGGACCACTATCTGAACGAGCTCGGCGAATACGTCGACATCTGGGAAATCGGCAACGAAGTCAACGGCGAATGGGCCGGGTGGAAGCCAATAAAAGACTGCAATGGAAATTTTATAAGAGACTGGCAGGAAGGCAAGACTGATCGGATGAGGATGACCGTGGGAAACCAAACTCTGGCCATCTACTCAGCCGTGCGCGCCCATCCGAAAACCAGCAATGCGGCCACGGCTCTGACGCTCTATTTTTATACAAAAGAGAACGAGGACTGCATGCCAACGACCTTGCCGAAAAAAGATTGCACGAGCTTTCCAGTCAACCCGAAGAACTATGAAGCCCTCCAGTGGCTTCGCGACACCAAACTCATCGAACATGGTCAGGACTTCCATCCTCACTATGTATTGTTAAGTGTTTATGAAGAAGACTGCGACTGCATTGATCCACCACTGGAGGATTGGATAGCAATGTTCCAGGCCCTGCAGGGAGCGTTTCCACTTGCGAAAGTTGGATTCGGAGAAACTGGCGCG
>JANMKA010000054.1:0-54907 GCA_031371765.1 Blastocatellia bacterium
GGGGTGGGGGGATGTCCCCCCTCTCTTGTTCTTTTACCGGGTGGCGTTCCGCCCCCAACGACGCGGGGGGGCATCCCCGCCTTCCCGACCAAGAGCTTTTTGACTTAAGTTCAAATACAGGGCCTCGTGGTTTTCAACGGATCGGTAAGTTAGAATGTTAGCGCATAGGTCATTAAGAGAAACTTTAAGCAGTGACATTAGCTGAAAAACTAAAGGAAATACCAGTTTCCGCCGGCGTCTACATTTACAAGGACAGCGCCGGCAAAATCATCTATATCGGCAAGGCAAAGCGGCTGCGCAGCCGTGTGCGCTCTTACTTTCAAGTGCGCCCTTTCGATCGCAAGACCGACGCGCTGGTTCGGCAGATCGCCGACGTCGAGTTCATCGTCACCGACAATGAAGTCGAGGCCCTGATCCTCGAAGCGACGCTCACCAAAAAACATAAGCCGCGCTACAACGTCAATCTAAAGGACGACAAGTCGTATCCGCATCTAAAGCTGACTGTCAACGAACCGTTTCCCAAGGCGGTGATCACGCGTCGTATTCAGAAAGACGGCGCGCTCTATTTCGGACCGTTTCTGCCGGCCAGCATGGCTCGCAAAACGATTGACGTCATTAACCGCACTTTCCAATTGCGCACCTGCGATATCGAAATCGACGGCAAGGCGCCGCGCCCGTGCCTTGAATACCACATCAAGCGCTGCCTTGGTCCCTGCGTTAAGGGACTGTGCACGGCGGATCAATATCAAGAGGCGGTGCGCGACGTTCGACTGTTACTGGAAGGTCGAAATACTGAACTTGCAAACACGCTGGAAGAGCGCATGGGCCAGGCCAGCGAAGAGATGCGCTATGAGATGGCCGCCAAATACCGCGATTTGCGCAAGACCGTAGTCAAACTTTCCGAACAGCAGAAGATGGCAACTACGAGCGATCGCGACGTAGACATCTTTGCTTACTACCGCGAAGATCGGCGCCTGGCGCTGCAACTGTTCACCATGCGTGAAGGAAACATCATCGGCCGCCGCGAATTTTTCTGGGAAGATTTACCGGAAGATGACTTCGACCCCGGTTCGTTTCTCGGCGAGGTCTTGGCCCAGTACTACGCGACCGATTACGTGCCGAAAGAGATTCACGTTCCCGTCGATTTCAAAGATCGCGAACTGCTGGAGCAGGCGCTAACAAAACGAAAAGGGCGCCGCGTGAAGATTCACTACACGCAGCGCGGCGAGAAACGCGACTTGATCGATCTGGGGGAGAAGAATGCGAAGCTGGCCTTTGAACAGCGTTTTCGCGTTCTCAAACCCGACATGAAGCGCGTGCTGGAAGAGTTGCAGGAGACACTCGAGCTGCCGCGCTTTCCGGCGCGCATAGAGTCGTTTGATATCTCGCATATCCAGGGCGCGGAGAATGTTGCCGGCATGGTTGTCTGCGATAACGGCAAGATGAACCGCGCCGAGTATCGCAAGTTCCGCATTCGCGACGTGGTAGGCGCGAACGATTTTGCTTCCATGCACGAAGCAGTGCTGCGGCGTTACCGGCGCGTGTTGGCTGAAGGAAAACCGTTGCCGGACCTGATTATGATCGACGGCGGCAAGGGCCAACTCGCCGCTGCTGGGGAAGCAATGCGAGAACTTGATTTGGAAGCGATTGCGATGGTCGGCGTCGTAAAGCCGCCGCTCAAACACAATCAGGTTTCTTATTTGCTGGTGAAAGGCCGCGAGCACGAACCTATTTTTCTCGATCCGCATTCGCTAATTCTGCGGCTACTGCAGATGATTCGCGACGAAACGCATCGCTATGCCCTGAGCTATCACCGCAAGCGACGCGAGCTACGAGACTTCACTTCCGAACTTTCGGAGATTCCCGGCGTCGGCGAGAAACGAAAAGGCCGGTTGCTGAGACACTTTGGTTCCATCCAGCGCGTAGCCGCGGCGTCGGCCATGGAATTGACGCCGTTCGTCGGGAAGAAGACTGCCCACGAAATTCAAGATCACTTTGCGCGCCAGCGTAATTTGGCTGAAAGCAGTGTCGCTGGAACGAACGAAGCTACCTCCAGTCCTTCGTAAACCTTGACGCCTCCCGCGACCCGGAACAGAATGACAATCGTTTAGTTTGACGGTTCTTGCGATTCTCTTTCTTTCAAACAGGAGGAACTCCCCATGGCAAGCAAGGCCAGCATCGGCGGGCATCCGCTTCATCCGATTCTAATCCCATTTCCAATCGCACTCTGGTCCACGTCGTTTGCCTGCGACGTGATTTTTTACTTTTTCCGGAATCCCAGCCTTAACCTGATCGCGAAATTCATGCTGGCCGCCGGTTGCCTTGGCGCTGTCGCTGCTGCAATCCCGGGAATCATCGACTGGCTAAGCATTAAAGATGGCGGCGTGAAGCGAATCGCGAATTGGCACGCGCGGCTGAACGTCATCGCGTTGATCGTATTTGCGATCAGTCTTTACTTCCGCATGCAGATAGGCAGCCATTGGGTCAACTACCACCTGCGCATTCCGTTCCTGCTGTCGTTGCTGGGCGTGATTTTGATTTCGCTATCGGGTTGGTTAGGCGGCGAGCTCGCTTACAAACATGGCGTGGGAGTTGCGCCGCAACACGATTCGCCGGAGGAAGAAGCCGCGAAGGTTCGGTTGCCGTAGCTACTCGGACCGCGGGCGTCTCGCCCGCGATCCCAGTAAAGATGCGAAGCCGCGCAGTCCCAACAAAGCGATTTAGGTCGCCGGTACTTGTCCCTTCTCACCACTAAAGTCGTAAGTAACATGCAAGCGCAGCATTCCGTCCTGCACTTCCGACCGCACATCCTTCACATGCGCCTTGACCGTGCCGTTACTTCCCTTCACCGGAATCATTAGTTGCAACTGCGACGGATGCAGCAACACCAGTGGATTGATTCGCTGATCGATTGCGGTGCGGACAAAGACGGTGACAAAGCTGTTGGCAAAAGGTGCAACTCCTTCCAGGTTTACGCCTTCAACATTCACGCGGCCATATAACGTCTGCGCGGGCTGATCAAAACTCAACTGAATTGTGGTCTGCGCCCAGCCCTTAAACTGCATGCAGTTTCCCATCAGGCTATAGCTGCCGCTAAAAACGAGCGGCGCCGCGATATTGCCGTTGGCAAACTGCACTGCCGTCTTGACTCCCGATCCTTCCGCGGCAAGCGTCACGCTATTAGCGCAGCCACTTTGAAAAGCAACGTTTTCAATATTTGCAAAAGACGAAGGCGAAGTTGTTTGGGAAAGGTTGAAAGACGGTGGTCCCAAATCGCGGAACAGCGATGCCAGCATTCCGTCCAACAATCCGCTATTCACTGACATGACCACGGTGCTCGGCGGATCGCCACCGGCATCGGGCGCTTGCACCCTGGTGCCGGGAATGGCTTTTGCGCGCGGAGTGCCAAGAAAAAAGATGGTGGCCGCGCCGCCGACCACCAAACCAAGAAGTAAGATCAATAGATATCTCATTGTTCGTCCTAATAGTTTGATTTCGCTGCAGGCGAAACTGCAGGCGACGCCATCATCGTTGGCGAGGCGGAATTGGATGCGCCCTGTGGCGCCATGTTGCTTAGCAACGCTTTGACCAGCGCGGCCACGGTCCCAGTGAACGCGTCGATTTGCGCGCGCACCTGCTCGGGTGGAACTTTATTCAGGCCGGCCGGAACCTGGAACAGTGTTGGGTCAACGGTCGCGGTGGTGATGTCTCGCATCTCCGCGACAATCTTTGCGCCTTTCACACCCTGAACGTTTCCACTCGCCTCGGTGTACAACTCCGAACGCAACGGGAGTCCGGTTTCCTTGTCGACATAAACAAACGCTTCGGTGTTTAGCTGGCCCGCTGACGTCGATGTGTTTGTGGTGTTGGCGTAACGATACTTGTCGGCAGTGCGGCCGTTGATGGTGTCGTCGCCAACCCGCTCAACGCCACGCAACTTTTCCAGGTAAGCAACGAGCTGTCCCGGCGTCATCAGTTTTTGTAACTGAAAACCGGTGGCTTCCGGAGTGAGCTCGGCATATTGCTTACGGCCCGGCGCCAACACAATGTGTTTGTCGCCTTGCTCCAGATAGATCAAATCCGATCCGTCAGGAAGCTTGAAAGCCACGCGGCGATCGGCGCCGCTACGGGCCACGTCCACCGACAACGTGGGAATGCCGACCGTCTTCTGTCCACCTTCAGTTTCGGCACTGAATACCAGCGTGGCGCGATACTGGTCGGGCTCGCGCGCGGCGATTACCACACTCGTGTCAGGAGAAACATTCGCGTTGGCATTCGTCGCCGTGTTGGTGTTTACGGTCAGGTTTGTGTTGGCGTTTGTGTCGGCGCGTTGGCAACCGCTGCCGATCAGAACCATTAGGCCAGCTACAAAAAGACAGAAAGATGTCGATGCTTTCAAGTTCACGGTTTTCATAGAATTCTCCGAAGCTTTGAGCGCCTTGCTCGGTTTGTTTAGGGGGCTGTTTGAGGGAAGTCGTAGGATAGCACGCGACGCTCGGGATTTGTAATGGAAAGGTAAATGATTGACTTAAGGGTCCGTTTTGCAATAGAAGCTGTCTGCTCTTCTAATTCCTTCCCGGTGAGTGTGGCCCATGAAACAAATTCCGACCATTCTGGTGCTTGGCTTTGCGTTGTCGTTATGCAACCTCGGTAACAAACTAAAAACTTCCAATTCGGGCGGCTCCGGCTCGGAAAAATCTTCGTCGAGCTCGAGCGGCACAGCCGAAAAGGGAACGCCAACCGAAGCGCAGACTCAGGCGCTGGCCGGGGGAGTGGAAGCAAAATGGAGCCGGCAGGGAATGTCGTGGACGGTGCCGCCAAAATGGAAAGAAGATAGCAACGACGCCAACCAGTTTGTCTGGAGTTCGCCCGGTGGCAGCGAAGCCGGGCACTTGATAGTCAGCATCTCGCCGATGGATGACAGTTTTCCCACTGAGTCGAGCATCCAGGCGTTTTACGATCAGGCCGAGACGCGCCGGAAGCACTTTGAGGTCGACGAGTTGAAGTGGGTCGAGATTAGCGGCTTGAAGGGCGTGCAGTTTCGCGAATCGAATCCCGAAAAGCCTGATGACTTTCGCAGACTACAATGGCTGGCTTACCGCAAGTATGCCGGGCAGGTGCAGATGATCAACCTCATGCTGTCGAGTAACGGCGCCGGTTTCCCCAAGCACCAGGACGAGATGTACGGCGTGCTTTATTCGACGAAGGTGGAGCACTAAAAAGGTGCCGGGTGTCGGGTAGCGGTCAGAGGTCAGATAAAGACTAAATCGCCTGCATCTTTCTGGTCACTCAACACTGACACCCGGCACCTGACACCCGGCACCTGACACCCGACACCTGACACCTGACACCTGACACCCGACACCCACTTCCCTAGTTCTTCTTGATGTAATTGCGATGCACCCAGGCTCCCTTCTGCGCCTCATCCCGCGTTTCAAAGAAGACGTTCTTATCATCTTCGCGCGTCACAACTTTCACCCGCGCCGTCACGTCTTTGGGCGCAGAGGGTTGCGGCTTTTCTGCTTCATTTAGAAATGCTTTTGCGTGATCGGTCGATGCGGGTTTGAAAGTTTCTTTCTGCAACTGCGCAATCGCCTCGACCGTATTCGCCTTGAGCAGCTTGGGCCACAGCTTGCGGAAAAGCGCGTTTGAGGAATAGACGTCGGCGCTGTTTACGTTTCCATTAATCGCGAAGACGTAACCAATCACGTCGTCGTCCCGGTTCACAATATTCGCCAGGGCTTTAATGTAACTGTCAGCGGTCGCCTGCACCCGAGTATTCTCGACCGCAAGCTGCAGGCTGGAAGCTGAGACGTTCGAGTTCACGCGCGTTCCCAGGTTCTGGCTTAACTTGTCCTGCGCCAGCCTGACGTTTTCCCAAACGGCGCCTTGCGAGTTGGAACTCTTCGCGGCCAGCTTGATCTCACGGGTCACGACCGCGTCCGCTGAACTGCTAAAGACACCGGCGCGTTCGTTGCCGCGTCCACTCCAGCGGCCGTGCTCGACACAGAACGCCGAGATCGGCATGCGCCCGGATTTCGGCGGCACAATAAAATCCTGCGCCATCATACGATCCTGTTTGCCGCCCTTAACAATGTCGCCCGATTGAACGTAAACGTCTTCACTTGAAAGATTCTCAATCGCCAATTCGTTGACGCTTTGCGTTTCATAAACGATGACCTTTTTTTGTTCGAGCGCTTCCTGCAAGGTCAGGAACGATCGTGTCTTGGTAGTGGTCGTCTTGCTGTGAATGAGAAAAATCGAGAGATTCTTGTGAGTGAATGGGCCCGAGAGACGATAGTCATTGGCTTTGGTTTCCGGCTGTTTCTGAATGTTTGAGTTTTTTGTCTGACCGGTGATTAGAATTCCTCCGCAGACGATCAGGAGGACTGCCCCAAGAATTAACGCAAGCTTGTTGTTCTTCATTGTCTTGTCTCCATTTCAAAGGCTTTTGCTTTCGAGCAGAGCGCGAGTTCTGGCGCCAGTTACTGTTTCACTTTCGCGAAAGCTTTGGCGCGCACACGTACCCCATCCCAGCATTCAAAGCCGGAAAGAAAAATCTTTCGGGAAGACGATTGCGGGGAGTGCCCCCTTGGATAGTTCCCTCGAGTTTCGAGGGAACGCATTAGTTAGTGGAAAACCCTAACTGGTTGGTAGAACGTAGATGAGGAGACTTCTTGCGTGGTGAGATGACCAGAACGAAGAACTGGTTGGACCAGGCGGCTACTCTTTATTCAACCGCTCCGCGCACTGGAAATCCGGGGCGGAAGGCAAGGGTGTGCAGGGCAAAGACGTAGCAACATTAATGTTACTCCGCGCTTCGCCCTGCTTAAGTTAATTTCACTCGACGATTAACCACCTAGATCGGCTGGTATGCACGGAACCCTTGGCGTCGTGAGAATAACACGTCCACCGCGAACGGCCTGTTCAGTCGCTGTAGTGCCACACCTTCTAAACTTCATACTAAATTGGTCTCTTGAGGCTATTCCGTTTAGGCCGTGGTAGAAGTGGCCGAAATCGTTGGCGTTAGGCGGCGGCGGAGCAGTACGAGAATTGTTGATCCAAATGATGTACTTGGGGCCATCATCTCCGTCCCCAGGCAGTTCGAGGGATTCGGAACCCCAAGTCAGGCGAAGGTTTCTGCCGTTCAAGTCTATGCTCATTCCGATGATGAGGCTTACGGGATCGGTGAGGTTCCTGCATGGCGTATTCAGACTTTCGATTGATACATCACCCGTCCTATGCGACGCACTATAGAGCACACCATCCCGAATTTTTATTGCAGGATGTAAACCCCCGTGGTTGAGCGTTGCGGCTGGATTCAGCGCCTTGAGGTCCATTACCTCGCGGAACGAGAAAGGCGCCGCGGTTGGGGTTGTGCTCGGTTCGAACTTCTTCACGCCAGCAGGAGCCGTGGTTGCGATCTCCAGTCCCGATTGAACCACCTTGCCTCCAATTCTGAGAATGGGAAGAGTCGGCTGGGGTTCGTCGATGCTGACCTCTACGAACAGCTCATGCTCCGCGGAATGGTGGTTAATTGCATAGACTTCACAGAGCTTGCTGGTAGCGTCCTGTGCCGGAACAAGTATGAGAAGGCCTTCCAAAAAAATCCTGACGTCTGGAGTTGCGTTGACTTGGGACGATGGGTCGAATGGCATTGCAGAATCTCCTTTTCAGAGTAGTCACGATGGGGATGTGAAAGTTGTTGATACCTTTGCGAGGAACGGATTCGCGAGAATTTCAGTACGGAGCGTACCCGCCAATTACAACGAAGGGCGCCCAGTAATACGGTTGCCGGTATTCCGCAGTCGAATTGGTCAGCATATCCAATTGCGCAAGTCTGAGCGCCTCGACCGTCGAATGGTGATCGCGCTTGCGATGGTTGTGAAATTGGATCATCAATTCAGTTGTACTGTTAGATTCCACCGGCCAAAGAGTGGCAACCACCAGCGGCACGCCGGCAACCATAAACGGCCGCGCGATACTGACCGCTCCTTCGCCTTCAAAATTTCGATCGATGCCCGTCTGGCAGGCAGACAACACCGCCAGCCTCGTTCGCGGCAGTTTCATTTGATAAATCTCAGAAGCGTGCAACTGCCCTTCGATTTGGCCTGCAGGATGCATTTCTTTGGCAAGCACAAGTTCGGAAAACATTTCTGAATCCGGATTAGCGACGTAGTGCAATGCGAAATGTACAACGTCGGCATTCTTCATCTGGTTAATGATTGATTGCTCGCGCGCGTCGTCTCCAACTAAAACCGTCGGCGACTTGTAGAAGGCAGTAATCGCTTCGGCTTCGCGGGTCGCCGCTGGCAGGTCTTGAAGCTTAGAAAATACTGCCCGGTCGAAACTTGGATTTCCCACGCTCAGCAGTTTCTCCGAATCGCGTTGGTCCTTTGCCGCCGCCGTTTCCGACGAGTTGATAAACACACTGGCGCTGGGCGAGAGTTCTAAATTGTAGTCTTCGACTAGATAGCGGTTTGAGTCCGCTAATCGCAGCGCGGCGAAAGGCAGGTAACTCAGGATTTTATCCGGAACAATAACCACGAGTCGTTGTTTGTCCAGCAGCGCCTGGATAGGGGCAACCAGAAACTTGGATAACTCTCGGCTGGCTACCTGTTCCGATCCGGCGGCCCCTTCACCGGGAGTTACGATGCCGGCGAGAAACGCTTTGACATTGCGCTCCAGCTCGTCCCTGGCGACCCAGACTTGTCTGACTTGAGAACTCTCGCGCGTAACCAGCCAAATCAATAACTTGTCTTTAAGCACCGCATACTGGACAAGCTGCACCTCCGCCGGCAGCGCAGCTTGTACAGCGCTTAACGTTAGCGGCTTAGAGACGACATTGAATTTGAGTTCCGGAACATTTCCTTCGTTCATGCGGCCGCTTTGGCTGAGAGCATCCAGCAGAGTCCTAGCGCGACTTGTTTCTGAGTATTGAAAGGCAGCCTGGGCATCATGCTGCCGTTCATAGGCAAAATTGATCGCCACATCGTAAATTTCCTGCTGCATTTCAAAAAAACTATTTCGTTCACTCTCCTGATTGATACCCGCTCGGTATTCTTCCAGTGAAGAAAGTATGGTCTCGAGTTCCGCTTGCGTCGCAGAGTCGTCCTGCAAATCCACGTAAGTCAGAAGCTTGCCGCGGTGCGCTGCGTAATCGAAATAGGGCAGGCGCAGTTTCTTAAAAACCTGAAGGCAAAGATCATATGATTCCAGCGCTTTCGCGGGCTTGTTCGTAGCCCGATAGAGATCGCCGAGTTGTAGGGACGAATTGGCCATCATCTCCATGCCGTTTGGATCATCGGCGAGTTTCGCCCCCGTTTCATAGGCGCTGGTCAGATTCTTGATGGCTTCGGAAAAATTTTTGAGTTTCCCGAGAGTTGCGCCAAGGTATGCATAAGATCTCGACGTCACCAACGGGCGTTGGATCTCGAGCGCAATCATCAGTGCTTCGGCCTGATAGGCCGCTGTTGCCTCAAGCAATCCTAACGAGTCGAGATTGAACGCCACCGTAATGTACAGTCCCCAGCGCGTGACCGGATCGGTGAAATGGCTTCCCGTCATCAGCAGCGACTCCTGCAATGCCGCCAACGATTCCGTTGTTTTGTTAATTGCCTGATACTCATCGGCCAGCTGCCGCAACGTCCCTACCAGACCGTCTACGTAACCCGAAGTTCGAAAGAGTGCGACTCCACGCTTGCTAAAGTCGATCGCCTCAGAATAGCGGTTTTGCCCGAGACTTAGGTGGGCAAGACCAATAAGTGTTTGGCCTGCCAACCAGCGGTATTGCAGCTTGTCGCATTGAGCCAGGAGCCCAAGAAAGAGCTTCTGACTCTTTTCCATATTTGGCTGGATCACGTAACTGTGCGCGAGGCGGTAGTCAGTGAAAACCTTTTCGCTCGAATCACCCAGACGCTCGAAGACCTGCCTGGAAGTCAGGTAACGATCGATGGCCTGATTTGTTTTCGCGGTCACGAAATCATCGAAGGCCTGTCTCATCTGGTCCTGGACTTTGGCTAATTCCTGTCGTCGTTCGGATGTCACCGAGGTATAGAATCGCGCCACATCTGAATGATAGGAATCGCCGGCGCGATTGAACTCCAATTCTGCCAGATAGGAAAAGGCCCGCAGGTCGTTCTCACGTTCCTGCTGCTGATCGTCTGGACGAGTTAGAAAAGAGTTAAGCAACTGATTTGCAATCAGGTTTCCCGCCGAAGTGTAGCTTTCACTTATCATCTTCCAGGCCGTCTCGTCATCGCGGTTGCTGAAAGCGGCTTTAAACGAGTCTATGAGCTGTTGTTTGTTGCGCGCGTCGCCGGGCTTCCGTTGTTGCAGCTCCAAAAGTTTGCGCCGCGCTTCCTGAGCCCAGGCCGATGTTGAATCGTGAGCCAGATACTCATTCCACGCCTCCTCCGCCTGCCTCCACAATCTTTGCTCCTGAAGTGAAAGCGCCCGATTAAAGAGCGCGTCAAGTAAATTGGGATCGAGCTGTAGCGCCTTTTTCAGGTTTTCGAGACTTCGGGCAAGTTCCTCCAAACTATTTCCTGAGGTGGCACTAGCGTCGCGCTTGCCCTTTTCCAGCCACGCGGCGCCGAGGTCTGTGTATATCTGAGCGTTGTTGGGATCGGCTTTTAGGGCTGCTTCTAACTGGGCGATCGCCTTGTCGAAATTCCTTTCGGCTAAATAGAACTTGCCCAGCGCGTGATATGAAGCGGCCCCTGGATGGTCCCGAACCGCATCGAGCAAGTATCGTTCGGCAAAATCCCGCTCGCGTGAATCGACATGAGGCGCTGCTCTGCCACGCGTAGTTACAAAAGGAGCGTAATCAAGTTTGGTGATGCGCGATTCGAGTGGTCGTTGTTCCTTGTAAGCGTTATTTAAAGCGATCAGTCCCTTATCGACATCGGAACGGTAAATGAACACTCGCCAGGCGGCGGTGGCAGCAAGCAGAATCACTGCGGCTACTGCCACGGCCCGCCACGGCGAGGCGGTAAACAAGGGCCACCGGCTTGATCGTGAGGCAGAACTTCTGTTCGGTTCGGGTTGAGACTCCTCGGAGGCGTGGGCTGCTGCGTATTTCTTGAACGCCGTCCCAAAGCGGATTTTTTGTTGCCGCTCAGCAGAATTGAGAAAATGTTTCGCAAACACTTCGGCTTCATCCGCATCAAGGCTGCCGCGCAGATACTCATCCACCAACTCGTCCTCGACGGCCAGCAATTCAGCAAATGTTTCATCCCGCGTTAACAGGAGTTGCTCAAACTGCTCGCGCGCCTCGGCGCTAAGCTGGCCCAGCAAATAACGCCTTACCGTGGCTTGCTCGTTCCTATCAGACAACATCAATTGGAATGCTTTCCCACCCAGCCGATCATTGATCAGCCGTCCCCTCTATTTGCTATGCCAATTTCACCCGGTTCGTTTCAATTGACGAACCTTGTTCCACACAAACCTGCACACATTGTTGCAACTGCTGCCGAATGCGATGCGCCCTGATTCGCAAAGCATTTACAGCAATTCCTAACTCTTCTGCCAGTTTCCGGCGCCGGTTAATCTTCGCGCGCTTCTCTTCCTGGTAATACTCCAGCACAAGACGCCGGTTCTCCGGCGGCAATTGGTCCATGCAGCGCTCGAGACAGGCATATTCCGTTTCGATGTCGGCGGACGACTCGCGCAACGGCGGAGATTCCACCCTCGGCCGTCTTCTTAAATATTCCAGGTAAACCTTGTTGGCGACGCCATAAAAATAAAGCGCCGGATCGCCAACATAGGTATCCACAATCTCGTGTAGCTTTGCGGTCACACGATTGATTGTCTCGTCGGCAAGATCGTCAGCTTCGCCGCAACCACGGCAGGAGAAAATCTTGATCAGGCGAGTTCGGACAGTCTCATACTTCTGCGCCGCTCGATCGCGATCGGGATCCAGCCAGGCCAGCAGCCCATCAAATGCTTCTTGTGTAATCGCCCACTTTTTGTTCATGAGGGCCGACGTCGGAAATTGATTGATGCCACTTCAGATCCCTCCCAGCGCATACAGATTTCAGTTACGGCTATGAGGCTGGGCTAGCTAAGAAGTAAGTACCGATTTGAAGAGCCGGCGGAAACCAATCCTGGAACACTTCCCGCGCCAGGACCGGCTCCACTTCCATTACGAGATTGGATCTAAACAGCTGAGCCCGGGCAGGAACAGGCGAAGACTAATCGCGCGAACGGATGTTGTCAATAAAAAGTAACCGCGCGCTCGGCTACGCTCTGAAGATTTCAATCGGGGGTTACTCAGCCGCTCGCCGTTCGCTTGAGAAAGAGTTTGGCGCCCGAAAATCCGGACTGAAACGTTTTGTATCCCTGGTGCATTAGTTTTGAAAGCCGAATTTCCTTCTCAAAAAGCCGTGCGTTTTAACTAGCCGGAAATTTAGTGCCGACGAAAAACGTGAATTCCTTGCCCCGCGTGCTGACGCTCGTTAAACCCACAAATAAACGAGCGTCAGCCTCTCTCGCCTGCCGGGCCTGGAAGGTTCAAGCCAGAAATGAAGTCAGAATGGCGAGCAGTGGTTTGCCAGCAGTTGGAACCAAAACTGTCGGAACAAGTGCCTCGGGGGTGGGAGTTGGGTTGTGCGCTAAGCGTTCGTACTCGAAATAGCTGGCGCTTTGAACTGGCCGCGTGATTCAGTCGCGCGGCCAGCTTTTTGTGAACCAGAATAACTACTCGGTATGTATTGTTGGCGCGTCGGCGTGCGGAACAAAGCAGTTGCGACAGCGCGCTTCGTACATGCCTTCGCCGCCAACTGCAACGCGCTCTTCCGATTCAAAAGTGCGCTGCGTATAGTTGGCCGCCTGGCCACACTTCATGCAGATCGCGTGGGTCTTGGTTATGTACTCGGCGATGGCGAGCAGTTGCGGCATCGGCTCCCAGGGCTTACCGGTATAGTCCTGGTCCAGGCCGGCGATGATCACGCGCACGCCGCGGCGGGCCAACTCGTTTGCTACACTCACCAATTCGTTGTCAAAAAACTGGCCCTCATCAATGCCAACTACTTCTGTGTCCGCATCGACCTTTGCCAGCACTTCGGCGGCGCTGCGGCTGTTTGCCGATTCATGTCGCATCTCGGAATGCGAAACGATGTGGTCGTTCGAGTAGCGCGAATCGACTTCGGGCTTGAACACCTGCACCTTCTGCCGCGCAATCTTGGCGCGGCGCAGGCGGCGAATCAGTTCTTCCGACTTTCCCGAAAACATCGAACCGGCAATTACTTCGACCCAGCCCGTGGCCAGGCGCGCGTGGTGTGTCGGCTCGCCGTCATTAACTTGTGCAATCAGTTCGTCCATATTTGCAAATAACCCTTGTTGAAAGCCGGGCGCCTCGCCGGCGTATCCCGGCAAAGGCGAAGGCTCGTCTAAACGCTTTCCGAATAGAGCTTCTGATTATAAAACGGCGCCAGCGCGGCGATTAATGCGACCTCGAAACTCATCGAGCGCGTCACCAGGTCGCGCGAGAGAATGCCCCAGGCCCCTTGCCGGCTGCGCACGTCTGTAACGCCGGCAACTTCATCGATTACCAGGCCCAGTTCGCGCCGGCCTTCAATAACCTTTTTCGCGAGCGACGCTGGTACGCTAATCGACGGCGTTGCGCCGAACGTTCCATTTTTTCCATCAGTCGCATAAGCCCAGCCGCGCAAAAACGTGTGCCAGTCGCCTTCGATCGAGATGGAATGAAAACCGCCTTCGAGACCAACGTAAATGTCAGCAGACCGGCGCTGCGACTGCAGTAAGTCCCGCACCGCCAAGGCTCGTTCGCGCGCGCCCTGCATTAACTGCCAATCGTTGAGCGGCATCGCCGGCACGTTTGTTTCAACTTTGCGCGCAATGATGTTTGCGTCCACCCAGGCCGGATCTATTTCGGCTATCCGCGCCAGGCTAGCGCGCACGGCCATAATTTTGGCGGCACGATCTGAGCCTAAAGCGATCGTTTTGGCTTCAACTTGGGTTTGCGGATTCAAAGTTGTCAGTTGAGACGAAACTAAGCCGATAAACGCGTCAGAGGCTATAACACAGCGGCGCTTTCGGTCAAAAGCTGCCGCAGGATACACCGCTTGACATTGGCTGCAGGCGATTGCTGTAATCGAATTCTTCCGCGCGAGTAATTTGGAGTACAAGCTTGGCCTGGTGCTGTTGGAGGTTTGCGAATGTCGCTCGAAGAACTGGTTTACGACTGGAATATGATCGATCCGGCACTGTTGCCGCCGAAACGTCACATTGGCTTTGACGATGAGACGCTGCGCGATGGTCTGCAGTCTCCGTCAGTTTGCGAACCGCCAGTTGAAAAAAAGATCGAGTTAGTTCATTTGATGAACGCGCTTGGCATTGACACCGTCGACATCGGCTTGCCCGGCGCGGGCGGTACACACGCGGCGGGCGTCGAATTGATGGCGCGCGAAATTGCGGAGAAGAGACTAAAGATCCGGCCAAATTGCGCGGCCCGCACGCATCGTAACGACATCATTCCGATCGTTGAGATTTCACAGCGTGCCGGCATTCCCATCGAAGCCTGCACCTTCATCGGTTCGTCGGCTATCCGTTTCTTCGCCGAAGATTGGACGCTCGATAAGCTGCTGAAACTAACTGAAGACGCGGTCACGTTTGCCGTCGGTGAAGGCGTGCCGGTGATGTACGTGACCGAAGATACGACGCGCGCTAATCCGGAAACGATTCGCGCGCTGTACACTACGGCCATTCAATGCGGCGCGAAAGCGGTTTGCGTGTGTGACACCGTGGGCCATTCAACTCCCGATGGCGCGCACGCGGTGATTAAGTTTGTAAAAAGCATCATCGAAGAACAGGGCGGGGGCATCCGGCTTGATTGGCATGGGCATCAGGACCGCGGATTGGGTGTCATCAACTCCCTCGCTGCCATTCAGGGCGGCGCGGATCAGGTTCACGGTTCGGCGTTGGGGATGGGCGAGCGCGTCGGCAACACGCCGATGGACCAGTTGCTGGTCAATCTAAAACTGATGGGTTGGATTGAAAACGATTTGTCACGGCTGGGTGAGTACTGCGCGCTGGCATCGAGCGCTTGCGAATGGACCATTCCGCATAACTATCCCGTGTTCGGACGCGACGCGTTTCGCACCGCCACCGGAGTGCATGCAGCAGCGGTCATCAAAAGCTATCGAAAAGGTGATAAGGAACTCGCTGATCTCGTTTACTCAGGCGTGCCTGCTGGGCAATTCGGATTGGAACAAGTGGTCGAAGTCGGTCCGATGAGCGGCAAATCAAACGTAATCTACTGGCTCGAAAAACGAGGCATTGAGCCAAGCGAGGATCGCGTGACGCGCATCTACGAACACGCAAAACAAGCGTCTGCGGTGCTGGCTGAAGACGAAATAATGCGGTTGGTATGAAAATCGTAAATCGTGAATCGTAAATGGTGGTTCTCTCTTACGATTCACTATTCACGATTCACGACTAAGCGATGTCTACCATTTCGCCATCGGTGGTTGACCAAAAACTCGAGAGCCTGCTCGATACACCCGCTGTTCAGCAAGCCTTCTCATATTTCGATTCGCACGCCGAGGCCATTACCGAAGAACAAATCCAGATCAATTCCATTCCCGCGCCGCCGTTCGGCGAATCGGCACGCGCCGAGTATCTGCGCCAGAAATTTGCCGCTGGCGGTCTCATCAACGCGCACCTTGATGACGAAGGAAATTGTGTCGCGCTTCTGGAAGGAGCCTCAGACACGCCGCTGTTGGTTGTCAGCGCACATCTCGATACGGTCTTTCCACCTGAAACTGATTTAGCGCCACGCCGCGTAGGTGCGAAGTGGTTCGCACCTGGGATTGCTGACGATGCCTGCGGTTTGGTGGCCTTAATCGCTATCGTAAACGCACTGCAATTTTGCGAAATTGAAACGGCCGGATCGATTTTGTTTGTTGGGACCGTGGGCGAAGAAGGCGCCGGAAACCTGCGCGGCGTCAGGCATCTGTTTACAAAAAGTGAATGGGCCGGACGCATTAACGCATTCATCAGTTTTGATGGAGCGGGTCTGGATCGGATCACTAACGGCGCGCTGGGCTCTCGTCGCTACCGGGTAGAGTTTCGCGGCGCCGGTGGACATTCCTGGAGTGATTTCGGCACCGCGAACCCGGTTCACGCAATGGCTCGAGCTATTGCCAGACTAGTGTCGTATCCCGTTTCCGCGGATCCCCGCACCACATTCAATGTCGGCCGCATCGCCGGCGGGCAAGGCGTCAACGCGATACCCCGCGAGGCCTCCATAGATGTCGATCTGCGATCCACAAACGCGGATGAATTGCTAAAGCTCGATGCGTTTTTCCGTCGGTCAGTTCGCGAGGCAGCAGACGAGGCGAATGTCGGAAGAAGCAGCGGAACAGATCCGTTGGCGGTTGTAACTGAAATGATCGGCGAACGGCCCGGCGGCGAGACACCGGCGGACGATCCACTCGTGAAGTTGGCCTGGGGAGCGACCGAGGCGGTGGGCGGCAAGGCCTCGCTCGATCAAGCATCCACCGATTCAAACTTGCCCATCTCTTTAGGCGTTCCGGCAATCACTTTGGGAGGCGGCGGCACAGCTGCAAACTCACACACGCCCGATGAATGGTACGACCCCAGAAATCGCGCTGCCGCTCTCAAGCGCGGCCTGCTCGTATTACTCGGTTTGGTGGGCCTGCGAACTAGCAAAGAGCAAAGCGCGAAGAGCTAAGATTGAGAAGTCGTTGCCTTTCTGACTTCTTCAGCCTTAGCTCTTCGCTCTTCGCTCTTTGCTTTGCCGTTAGTTGATTGGAATCGTAATCGTGGTCGAGCCGGCTTTCCCGGCTGGGAATCTTTTTTGTCGAGCGATGCGAACTGCCGTGGCATCGCCACCCGATGCCTGAGTTACCCGGCCTGATTCATCGTAGCTTACGGTCACGGCAACTTTCTTCGGCCCGGGCCTACTCGCCTCTGGGGCAGCGCTGACTGGCGCTGTCGGCACGGAGGTCGCTGGTGTTTTGCTTAACAGTGCGGCCGCCTTTTCTTCACGCAGCTTGGCTTTCTCTTTGTCATGTTGTCGCTTGGCCGCGAGTGCCGCCTCGTTGTTCGGCTCCGTTGACTCTGACTCCACGGGCGCCGGTTCAGAAACGGCGGCAGCGGACGCTTGCGGCGCTGGCGCGATGCTTACTTCACTACTACTGACAACTGCTTTCGACCGGTTATACCAACCGGCGGGAACACCGATAACAGCCACGCTGGCTATCAAAGCGAAAGCGATGGCGCCACCGATCAATGCTTTCCGCTTGCCCAGGGCCGCGGGACTTACGAAAGATAAAAACGATGGCACCCGTAGACTCTCCAGCTCTGTAAATGAATCCTCATTGGCGTGGGCGTCGTCTTCCGTAATCGGGTGCGGCGCGTCGTCAATCGAAAAGCCGGAAATAGGAACAACTCCCTCGTCCAAGCGTCGCAAGCCTTCGAGCACGACCTGGGTCCACGGTTGATTGATGGTGCGTTCAGTCGCTTCAACCGAACCGCTAAACTCAAATTTCGCGTTCGGCAAAGTCAAGGCAAAATAAACCGCGTCAATGCCGCGCAAGACGCCAACCCGCGCGTCGACCACCGAGCCCTGCTGCAGGTAAAACTGGCCGGGTCCTTGCGGATAAAGCACTTTGAGCAAACCCGTCTTCCGTTGATTGCAAAAGAATTCGATCAGTTCTGAAAGCGAAAGATCGCTGAGATGCCCTGTTAGTGCCATGGGTGTTTGCTCCTGTCGATTAACCGATTTCCTTGAGGATTCAGGCGCGGAAGTAAACGCCGCACCACCTGCGGGAGAGAACTATTGGGAGAGTGAAAACTTGTAGTTGATAAGGCCGGACACTTTCACAGGTTGTCCGGAGAGTTTTGTAGGTGAGAAGCGTGCTCTCAAAGCGGCTTGGACTGCTACATCGCGAAGGGCCCCAGGGCCAGTGGTGACCTCGGCGGAAATTACCTTGCCGGTTTCGTCAACAATGACCTGAACTGTGACGATGCCAGCCACCCTCATTCGTTTGGCGGCTTCGGGATAAGTGGGGGGCGGCAGGTTAACGGCAGTGCCGTTAAGTACGCCACCAGAGACTGGTCGCAACATTGGCTTGGGAGCCGCTGGCGGTGGCTCAGAATCAAGCTTCACACTCAGCGGCTGCGCGCCCGCGTCAACATGATTGTTTGCGAGTTCGAGCGAGCCGGCATTCTTCAATTTGTCCGCACTCATCGCCACTGGTAAAGAAGGCGCGGTCTTGACTGCGTTTACCGAGTTGCCGTTCGCCGAATTCTGGGAAGCCGAAACAGGCTTGTTGTCTGCGCTAACTTGAGCTGCACTAGGCGCTGCTGCCGTTTGTGACATGCGAAGCATGTTGGCATCGAGATAATACATGATCGATCGGTAAGTCACTTCGGTTGGCTCAAACGACTGCCGGCCACCTTCGACTACGGCAACCGACGTGGTCATCTTGTTCCAGTTTCCGGCGAAATCAAATTCGTATTTGTAGATTTCCTTGCTCAACAACGATCCATCAGCGTTCACTAAAGTCATCTCGCTGATGTTTCCCTTGTCGTCGTACTTGTAGTTTTCCTTGCCGGTGAGATTCGCGCCTGCGATCGGGAAGTACTGATTCTCGACTTTGTTGCCACTAAGATCGTAAGAGATAACTTCAAGGACTGCGTGTTTCGCCTCAGTTACCTTGCCGTTCTCATTTAGTAGCTTCGCAATTTCGGTCCGCACTCGGCGCACGGGTCCGACAAGTCCGTCTCTAACACGATCGCTCTCGGGGACGACGGCCGCCGGCAGTGGCTGAGGCACAGTTGCCTTTGCTGTTAAGTTTGTTTGCGCGAAAGTACTGGAGGCTACCAGCGCCAAAGTGCTTGCAACGAAAGCTAAAGTTCCGAGCCGTCTTATCATTTGATTCGCTCCTGAATTGACGAGGATAGGCTGCTTAAAACGAGTTATGAGGCTTGCACTGCGGTTGAATCTCGCGGCCGCAGCAGGCGGCAGAGCAATAATACGCAGTTTAACGGTGTTTGTCTAGGGGTAACACTGGCTGTACAAGGCTGATTTTCCTAGAGTTTCAGGGACTTTTCGGGTGCCGAGGAAGATGGGTCGGCGATAAGCTCAAGGATTTGATCTATAAGTCGGGTGCTGGCATTTCGGCCGGTTTGGTCGTTACACATGATTGAGAACGCGAGAGTTTCTCCGTTTGCGGTGATCAGATAGCCCGATAAGGAGTTGTCGTAAGTAAGCGATCCGGTTTTTGCCCAGACGCGATCAGACAAAGTTTTGAGCCGTACCGCCAGTGTGCCATCGCGTCCGGCTATTGGGAGCGATTCTTTGAAGACCGCCGCTGATCCTGTCCTGGACATCGCGATTAACAGGCGCGCACTGCTTTCAGGTGTAACCAAATCGAGACGCGACAAACCGGAACCATCATGCAGCGCAATATGAGCCGAGGGCACTGCAGCGCGCGACAGCCATACGCGCACGACCGCGAGGCCCGTCTCATCATCTCCGCGTTCTCTACCGGCCGGCTCAGGCCCAGCCATCATCTCTCCGCGCTCCCGGCCAAGAGTGCGCAAGATAAGTTCTGCATTGAGATTGATACTTTCCTTATTTGTTTTTTTCGCGATCTCGCTCAATGATTGACTGGTTACGAAAGCGAGTTCGCTCGCCTTCGCAGGATCGAACCGCATGCTCTGGGACGCGCGCGCGTTACGAGACTGCGGTTCACCGCCGACGGCGATGCCGCGGGCTTTAAGCGCGTCGCTAAAAAGTCGCGCCGCCCACAGCGCCGGATTGTGGACTGCAAGCCGGGCACCGAAGCCTTTACTCGCCGGCGTGAATTCGCCCCACACTTCCAGATTGTTATCAGAAAGGCCCCGATGTAATCCGACGGTCGGACGTCCTTCTTTGTCAGCCAGACCCATGCGGTTTTGCACGACGACGTTCGCCTGCGCGTTGCTGACTCTGACAGCCGGTTGCCCTGAACCCTTTTCGGGAGGCACAACATTCACGTCAACTTCATTGCCATTGATTGAAAGCGCGCTCGCTTCCGCGCCGAAGTACCATTGCAGATCTGTCCACTGCCAACCGTCCCCAAGCGGGTCGCCGCGGAAATAACTTTCGTCCCCGATGATGCTGCCATCCAGCCGCCTGATGCCCTTTTGATAAAGCTGGTCAGCGAGACTTGCCAGCGATCCTTTGCTGCCGTCGTTGCTATTCGCCAACAGGTCGGGCGCTCCGCGTCCATACAAAATCAGATCGCCGTGAATTTGTCCGGTGGTATCGGGTGTCGCACTCGCATAAACCGACGTGCGCCAGCGATAGTCAGCGCCTAGCAAATCGAGCGCGACACCGGTGGTGTAGATCTTCATATTCGAAGCGGGCGTAAAAAGCTTGTCCGCATCACGTTGATAGATCACCGCGCCGTTGGCAAGGGAGATCACAAAAATGCCCCAGCGCGCGTAGGCAAATTCGCTATCGTCGATCGCCTTATCAATCCGCTGCGCCAGTTCGTTTGGGCCAACCACATTGGGTTTGGTTTCATTTGAAGCTGTCTTTCCCGGTTGCGTGTTCGAATCTTTCGCGCCGGTCATGATTGGCCGCGCGAGCAACAATGCCGTAATCGCCACGAAAAGAGCGAAAAGACCTTTTGCTACCAGCGTCTGGTTTTTTGAAATACGGTTCATTGTTTTCTCAGTCATGAAAGAAATTGACGGGCTGGGAGAAGCTAACGCGCAAATAGAGCGCTTGTTCTGCCGGAAGCTAAAACGGATCGGGTCGCGACGTAAACCTCATCAACAGAAATATCGCTTATGATGTTGTTATAGATAACGCGATGATGATCGCCCTGGGGCAGATAACTCGTGGGGGCTCGTTTGTCCAACAATAGCACTACCGGCGTGCCAACTGCGGATGCGACGTGCATAGGGCCCGTGTCGTTGGAAACAAATGCCGCCAGGCGGGTCGCGGCAGCGGCAAGCTGTGGCAGCGTCAGTTGATCAAGCAGCAATGTTGACCGGGGAAATAGTCGGCGCATCTCTTTCACAAATGGTTGTTCTTCGGGGCCAACAAACACCAGAACTTTGACCCCGTCGTTTCTGATCAAGTAATCGGCCAACTGGGCAAATTGCTCCAACGGCCAACGGCGACTGGAATGTCCCGCACCGGGAAACAAACCAATCAGCGGCACACCTGCGTCCGCTTTTGCTTTCCTGAGTATCTTCTCGATAGCCGCGTCGTCACTCGGTCGAGTTTTAAGTTTAGGAAAGCGCGCCGCCGTTTTTATTTCCAGGGGAATCAGGACATCAAGGTAACGATCGATCAGATGGCGTTCGCGATGGTCGGTTTCTACTGGCGGTGCAGGCCGATAGTTCGCTAGATAGTCCAAAGATCTTCCCGGCCGCCGCGCGTAGAGCCGCTTAGGCGCTCCCGAGAGAAAGCCGAGCAGATTCGTTTCTGAAAGACTGTGAAGATCGATGACGAAATCAAACTTCCGGCGCCTGACATCTTTGACCAGACCGAAAACCCGCACGACGGAAAGAGGTTTGAAGCCGTCGCGCAAGCCGACACGGTCAACCACCAGGGTCTCGTTCGCGTATCCGGACATGGCGACAATTTCAGCACCCGGCTTTCCCACCGCGACGGTAATTCGCGCTGACGGAAATCGCTTTCGGATCGCCTGCAAAGCCGGCAAGCTCAACACCACGTCGCCGAGCTGTCCAAAATCGATAACCAAAATGTTGCGCGGATCAAACACTCTTCATTCTTCAATCTACTGGCGTCTTCAAACCGACTCGCGCAAATCGCGACCTGTCATCTCCAGCGGCTTCTCCGCGCCCAGCAAACCCAGCATTGTCGGCGCCACATCTTCGAGTGCGCCTTCCTCCCGCAGTTTCACGCCTTTTGATTCTTCGTCTATCAAGTGAAAAGGAACCGGATTGCTCGTGTGGGCCGTGTGCGGGCCCCCTGTTTTCGGATCGATCATCAATTCAGCGTTGCCATGATCGGCGGTTATCAGGCTGATGCCACGCTTCGCTTGAATTGCCTTGGTAATTTTTCCGAGGCACGCATCAACATATTGACACGCCTCGATTGTCTTATCGAGCATGCCTGTGTGGCCCACCATATCGGGGTTCGCAAGATTCACGATGAACACGTCGGTTTCAGCTTCGGCTATCGCGCCCAATAGTTTGTCCGTGACGACGAACGCCGACATCTCCGGCGCCAGATCGTACGTTGCGATCTTTGGCGATGGGACCAGCAGTCGTCTCTCAAAAGGATACTCACGTTCACTACCGCCGTTGAAAAAGTAAGTGACGTGTGCATATTTTTCCGTCTCTGCCATGCGATAGTTACGAATCCCTAAACTCGCGAACACATCGGCCAGGATATTGACCGGTTGGTCCGGGGAAAACGCCACCGGCAAGGGATAGTTCTTGTCGTAAACTGCGAAGCACACGAAATGCACATGCGGACGATTGCTTACGGCAAATTCGTCAAAGCCGGGTACGGCCAACGCGCTGGTAATCTGGCGCGCGCGGTCGGCACGAAAGTTAAAGAAGATGACTGAGTCCCCGTCTGCAATAGTCGCAACTGGTTCACCGCTGGCGCGAGTTATAACAATCGGCTCGACAAATTCGTCCGTGATTCCATGCTCGTAGGATTGTCTAATCGCCGTTAAGGGATCCGAAGTGCGCAAGCCTTCGCCTTTCACCAGCAAGTTGAAAGCGCGCTCGGTGCGTTCCCAACGTTTGTCGCGGTCCATGGCATAGTAGCGCCCGACCAGGGTCGCAATTTCGCCGACACCAATCTCGTTCAGTTTGTCCTGCAGAGCGGCGACGTACTTTTCAGCGGAGGACGGCGGCGTGTCCCGCCCATCCAAAAAACAGTGAACAAAAACTCGCCGCACTTCGCGTTGCTTGGCCAGACGCAAAAGCGCATAAGCGTGCTCTTGTGAAGAATGAACTAACCCATCCGAAAGCAAACCCATCAAGTGCAGCGCGCGATCGTGCTTCACAGCATTGTCGATCGCCGAGTTCAATGCCAAATTGTTATTGAACTGGCCGGTTGCGATTTCATGATTGATGCGTTCGACGTCCGTACGCAAAACGCGGCCGGCGCCAAGACACAAATGGCCGACGTTCGAATTTCCCATCACTCCCGGCGGCAGACCCACACATTCGCCTGACGCTTGAATCAGCGTGTGCGGATAATGTTCAGTAAGCTCGCGGAAATGCGGCATCTCAGCAAGCGCAATTGCATTGCCTTCGCGTTCCGCGCGGTAACCAAAGCCGTCGAGCACGATCAGCGCAAGTGGCCCTCTTTTATTCAACCGTTAGCTCCGTCCCAGGTTTCCAATTTTCAGTCTTTTGGGTGCCAATAATCCGGACTCTCACCCATATTCGGATCGGGTCGCTCCAGCCAGCGTTCCGGCCGGTGCAGCGGGATGAAACCAAATCGCTCATACAAACCATGCGCATCTTTTGTCGCCAGCACCCAGCGGCGAAAGCCCTGCAACTCGGGATGGGCCAGTATCACTTCCATCAACCATTTCGCCAAACCGCGGCCACGATGTTCTGGAACCACAAACACATCTGCCAGCCAGGCAAAGGTTGCAAAGTCTGTAACCACGCGCGCGAAACCGACCTGTTCAGCTCCTTTGTAGATGCCGAAACAAAACGAGTTATCAATCGAGCGCTGCACAACTTCAAGGCTACGAGCGACCGCCCAGTAAGTCTGTGTCGAGAGAAAATTATGAATGAAAGCGAGGTCGAGATGCGAGCGATAAGTGTTGATTTGATACTCGCCGCGTTCCCATGAATCGATCATCTTTTTGGGTTTGCCCCTGGTGATTAGGCGGGAATTTCCCGCCTCAAGTAGAAAAGCAAATCAGTCGACGGTGGGGCGATGCCAAGTTGGCGGATCAGGCCAACTACCTGGCCACGGTGTAGCGTCGCATGGTTAGCAACGTGCTGCATTTGATCCACCAGCCGCATTGAATTGGGATCGCCGTTGAGAAGAGTGAAAGAAAGCTCAGCGCTCAGTCGTGCTTCATCGAGTTTGTTAATAAAAGCTGTTCGTCGCTCGACCAGTTCACGCCATCGACCATCCAGCGTCTTTAGGTCCGGGCACAATGCCGCACTCCAAATGGACCACGCTTCCGCGCCGGCAGGCGATCGGCCATGCCATCGTTCCAGCCAAATCCATTCAGCGCCCGCCATGTGCACGAGCGTCCCGAGAATTGAACTGTGACTGATATTGAAGTCGCGCCGCAGGTTTTCGTCGGAAAGCTTTGTGGCAGCATCCAACGCTAAACCATTGGCCCACTCGGTGTAATCAAACAGATGCTTGACGTCGATTAGATTCATTGCTTGCTTGAGCCTTAAAAGCCGAGCGGCCAGGAAAGATTGCGGCTCCGCGCAGGTCTTCTTCAATTCGAAGCAGTTGGTTGTATTTGGCAATGCGGTCAGTACGCGAAAGCGAGCCTGTCTTGATTTGCCCGGCATTGGTTGCCACCGCTAGATCGGCGATGAAAGGATCTTCCGTTTCGCCCGAGCGGTGCGAAATAACTGCGGTGCGGCCATGCGTTTTGGCTAACTCAATGCAATCCAGCGTTTCAGTTAGCGTGCCGATCTGGTTCACTTTTATCAGAATGGAGTTGGCAACGCCGCGCTCAATTCCCTTGCGCAAAAATTCCGTGTTGGTCACAAAAAGATCGTCGCCGACAAGCTGTACGCGCTGGCCCAACTGGTCCGTCAAAGCTTTCCAGCCGTCCCAATCGTTTTCCGCCAGGCCGTCCTCGATTGAAATGATTGGATACTTCAGGCTCCAGTCATCCCAATAGGCGACCATCTCAGCGCTCGACAGCTTTCGCTTGTCGCTCTTCTTAAAGATGTACGAAGTGCCGTCATAAAACTCACTGGCCGCAGGATCGAGCGCCAGCAGGCAATCCTTGCCGGCGGCGTACCCCGCGGCGGTGATTGCCTCGAGGATTGTTTCGACGGCTTCCTCGTTTGAACGAAGATTGGGAGCAAAACCGCCTTCGTCGCCGACACTCGTGGCGTAACCCTTCTTCTTCAAAACGTTTTTCAGCGTGTGAAAGATTTCGGCGCCGAAGCGAAGGCTTTCACTAAAGCTCTCAGCGCCAACCGGAACAATCATGAATTCCTGAAAGTCGACGTTGTTATCGGCGTGCGCGCCACCGTTGATGATGTTCATCATCGGCACAGGCAAAGTGCGCGCGTTTGGCCCGCCCAGATACTTGTACAGCGGCACTTCCAGATAGGCCGCGGCAGCGCGCGCGGTGGCCAGCGAAACTGCGAGGATCGCGTTCGCGCCCAGCTTCGATTTCGTTGGCGTACCATCCAAAGCAATCAACGCGTGATCCACTTCGGCCTGGTCCAACGCGTCGAGTCCGGCAATCTCGCCAGCAATGATCTCATTCACATTGCGCACCGCATTAAGCACGCCCTTGCCGAGGTAGCGTTTCTTGTCGCCATCGCGAAGTTCAACCGCTTCGTGTTCGCCTGTGGAAGCGCCGGACGGTACCGCAGCACGTCCCACTTCTCCACCGGCCAGGGTTACTTCCGCTTCAATTGTCGGATTACCGCGAGAGTCTAATATCTCGCGCGCGTTGATTTCTTCAATCCAGCTCATGATGTTTTGTCCATTCTATGAGGCTCAGTAATCGCGGCTCGGAAGCGCGAACGACTTTATCATCCGGCCGTCCAGCCATCGCACAAACGTTAAGCGAGTCAGCCTGCGGCGCGGGCCCCTTCGACAGTCGCTCCGTCTGAAGATTCAGATTCGGCGGCCGGCAACTCAAGGCGCACATTGATCACGCGCCGCCGCTCGACACGATCGATTTCGAACATAAGCCCGTTGTATTCAACCTTTTCACCCGGCTTGAGCACGTGCCCGGCTTCGGTCATTAAAAAACCGGCGATGGTTGTGTAAGCTTCCGATTCCGGCAGATTCAATTTCAACCTGCGATTGAGATCTCGCACCGCCAGGCCGCCGGCGAGAATGTATTTCCCTTCTCCAGCCGGAGTGATTTGCTCGTTCACTTCCTCGTCATGCTCGTCGGAAATATCGCCAACGATTTCTTCCAACAAATCTTCAAGTGTGATTACGCCCTCCAGCCCGCCGTGCTCGTCGACGACGAAACCGAAATGCGCTTTGGCTTTTTGCATTTGCCGGAGAACGTCTTCGAGTCGTGCGGTGTCGACCACATATAAGGGCGGCTGCAGCACAGCCTCAACACGAAATCTTTCCGGATTAAGCAGGTAAGGCATTATGTCTTTGCTATGAATAAAGCCGATCACGTTATCGAGTGATTCACGATAAACGGGCAAACGCGAATAACGATATTGCTCGAAGGCTTTGGTGATCAGGGGCAGCGAACAATCGCTGGGGATTGCAGCCATCTCCGTTCGCGGCACCATCGCCTCCCGCACCAGCGTGTCCGAGAATTCGAAGACGCGATGAATCAATTTTCTTTCTTCAGCACGCAGGTAACCGCTTTCGCGGGCCACGTCCACCAGTTGCCGTAACTCCGTTTCAGTGTAGACCGAAGCGTGATCAAGACTTGACCTGAGTCCAATCAATCTCCCCAGCTTGCTGCCGACCGTATTGAACAACCAAAGGGGCGCGCTAAAGATCCGCGCAAACAACTCCAGCGGTCCCGCGGCAAACAGGGCAACGGGCTCGGCACGCTCTAAAGCAATCATCTTGGGCATCAGCTCCCCAAGCACAATATGCAAGAAACTGATGATGCTGAACGCAATCACGATTGCCATCACATGCGTCACGTAGCCCGCCCGTCCTTCAGACGCGATGGACAAGGCCAACGGGTGGAGCAGGTCGGCAATTGTAGGTTCACCAATCCAACCCAGGGCCAGCGAGGCGAGAGTGATCCCCAACTGCACCGCGGAGATAAAGATCGTCGGGTTGTTCAGCAGGCGCAACGCCGCTCGCGCGTTCTTACTGCCCGCGGCTGCGCGTGCTTCGACACGAGCGCGTCGTACCGAGACCAGCGAAAACTCGGAAGCCACAAAAAAGCCGTTCGTCGCCACCAACAATACGACGCCGATCAGTTTTAGAAATACCATCATAGAAGCAGCGCGGGTGGTAAAACTTTCCGCTGAAAAATACAGGTGAGATTACTGCCAGGTTTGTCCATTGATAAAGGCGGAACTGATTCGATGAGGAAGTATAACACGGGCACCCTGACGGCAAGATCAACGTCGGGCCGGTCTGCGACCGAACTATCCGGGCGGCCTGATTTTATTGATCTTAATGCGGTTTTGAACAAGCGGAGCTGTCAGTGTCCGGCGCTCGCCGCAGCGGCACGGGCGCGCGCGGGGCGGCGATCGTGTTTCGCACAAGCACGTGCTAACGCTTCTTCGACTCGCGGCTCGATGTTGCATTCGGGCTGGCGGCAAACGGCGGCAAGTTCGGAAATGACCAGATAGCGTGAGCGCTCGAGCATGCGTTGTTCGCGAAATGAAAGTGGCTTTAGATGATTCAGGTAGGTCAGATGCTTTAACACGTCGGCGGCTTCAAAGACGTCGCCGGTCCTCATTTTTTCTGAGAACTCTTTGAAGCGATCTTTCCAGTCGTTGGCTGGAAAAGAGAAATCATCCGCCAACAACTTGAAAAGCATTTCGCATTCGCCGGAAGAAATTGGCGAGCGCAAACCGACTTCAGAAGCATTTGAAACAGGAACGAGCACCAGGGAATTGTTGGCAGCGAGTCGCAAAGTATAGAAAGGAAGTGTGCTGGCGCCTATTTGCTTCTGTTCAATCTGCTCAATGGTTCCGATTCCGTGGTTCGGGTAAACGACTTTCTGGCCGACTTTGAAGCCCACCGCAACACCTCCATTTGATTTAGAAAAATCAGACTGCGCCGCACGCGCGGGTCTGGGGGAAATCCGAGCGACGCAGTAAAAGCGCCGGGCCCTATTTGGTAAGTGGTTCGAGTCTAGCAAGCAGTCTTAATAGCGTCAAGCCAATCTCGGAACAACTCTTCCAAGTGAAAAGCGTAACAAACTGCGCTGCTAATTCTTTTGCGCGTGGCTCCCGGCGTCTGCCCGCGCGCGTCGCGCCGGTACTAGACGCGTTCACGTGCAAATCCTAAGTGCCGGGAGACACGTTCTCGATCAGGAAGCGTCCGCGACGGTACAAAAATAGAGCATTACCAGAACGATTGCTTTTCGAGTGAGGAAACTCTTAAGAGTAACCGGTTTGCACTTGGGCGAAGGCCGGCATTATATGCGAATGAGCCAACCCATGTCTCCAACTAAACAATGCAGTTGTCACTTTACAGATCATCCTGCTAGGATCGATTGCCGAACCGACACATAATGTCCGCGTCATCAGTCGGCAAGGCATTCGCATAACTAATAAGGTTCTTCCTGAGCTTCGCTTTCATACGTCATGGCCTTCCTAAAGATTACCGATGCAAGTGGCAGACAGTGGCAATACGACTTTGTGCCATCGGCTGTCTGCTCGATAGGCCGTGCGCCTGACAACACGGTCGTACTGGACGATCCGCGCGCGTCCCGTTACCACGCGCACATCAAACCGGGCGACGATGGTTCGTTCACTGTGATTGACGGGGCAGTCATCAACGGACAGTTGCGACGCAGTGCGAACAAAGTCTTTGTCAACGGCGGGGCCCACCTCGAGCACCAACTAAAGAACGGCGATCGCATAACTATCGGCGCCAGCACCCTGCGCTTTGAACAACAAGCAGAAGAGCGCACTACGGACGTTCGTTATGACGACAAGCCGCTCGGCCACACTCAGCTTCTAATCTCTGCCAATGACGTGATGGAGACCGTCCTTCACGGGAAGACTGAGCTTCCGTCAACTTCGCAGGTTCCAACCTCACCAGCACGTGACAAAGTGCTCGAGGCGTTGCAGCGCAAGGCAAACATTCTCAGTGCGCTGTACGAGATGAGCAAGACGCTGGGATCAGTTTTCGATCTGGAAACGATCTTTGCTAAAGCGACCGACATCATCTTTCGCTCGACTCCCGCCGATCGGGTTGTTGCGTTGCTTGCCGAAGGCACTGGCAAAGAGAATCCCGAAGACGTAGTCCTGAATCCGATAGCGACGCGAGCGCGCGACGAAAGTTTGAACAATCACGCGCGCAAGCTGACCATTGGCCGCACCATCACCAGAAAAGTAATGAAGGATCGCGTGGCTTTGCTTTCCCAGGACGCGGCCTCGGACGAACAGTTTGCGGGCGTTGATTCAATCGTGTCGCAGGGTGTTCGTTCCACCATCTGCGCGCCGCTGGTTGGCGAATCGCGCGTTCACGGCGCCATCTACGCTGACCGGTTGGATCCTTTTGCAGCTTTCAAACCCGACGATTTGGAATTGATCAGCGCGGTCGCCGCGCAGACCGCAATCGCCGTCGAGAATGCCCGCGCGCACGAACGCCTGGCCCGCGAAGAAGTTGCGCGCGCAAACTACAGCCGGTTTTTGCCCGAGTACGTTGTGAAACAGATGCTCGAGAATCCCGAGTCGTTTAAGTTGGGCGGCGTCAACCAAACGATTACGATTTTGTTTGCCGACATTCGCGGTTTCACGCGCATCTCGGAACACGCGCCACCGGAAAAGATTGTCAGCCTGCTCAACCGTTATTTTTCCGCCATGACTGACATCATTTTTGCGCACGGCGGTACGCTTGATAAATATTTAGGCGACGGGTTGATGTCCCTTTTCGGCGCGCCCACGACGACTCCGGAAGATGCTGCGAATGCTCTCAACGCCGCGGTCGCAATGCAGCGCCGCATTCTCGGCATCAATATGGAACTGCGTGCGGAAGGGTTACATGAAATCGGCGTCGGCATAGGGTTGCACACCGGCGAAGTAACCGTAGGCTACATCGGATCTGAACGTCGCTCGGAGTACACCGCTATCGGCGATGCCGTCAACACTGCCTCTCGTTTGGAATCGAATGCGAAAGGTGGCGAGATTCTGGTGAGCGATGCTACCGCTAAAGCCGCGCGCAGTAGATATAAACTAAAACCTCGCGAACCCATCAACGTCAAGAATCGCCAACAGCCGGTCGTCTTGTGGGAAGTTGATTGGCAAAAGGCGAGCGGCGCATTCTGATCTTGTCTCAGCCGTTATGCCGCTCGGTCAGTTATTCACCCGCCGCATTACGATAGCTCGCATCTACGACATTCCGGTGCGCATCGATTATCGCTGGTTTGCAGTGGTGGCGCTGAGCATTTGGCTTATCGCCGGCAATCTGCAAACTCACGTGATTCTATTAGGCAACGTGCGCTTGCCGCCGCTTGCTCCAGTTACTGCCTGGATTCTCGGCTTGCTTACTACCGCCGGTCTGTTTCTTTCCGTCTTCGGTCACGAACTTTCACACGCGTTAATGGCGCGAGCCGAAGGCATCGAGATTGAAGAGATCGTGCTGCATCCGTTCGGCGGTTTGGCACGGCTAAAAACCGAACCTCAGAGTCCTGGGGCCGAACTGCGGATTGCGGTTGCTGGGCCAGCCGCCAGTTTTGTTTTTGCTCTACTCGCGTTTGCCGGAACGAAGATCGCGGCGTTAGGAAACTACAACGCGACCGTCGTCGTTTTCTTTTTGATCGCGTGGGGAAACCTGCTGCTCGCTGTCTTCAATCTTTTTCCCGGCTATCCGCTGGATGGTGGCCGCGTGTTGCGCGCGATCTTGTGGCGCAGAAGCGGGAGCATTAAGGAAGCGACCCGCATGGCGGGAATTTGCGGCATCCTGATCGGCGGCACGCTAATCCTGTTCGGCGTTTACATAATGATTGCGCCGAGCTGGCGCTCCTCGCAACCTTACTTCATGGGTGGGTGGTCCATCCTGGTCGGTTTGTTTCTGCTCGACACCGCCGCGAAAGTCGTTAAAGCTTCATCAAACACGCGACTGTTAACGGCCGGCGATGTCATGTCGCCAGCAATCGTTATCGATCCGGCGATGACTGTAACGAAACTGATTGACGATGTGTTGCCACTGCATCGCCAGACGAGTTTTCCGGTGGCAGTGCTTGGTCGCGCACACGGAATCCTGGCGCTTGCAGATTTAAAGGCGCTGCCGAGAGAAAAGTGGCATACCACACAAGTGAAAGATGTCATGCGCACCATCAATTCGCAGTTATTCGTTGACACTTCGACGACGTTCGAGTCTGCAAAAGAAATGATGAAGGATAACGGAACGGGCTCATTAGCCGTCGTAAACAATCGAGGCGAACTGGTAGGTTTTCTGCAAAGCGGAACGATTGCCAAGCGAACTAAAAAGAATCTCAACAACAACTCAAATCGTTCTTAGCGCGCTGTATTTCTCGACTACTTATCCGCTTCCGCGTTCGATCAATACACTCGGAGTTTCATTGGCGCGAATTCGTAACCAAAACGCCATTGCCACGCCTCTGCTTTTTCGCGATAATCCAGCGGGGCTATTATTTCCTAGCTGAAGGAATCATCGATGCTGGCAGTAGTTGGAGCGCTCTTTGCAAATGCGCTGATCGCAGTCATGAAGCTGGCGGCGGCGTTCGTCACCGGCTCGTCGGGGATGATGGCTGAGGCGCTACACTCCATTGCGGACACGACCAATCAAGTTTTTCTGTTGTTGGGACTGCGGTTTTACCAGCGGCCGGCTTCAAAAAAACATCCTTTTGGCTACGGCAAGGAGCGTTTTTTCTGGTCGTTCATCGCCGCCATCTTCATTTTTGGTGTGGGTTCGACTTACGCCATTTACGAAGGCGTGGTGAAACTAAAACACCCGCACGCGCCAGAGAATCTGTTTTGGGCGTACCTGGTGCTGGGCCTTTCGTTCTTGTTGGAAGCGGGATCGATAAGTCTCGCCATTTACCAGGAAATGAAAGAGGCGCGCGCCGAAGGTTTATCGTTCATTCAATATTTGCGCGAGTCGAAAGATCCGACCGCCAAGACAGTGCTGTTTGAAGATTCTGCGGCCTTGCTTGGTATCGTGATTGCTGCCGCTGGCTTGTATTTGACTGAGCACCACGCGGGACCGGGCGCAGGATCATATTGGGACGGAATTGCATCAATTCTGATCGGGGTCGTGCTCGCAATCGTCGCTTTTGCGCTGGCCCGCACCTCGCGAGCTTTGTTGCTCGGTGAAGCCGCGAGCGCGAAAACCGTTAAAGCGATCAAGGCGGCCATTGAAAGTCACGCGAACGTAGTTAAAGTGGTCGAGATTCTGACGATGCATCTGGCTCCCAAACAGATCTTAATCAACGCGCACGTGAACTTGGCTAATGATTTGGTGACCGACGACATCGAAAGAACGAACGAAGAGATCGAAAGTCTAATCATGAAAGCCGAGCCTAAGGTTGCACTAATCTTTCTCGAAACGGCGCGCAAGGGCCGTAAGGTCGGTGCCAAGAAAAAAGTTGTTCCTGAGCATGTTGGCTAGACATAGGATTAGATTCGGGTTTGGTGAAACTAAATTGTCGTTGCTGAATCGTAAAGATCAAATCCGGAGTTTTGAAACAAGCAATGCTTTTACTACTGCCATACACGGAGTATCTGGGACGACTCGGTGAGCCGCGCAACATCGCGGACATCGTGCTTGTCTTCTTGCTTGTGTATGCAGTTTTGAAGCTCGTTCGCGGAACTCGTGCCGCACCCATGGCCGCCGCTCTTGCTGCCTTTGCCATCCTTTACTGGCTCTCCGTCAAAGAAGATCTGGCAACGCTGGAATTTGTACTTCGCGGTGGCTTGCTCTACATCGGGGTGGCTATCATCGTGCTCTTCCAGGCGGAAATCCGTCAGGCGTTGATTTCGTTTGGCAATCGTTTCCGGATGCCTTTCAGTCAAAGGCACCTGGGCCAGTTTGGCGAAGGCGTCTACGATGAAGTTGTCCTGGCGGCAACGACATTGGCGTCGACCAAGACCGGCGCGTTAATCGTTATCGAACGCAATGTTGGACTGAAAAACATCATTGACGGCGGCGTGAAGCTCGACGCTGAACTCAGCTACGATCTGCTGATCAGCATCTTTCATACCGAATCGCCGCTGCACGACGGCGCTGTGATTGTGCGCCGGCATCGCGTAGCGGCTGCTTCCTGCTTCTTACCCTTGACACTTAATCCGCGTCTCTCGCGCGACTTGGGCACGCGCCATCGGGCAGCGCTCGGAGTAACGGAAGATACGGATGCTGTCGCCGTGGTCGTTTCAGAAGAGTCGGGTCTGATTTCGATCGTACAGCACGGCGAGATCAAGCGCGGTCTGGATGCTCCAAAACTGCGCGCGGCGATTTCGCAGGCGCTGGAAATCTCGCCGAAACGCGACAAGACGCGCGAGCCGAAAAAGTCACCAAGCGCGGATTCTGAAACTGAAGAAATACCCTTAGTTTGATTCCCTGCTGAAACGGAACCGCAGAGTTGCGTTTCCAACTTCGCAAGCTGAAAGCCGCTTATGCCTTTTCAGGACATTGACGACGAAGTCGAAGTAACTCCGATCCCAAGAAAACCGTCGGGCTTTGAGAAAGGTTTGCGCAAGATGTTTCTTGAGGACTGGGGTCTGAAACTGTTGGCGTTGGTCATCACGCTGGCGCTTTGGCTGGCTGTGACGGGCCAGAACAAGCCGGTGACGCTGCGCGTGCCTGGCGTGCAGCTGAATTTCCTGAGACACGAAGGTTTGGAAATTAGCAACGAACTGCCGTCCACGATCGAAGTCGTTTTGACAGGGAGCCCAGTCAAACTTGATCAGATTCGACCACGAGATCTGGTCGCCACCGTGGACATCAGCGATCAGAAGCCGGGGGAGAGAATAGTGCGCCTCTCGCGGGATCGCGTTCAGATGGAGTTGCCCGAAGGCGTCACCCTTCAAGGCTTTCATCCAGCAACGATTCCAATCCGGCTTGAGCCAAGAGTCGAAACGCAGCTTCAGGTGGAGGTTAAGTTTGAGGGAACCTTGCCGGAAGGGTATGAAGTCGGCAGCGTCACCGTCAGCCCGGCTAGAGTTCGGCTGCGCGGACCGGCAGATCGTGTAAACGCACTGCACAAGGCGATGACCGAAACGGTCTGGCTGGACGAAAAAAAAGAGAGCTTCACCCTCTCAAACGTCGCGATAAATATTCCCGACCCGAGAGTTGACGTGCTCGATCCAACGGTCGACATCCGTGTAGAGATCGTCGAAAAGAAACGGGGGGACGCTCATCTCACGTTTCTCAACGCATCCGAAAACCTTTCGTGGCCCAGTTCGCTGCGCCGCTCAGCAATTAGTCTCATTCCTTTCAATAGCAACTGATGAAAAAACTATTCGGAACTGACGGCATGCGCGGCGAGGCCGGAACGTTCCCGCTCGATGCTGCCACCTTTGAAATTGTGGGCCGGTCGCTGGCAAATCATCTGCGAGAAAAACTCGGCCGCGCACCATTGATTATCGTCGGACGTGACACGCGCGAGTCGGGACTGTGGCTGGAGCAAGCACTTGCTCGTGGCGCGACAGCGGCGGGGGCCGACATGCACTCGGGAGGTGTGATTACTACGCCCGGGGTGGCCTATCTAGCCCGTTCACTTTCAGCCGACGCCGGTGTTGTGATCAGCGCTTCACACAATCCCTACCAGGACAATGGTCTGAAAATATTTGCACCCGGCGGTAAGAAACTGGACGAAGAGACTGAGCAACTGATCGAGAGGGATATTTTTGCCCAAACAGAAATGGGCGCCAAGGGCAATAAAGTCTCAGAGTCAACGCAACCCGCTAACAATGCAAATGATACCGCGCCCTTGCAGTCACGTTATCTCGACTACCTCGCAAACGAGATTGGTAGCGGCCTTTCGCTCGCAGGGATCAGACTGGTAGTTGACTGTGCCAACGGGGCGGCTTCCGCGCTTGCGCCGGCTCTGCTTGAAAGACTTGGCGCGACTGTTGTCGCCATCAACAACGCGCCGGATGGGCACAACATAAACTTGAACTGTGGATCGCTTCATACGGAGCAGTTGCAATCCGAAGTGCTGAATCAGCGCGCCGATTTGGGAGTGGCTTTTGACGGCGATGCCGATCGTTCGCTTTTCGTTGATGCAAAAGGCCAACTCGTTAACGGTGACGGGAGCTTGTGGGTCCTCGCAAAATATTTACACGCGCGTAATGAACTAACGCATAAAACTGTCGTCGCCACTGTGATGAGTAACGTTGGTTTGGAGCTGGCGTTGAAATCGCGCGGTTTGACCCTGGTCCGGACAGACGTGGGCGATAAATATGTTCTGGATGAACTATTGCGAGGTGGAGCCACGTTGGGTGGCGAACAGTCGGGACATATCATCCTGCCCAAGCTAAGTCTCGCGGGTGATGGATTAATTACCACCATCTCCCTGCTGCGCGTCGTGGTCGATGAAAAGAAGCCTTTACATCAGCTGACGGAAGGCTTTGAAGTGTTTCCGCAAGTTCTAGTTAACGTAAAGGTCACGGAGAAACGTCCGTTCGCTGAGTTCGACTCAATCAATAGAGTCGCCGGCGAGATAGAAAACGAACTCGGCGGGCGCGGACGATTGCTGTTGCGCTACTCCGGCACGGAGTCATTGGCACGCGTGATGATTGAAGGCGAGAGCCAGTCGCAAATTGAAGTTTTTGCGGGCCGGTTGGCCTCTGTAATCAAAAGAACCCTGGGTTAACCTGCGCCCGTTTTGATCGTACAAATTTTACTCGCAAACCCGGCAACATTTACACTCTGGCGAGAGAGAACTCGGGTCGTGTTTTTGCCCATTTTCCTAAGAATTATGACATTCTCTGCAAATCGGCACTTGCCACTTTCTCTTCGATAACTTTCTTGCACGGCATACATGTTGCGATGTATATTGTGGGGCAAGAGAGACGGTTGGTGAATCCTCCGTCTCAAGTGGTTGCTGGGGTGAGGACAGTGACCACGAATATGGATGGGCGCGACGTACTCCCACGTTTGTCGCGCCCATCCGCTTTTTTGGTACGACCTTTCCCAAAAACTTTCCAACAAAAGCTGCGTGCTAGAATGCACCTTCTCAATTGCGCGCTGGTTGGCCCATTGCAACTAGCTGCGACAGGAGTTTGGCATTGCAGCGATTGCGAGTGAGCATCCCGGCACAACCCTCTCAATGCGAAATTATGATCGGCCGCGGAATTCTTTCCGCGGTTGGAAGAGAAATCCGGCGACGACTTGGACGCCAGCCTCAACGACTCGCGCTTATCTCGAACAAGAAAGTTTTCACTCTCTACGGTCCGCTCGTTGTGCGCAGCCTGGAAGCTACCGGGTTTCAAGTTTCAAACTGGTTGATGGGAGATGGCGAACGCTTCAAGTCCCTCAAGACAGCGGAAACAGCATTACAATTTTTCAGTGCGCAGGGCATTGAACGCACGGATGCTGTGGTTAGTTTGGGTGGAGGAGTGACCGGCGATCTCGCAGGTTTTGCTGCTGCGATTTACTTGCGCGGCGTCTCTTTCGTGCAGATTCCCACTACGCTGGTGGCTCAGGTCGATGCTTCGATAGGTGGCAAAGTGGGAGTTAATCTCGCCACCGGCAAGAATCGCGCGGGCATGTTTCACCAACCGAGTATTGTCATTGCCGACGTCGAAACCATTCTGACGCTGTCCCCTCGCGAGCTAACTGCCGGCTGGTGCGAATGCATAAAGCAGGGTGCGATCTCCAGGCGGAAACTTTTCCAACAAACGACAGCTTATCTGTCGGACACCAGGGGTAAGCGCATGGCCATCACTTCGAAGCTCGAAAATCTGATCGCGGCGCACGCTGCATTTAAGGCTGCAATTGTCAGGTCCGATCCGCGAGAAGGACCCGAACGCAATGATCCAGGTTCGCGACGAATTCTGAATTTCGGACACACAGTTGGACATGCTCTGGAGGAATTGACTGGCTATCGACGTTTTCGTCATGGCGAAGCGGTCGGATGGGGAATGTTAGTGGCTGGCGAACTCTCAAAAACTCTGGGCCTACTCGAACAATCAGAGTTAGAATTACTGCGCGCGGGCATTCGCCTTTGTGGCCCACTGCCCGCAGCTCGAGATATTGATGTTGATGCAATTCTTGGCGCGATCACCCACGATAAGAAAAGCGCTCGCGGCCAGGTGCAATGGGTTTTGCTTGAGCGAATCGGCCGTCCCCGAATCGTCAGTGGCCAGGAAATTGATCGTGCCAGTTTGAAGCCATCGATTCGAAACGCGCTCCAAAAGAGGAATTACCATGAGCAATAACGGAAGAACAAATGAGCGGGGCAGTGCGCGGTTAAAATTTATTATCGTCATGGCGATCATTGGCGTCTTGGCTTATGTCGGCTACATGTTTCTTCCGGTCGCTTACCAGGCATATTTATTCAAAGACTTGATGCAGCACAATGTGGACGTCGCCTCTTCGCAAGGGTATCCGGCAACCTGGGTCAAGGATCAGTTGGTAAAAAGCGCTCCCGAATTTGGCGTGCCCGCAGACGCCGTGATAAATCCCCTGCAGCGCGATAACCGCATCGAAGTAAACGTTCAATATGTGATACCTATTGAGTTTCCTGGCTATACGTACCAATACAATTTTGATCATACGGTCAAGAGCACGGCGTTTCTAACGATCAAATAACCTAAACTTAACTTGTAAACAAAAGGGCGCCGGGATGACATTTCGCGGCGCCTTTTCATTTTTGCCTCGACTCAAATCACAGCTGAGTGTGTTCCAGAAACGCTTTGAGCTTGCGTGAGCGTGAGGGGTGACGCAGCTTCCGCAGCGCCTTGGCTTCAATCTGCCGAATGCGCTCGCGCGTAACGGCAAAATGCTTGCCCACTTCTTCCAGCGTGTGTTCCGAGCCGGTAGTGCCTAAACCAAAACGCATCTTAATAACTTTTTCCTCGCGCGGCGTGAGCGTGGCCAGAACTTCGTCGGTAATCTCGCGCAGGTTGGAAGCAACCACCGCATCTGCCGGATTCAAGATTGATTTGTCTTCGATAAAATCCCCGAGATGCGAGTCCTCTTCTTCGCCGATTGGTGTTTCAAGCGAGATGGGCTCCTGCGCAATCTTCAAAACTTTGCGGACTTTCGCGACCGGAATGTCCATCTTGAATGCTATCTCTTCGCTCGTCGGTTCGTGGCCCAGTTCCTGAACCAGCGCGCGCGAGGTCCGGATCAGTTTGTTGATGGTTTCGATCATGTGCACCGGAATGCGAATGGTGCGCGCCTGATCGGCAATGGCGCGGGTAATCGCCTGTCGAATCCACCAGGTTGCGTAAGTTGAAAACTTATAGCCACGCCGCCATTCAAATTTATCGACGGCCTTCATCAACCCGATGTTGCCTTCCTGGATGAGGTCGAGAAACTGCAGGCCTCGATTCGTGTACTTCTTGGCAATGGACACGACCAGACGCAGGTTCGCCTCTACCAGTTCGCGCTTTGCCTGTCCGGTTTGCTGCTCGCCGATCACGATGCCTTGCAACGCGCGTTTGATCTCTACGGGACTGACGTGATGCAGGTTTTCAATCTGCTGCAAATGTTTTTTTGCCGCGTTTATGCGACGCTTAAACTCTTTTTGATCGTCAGCTTTGAGGCGTTTGCGATTTAGCTTTTCGGTAAAGCTTTCGATCTCACGCTCAGCGTCACGCACTTCTTTCTGGACGGCGCGAATACTATTGATCAAGCGCTGGCGGGCGCGTTCGGTGACGTTGAGGCGTCCTATTTCCTGGGCAATTTCCAGGCGCATGCGCGCGACCTTGCGCCGGAGACGCGTTACCTTCTTGCTTTTCTTGCCGCGCGTCGCCCGCTCTTCTTCCCGCAACTTGTCCCAGTCTTTCAACCCCTGCTTAAAAACCCTGCAGATGTTTTCGATACCTTCGATGGTCCAGGCTTTGTATTCTTCGGCTTTGTCTTCATCGCCGGTCAGTTCTGCCTGCTCCGAGAAAATTACAATTTCGCGAATGTTCGCTGCGTCGGACTGCAGCTCTTCGCCAATTTTTAATAGTTCTTTTACCGCGATAGGCGAACGCGTAATTGCTTTTTGAGCTTTTAGCTGGCCGCGCTCAATTCTCTTAGCGATGACCACCTCGCCCTCACGAGTCAACAGGGCGACCACGCCCATTTCCCGCAGATACAGACGAACTGGATCGTTTGTTTTCTCGAGCGAGCCAGCCGAGAGGTCGAGTTCGACCTCTTGATCGGCAGCATCCTCATCATCGGTCGCAACCGCAGCCACTTGCTCAAGCAGCCTTTGGTCCGAATCGCCGACCGGAATATTTGAGCCTTCCAGTTTTTGCAGGACGTCTTCAATGTCGTCGGGAGAAACGACATTGTCAGGCAATTCACGATTGAGATCGTCGAAGGTGAGATATTTTTTGTCACCGCCCAGTTCGAGCAGACGCTCCATTACATCATCACGATCTTTTTCTTCAGTACTCAAAGTCTAACCCCGGGAAAAACTGCTACCTGCGTGGTTTGTGAGAAGGTCCTTCTGCCAACGATCAATAACGGGAAGAGGCGGCCAGGAAAACCTATTGTCCCGTTTGGACTGCCTGGGCCTGTGGTAACAACGTGCTGCGGCGTCGTGCCAACTCAAGCCGCTCAGTCGAAAGCTTGTCCAGCAGCTCGGTTGCGCCGTTGCGCTCCGCCGCCGCCATTTCTGCCATTAAATCGCTGATGCGCCTATCTACCTGCATGAGTCGCAGTGCGTCAATGCATTTTTGCGCACTCGACTCGCGTGTTCCGGTCTGTTCCGCATCCCCATCTTCCGGCGTACTCATCAACAGCGCCGGCAAAAAGTCAGCAACCGGATCTCCTTCCGTGCTCTTGCTGAGAAAATCAAAATCAACTTCGGTTCCCGATCGTTCACTCTCGATCAAAGCTCGAAAGATGCCGGCAGTCGGCAGGTCGTCGTAGTCTGCCGGCTCCAGGCACGGCAGAACTTTGTGACGTAGCACTTCATCCGCAAGTAACAATTCCAACAGTTGTTCTTCCGCAATCGTCGGCTTGACCTGAGTCCGGCGCCCGATGTTCTGCTGGGTGCGCGCGCTGTCTGGTCCAAGCCTCAGTGAATGCCATAACTCGCGTCGCAACGCCACGTCAGAAATCCGTAGCGAATCCATGGCAATGTCAAAATAATCGCGCTTTTGAATGCGGCTTTGAACAGCGCGAATGTAAGGAAGCACTTCCTCGACTGCGTCAGCTTTCTCAGCCGGCCGGTGAAGATTTCGATTACGAACGGCCTGATCGATCACAAATTGAATATGTGATTGGGCCTCGCCGCGCTGTCGCTGGTACTCCGCCAAGCCAAACTTTCTGATGAACTCGTCCGGGTCGGCGTCGTCAGGAAGCGACAGCACTTTAACTTCCAAATCTTCCGCCAGCAGCATTTCGATCGCTTTTTTTGACGCCTGTACCCCGGCGGGGTCGCCATCATAATTTACGACGACTTTGCGGGCAAACCGTGCCAACAGTTTCACCTGCTCCGGCGTCAACGCCGTCCCCAAACTCGCGACTACGTTCCGAATACCGAACTGGTAAGGCACCACCAGGTCCAAAAAACCTTCAACCAGAATCGCGAAACCCTGGCGGCGGATTTCATCGCGCGTCAGGTTTAGTCCAAACAAGTTTCGACCTTTTACATAGGCGGCGGTTTCAGGCGAGTTGATGTATTTCGCATCTTCGTCTTTCAGCGTGCGCCCGCCAAACGCGATCGGCCGGCCTTGAATATCCAGTACCGGAAAAATCAACCGGCCCCGAAAACGATCGTACGAACCACCTTCTTCTTTTTTGACTACGAGACCGCTCTTGTCGATCTGTTCCTGGGTGGCGCCTTTCTGTCGCAGGTAGATCGAGAGCGCGTCCCAACTGTCCGGCGCGTAAGCGAGGCGAAATGTTTGCCTGGTTTCGTCGGTGACTTCCCGACGCTTAAGATAATCGCGTGCGATCCAGGCTTCGGCGCTCGTCTCAAGCTGCTTTTCCCACCACTCTAGCGCCCATTTGTTTAGTTCAATAACCTGATCCGATTCGGCTTTCTTCGCTTCAAAGCGGCTGTCATCGATCAATTTGGGCAAGGGCATGCCGCTTTTCTCGGCAACGATCTTGATCGCTTCCGGAAACGCGACGCGCTCTATCTCCA
This sequence comes from Blastocatellia bacterium, assembly GCA_031371765.1. Lineage (GTDB taxonomy): Bacteria > Acidobacteriota > Blastocatellia > Pyrinomonadales > Pyrinomonadaceae > PSRF01. Next base: position 41,097 of record JANMKA010000054.1, read on the forward strand.
TCACAAAATTGAAGACAGATCCGCCCTTGTGGCAGCCAAAGCAGTAGAAAATTTCTTTGGTGGGACTGACAGAAAACGAGGGTGTCTTTTCTTTATGGAAAGGACAGCAAGCCATCCAGTTCGCGCCCTTCTTTTTTAGTTGGACGTAATCCTGGATGACGCGAACGATGTCGGCCTGGCGCTTGAGGTCGTCGATGAATGTTTGGGGGTAGCGCATTGAATTACGGTCTTAACTCGACGAGCGTTGCTCCCGAACCACCTTGCTCCTGCGGCGCCGCGGTGAAGCGCGCGACGTGCGGATGATCTTTTAGCATTTCCGTGATGACGCGACGCAGCGCGCCGGTGCCGTGCCCGTGAATTATGCGCACCTGGCTCAAACTTGCAAGCGACGCCTCGTCCAAAAACTTATCGACCGCAGCAACTGCTTCGTCTGTTGTTCGCCCAATGACGTTGAGTTCTGAGCGGCCGTTTTCCTGCACCGCTTTTAGATGTATTTCAGTTCCGGCCGATTCGCGCAGGCTGGCAAACTTTCCTGCTTTCGCTTTTGCCGGCGATGACAGCTCAACACGTTCAAGATTTTCCAGTTTTTCCCGGAAACGAAGAGACTTCACGCGCACTTCCGCTTCGTCTTCTTTAATACTGTCAACAATTCCTATCGAACCAAACGAACGAAGCTTTACTTTGTCACCTACCGCAATCTCGCTCCGCGCGGCCGCTGTATACTCTTCCTCAGCCGCGCGAGGTTCCTCAACTTCTTTCTCTTTTTTTACGACCAGGCCATCGCGCATTACACGAACGCCGCGGCCGCTGGTGCTGGTGGCTGCTCCAGACATCGCTTCTCTTTTGCCGCCCGCGGTGGTCGCGCGTTGGGCTTCCCGCTTCAGTTCCGAGACGCGACGTTGCGCTTCGCGTTCAACCTTTAGACGTTCCGAGCGATCCTGAATTGAGGCAACCAGCTCGCGCGATCGCTTTTCAAATTCGCGAACGGTTGTATCCAAAGCCTTTTGAAAAACTTCCTGGCGTTCGCGCTCATGGCGTTCAGCCTTTTTGTCGAGCGTCGCAAACTTTTCCGCCACTGCAACCCGTTCTTCCTCGAGCGCTGCGCGCAGACTTTCGGCTTCTTCCGCTTCGCGTTTGATGCGGCGTAAATACTCGACTGCCTGCCTGGTCGCGTCCTTCACGGATTCCAAAGCCAAATCAATGACTTTGTTCGGAATGCCAAAACGCCGCGCAATCTCGAGTCCCGATGACGAGCCGGCAACACCAACGATCAAACGGTAAGTTGGCTGCAGCGTCTTTTCATCAAACTCAACACTCGCGTTTAGTACGCCCGCTTCATTGCCGGCATACATTTTCAAGCCGCTGTAATGGGTCGTGGCCATTACGTGCGCGGCGCAGGCTTTGCGAAAGTGATCGACCACAGCTACCCCGAGCGCCGAACCTTCTTCGGGGTCGGTTCCGGTTCCGACTTCATCCAACAAAACCAGCGCGGGTGCGTGGCACAGTTCAATCATCTGCGAGATGTTGGCGACGTGCGACGTAAAGGTTGACAGGTTCGCGGCCAGCGATTGATGGTCGCCGATGTCCGCCAGCACCGAGTGGTAAAACGGTACTCGCGCTTCGCGTGCGGGTACCGGCAATCCAGACAGCGCCATCAGCGAAAGCAATCCCGCGGTTTTTAGGACGACGGTTTTGCCGCCTGCATTGGCGCCAGAGATGACCATCGTGTTGTTTTCGTTGTCGAGCGAAAACGAAACCGGCACAACGGCGCCACCAGACGCACGCAGATTTTCTTCAAGCAAGGGATGTCGTGCTTCGACAAACTCAAGTTTTGCAGTGGCATAGACTTCAGTCTGTGGTTGTCCGGTATCACGGACTATAGTCTGTTCCACTTCGATCTCCGGAATCACACAAGCGAACCTCTGCTGGAAAATCGCTTTCGCGTTTATGAAATCAAGTTCGGTGATGGCTGTCGCGGCCGCCTCAATCGCCGGTAGCTGTGCGCGCAGTTCTTCGGTTAGAGCAAACAGAATTTTCGCAATCTCACGCGCTTCTTCTTCATGTAGCGCCTGCAATTCGTTGTTTGCATCAATGGTTTCCAGCGGCTCGACGAATGCAGTTGCCCCTGAAGACGAATAACCATGGGCGACGCCGGCCACACGCGCGCGATGATCGGATTTGACGGGAATGACAAAACGGTCATTGCGCAACGTCACGAGTTCATCCTGGATTGCCTCGCCTGATCGGTGCATTACGTTTTCCAACGTGCGCGCGATGCGCGAACGCAGGACCGTAATCTCATGACGGATGCGACTCAACTCCGGGCTGGCGCGATCATCTATTTCGCCGCTCGGCAAGATCTTGTTGGCAATGTGCGCGTTGAGGCGATTTAACTCAGTGGGGATTCTCTCGATCAGACTCCAAAGCACTGGTGAAGCAGCGCGCTCGGCGAGAATTGAAGCGCGCGCTGACATCGCCTGTTCGCACAAAACCGAAAGCGCGAGTATCGCCGACGGCTCAAGCCCAACGCCTTCGATTCGCAGCAAGGCGATCCGTTCAGCCGGATCTTCCAGCTCGCTGAAGCTCCACGCCACACCGCGTTTTCTGAGTTGCATGCACTCAGCCAATGCTGCGAGAGCTTTTCGCAGTGCCGCGATGTCAGCTAAGGGCGTTAACGCTTCCACGCGTGCCCGGCCCATCGGCGTTTGCGCGCCGCGCCGCAGCAACGCTAGTAGCGCTGGATATTCAAGTATGTGAAATGCCTGATCTTGCATATTGATTACGAACGGAAAGTGTGATGACGGCGAGATAACAAATCAACGCGGGTCAATCAGCAAAACTCGTCAAATATTTTTTCGATTGACGATTCTAACACTCGGGCAGGATTTTCACATTCAAGCGCATATATCGGTGCGAATTCACGCCAAGCGGTTCACCCGCGATTGAGGGTTTTTGGACTTAGAAGCGGCGGCGGCGGCGGTCGCGGCCCTGAATTGCGGTGGGGAAAAGTTCTTTAACGTTGAGAATTCTGATTTCATCGCCATTGCAGTCGATCACTCCGGCAATCAGCTTGCCACCACCTACGTCTTCGACGGCGGCACTGGCAGTGGCAGGGTCAATTGCGAGCGTTTCGCCAACGGCAGCAATTGCCAATGCGAGCTGGTCGTCACCGTTCAACGCGAGAATGTGCGAAGGACTTTCGGTGCGTTGCTGTGATTCCAGCATTTGGGACAAGTCCAGCACAGTCAACATTCGTCCGCGGATACTGACAACCCCCAGGATTGAAGCGGGCGCGTGCGGCAAACGGGCCGGCTCGCGCCATTCAGTGATGGCCATCACCTCGTCAGCGAACACGGCATACCGCGCTCCGCCAGAACTGAATAGCTGTAACGTTCGCGGTTGTTGCTCCATCGTTTCAGCATTATAGCGCCGGGATTTGAAATGGCTATTTCCAGCGGCGCCGCACAGAAAACCTTCCGCTCATGGCAGGCAACTTAACCGCAGGATACAATGCCCCGGAAGCTTCCTATCCAATTCTTTTGCAGCAACACTGCGAGGCAAGTCAAAAGCACGCAGGTAAACGAAAGGCCTTTCCATGGATGAATTCGATCGTTATCGAGCTGACATGAATGAAAAGTTGCTCGCCAGCAATCACCTGGGCATTAAGCGATTTTTTGCGCTCGACACGCAGGCCTACGAAGATGGCGCGCTGGACAAGCGCACCAAAGAACTTCTCGGCCTGGTCGCTTCTATTGTGTTGCGTTGCGACGATTGCATCACCTATCACATCAAACAATGCGTCGCGGCAGGCGTAACGCGCCCGGAGTTTTTGGACACCTTCAACGTCGCGCTGGTTGTTGGCGGCTCGATCACCATTCCGCATTTGCGCCGCGCAATCGATCGTCTGGACCAGGCTCTCGCTGGGGCGACTGACGAGGCTCAGCTGCATACTCACGAATAGATTTTGCCGCGGATTCACGCGGATAGGCAGGATCTGAAAAGAGAAAGCAACAATACAGATGTTTCTTATTCTTAGTGCTTTAATTTCTGATCCGCGTTTCTCCGCGAAACTCCCGCTAATTAATTTGAAGAATAACTTTTACAGCAGGCGTTTGATTTTGGCCATGGCGGCGATAACTTTGTCGTTGTCGCTTTTTGCGAACGCAAACGTCACGAAAGGTCAGCACATGTCAGCACAGGAAACGACGCGTGTACGCGCGCCAGAAATTACCGGCGGTCGCGGATGGCTGAATGCAGACAAACCGCTTTCGCTCGCCGCGCTCAAAGGGAAAGTCGTGCTGCTGGACTTCTGGACGTATGGCTGCATTAACTGCATTCACATCATTCCGGATCTCAAAAAGCTTGAACACAAGTACACGAACCAACTTGTCGTTATCGGTGTTCACTCGGCAAAGTTTGAAAACGAAAAAGACACCGAGAACATTCGCAAAATCATTTTGCGTTACGAGATCGAGCATCCGGTCTACAACGATGCTGAATTCAAGGTTTGGCGAAGCTACGCCGTGCGCGCCTGGCCCACGCAATATTTAATCGACCCGGCAGGCTATGTGATCGGCAAGGTTGAAGGCGAAGGCAACGCCGACATTCTGGATCAAACAATTGCGAAGACGGTTGCTGAGTTTCGCAAGCGCGGCGAATTAAATGAAGAGCCGCTAAAGTTGACCCTCGAACGCGCCAAGGTTGGCGACTTGCCGCTGGCTTTTCCCGGAAAAATTCTCGCCGACGCTAAAAGTGATCGTCTGTTCATTGCCGACTCAAACCACAATCGCATCGTCATCACAAAACTCGACGGTACCTTGCAGGAAATCATCGGCACCGGAGAGCGCGGCTCGGCCGACGGCGCTTTCGACAAAGCGACGTTCTATCGGCCGCAGGGTTTGGCGCTTGATGGCGACAACCTTTACGTCGCAGACACCGAGAATCATTTGATCAGATTGGTAAACCTCAAGACAAAGGCGGTCCAAACTGCGGCGGGCACGGGCCAACAGTCGCGTGACTACTTCTTGAAGGGCCCGGCGCGGACCATCAGTCTTAGTTCGCCCTGGGATTTGCAACTGCTAGGTCGTGAACTTTTCATCACCATGGCCGGCATGCATCAGATTTGGAAATTGGATCTCGACAAGAATGAGGTCTCGACTTTTGCCGGCTCCGGGCGCGAAGCTCGTCAGGACGGATCACTCACCGACGCCGGGTTTGCGCAGCCTTCAGGTATAACGACCGACGGCAAGCGGCTTTACATTGCCGACAGCGAGTCAAACATCATTCGTGCGATCGATCCCGCTGCCGGCACGGTTGAAACGCTGGTTGGCGGCGACTTATTTGAGTTTGGAGATGTAGATGGCAACGGCGACGACGTGCGATTGCAGCATCCGCTGGGCGTGTTTGCTTACGGCGGCAAGGTGCTGGTTGCCGATACGTATAATCACAAAATCAAAGAACTCGATCCGCAAACCCACACAGTCAAAACATTTCTTGGGACCAGTAAGCCCGGTCAAATGGATGGAGCAACTGCCGCGTTTTATGAACCGGCGGGGTTGAGCGTGGCCAATGACAAACTTTACATCGCGGACACAAACAATCAGGCGGTTCGCGTTGTTGACTTGAAGACAAAACAGACCACGACGTTGAACCTGAAGGGTCTGCAACCACCGGCCTCGATTGCGGTGAACGGATCGAGCGAGAGTGAAGCGGTACCAAACGCTGAAGAGACTAAATTGGCGACGCAAACTTTGCGTGCGGAGAGTGATAGCTCGCTTGTAATCCAAGTCGAATTACCGCCCGGGTATCATCTGAATCCGGCGGCGCCGCAGCGCTATCGAGTTTCCGTTGAAGGCGGAGTTAAGCAACTCGGGCTGATGTCCGATACACAGCCCGGCGCGCTTGGTCGCGAGAACGTAATAAGCGTTACCGCGAAGTCGCTGACGTTGCCGTTGCGAATTCCCATTCGCACTCACGAACCCGGAGCGGCTTCGCTGCGCGTACAACTCACCCTGTTCTATTGCCGCGAGGACAATACCGGCGTCTGCCGCATCAAGACGCTCGTGTGGAGCGTTCCAGTCGAAGTCGCAAATAATGCAAGCGCTGCAAGCGACATCAAACTCGGGGGCAAGCTGACCGCGGAATGAGCAGTAATCCAAAATGCTATTGGTTGAGGATGTCCGAAAGCGGAAATTAACGGAGCGAATCACGCACCTTGCGAAGAGCTTCTTCACCGTCGATGGTTTCAACGCTGCCCGAACGAACTTCATCGCGCCTGCGAATTGCTTCGGCGACCCAAAGGTTGTCGATCGGTCCCAGTTCTTCAACGTCGAGACTTTCCACCAATCGATCTGCCAACCTTGCTCTTGATTCGCTGGGTAAAGCCATTGCTTGTTCAGCTAATTGTTCCCAATTGGTAGCCATGCATCGAAGAGTACCCCTACCCGTTCGGGGCATCAAGGCTGAGTTTTACACTCTAATGGTCGTTCGTGCTCCGCTTGCTCCGTGCGCGCCGGGCGAGTAACATCACCCTTCCCCCGAAATTCGAATTCTAAGGAGTCAAAGCCGTGGCTGATCAATCAGGAGCACAAGCCGTGCCCAACAAACCCTTTCTTACCGACATCAAAACGTTGCGCGAACGCGCCCGCAAGCATATCGAACAGGGCGCAGTTACAGAGGGCTACAGCGCCGACCGTGACACCGTCGTCAAAATATTAAACGAGGCACTGGCGACAGAAATTGTCTGCGTGCTGCGCTACAAGCGTCACTATTTCATGGCTTCGGGAATCAACGCTGAGAGTGTGGCTGCCGAATTTCTGCAACACGCGAATGAAGAGCAAGGCCATGCGGATCTAATCGCGCAGCGTATTACGCAACTCGGCGGCGAACCAAACTTCAACCCAGATGGATTAACAACGAGAAGTCACGCTGAATATGTTGAAGGAGACACGCTGATCGACATGATCAAGGAAGACTTAGTCGCCGAGCGCATCGCCATCGACAGTTATCGCGAGATGATCAACTACGTCAACACCGACGATCCGACCACCCGTCGCATGTTGGAAGGAATCCTGGCGATGGAAGAAGAGCATGCCGACGATTTGAACAACTTGCTGGAGAAGATGGGATAATTCAATTTCAGCGCGTTACTGTGCGGCCGTGAAAACCTCTTACTGACAAGCACCCTTCTTCAAAATCTTGAGCGTGATGCTTCTCTCGAAAAGCATCACGCTCGTTAGCGTAAAGACTCTTTTGCTCAAAAAAACAAACAACGGAAATGCCGGAAGGCCAACAATGTGTCGGGGTTGCGGTTCGATCATTGGCGCCGGACAGCAACAATGCGCAGTTTGCGGCGCTTCTGTAACTGAGGCGCCAACACGCAATACCAGTTCGGCCGCTGACAACGAAACCCTGCGATTCGCCCGGGCAGTTCTTGATCGGCCTTACAAGTTCACCATTATCCTGCTGGTTGCCAATCTTTTTGTTTTCCTTTTGATGTGGCAATCAAGCGGGCTGACATCGCAGGCGTTGTGGGAGTTTCCCGAGCCGGTGCTGCTGGCTTATGGCGCGAAACTCAACAGCCTAATCAACGAACAACATCAATGGTGGCGCTTTGTGACGCCGATGTTTGTGCACGTCAACCTGCCCCACGTCCTGATTAACATGTATAGCTTGTGGGTGGTTGGTCCATACGTGGAAAAACTCTACGGTTCGGCGAAGTTCATCGTGTTTTGGGTGTTGACTGGAATCGCAGGCGTGGTCGCTAGTTATCTGACTGTGCGTCCGGCGCTGGCCGTGGGTCCGGGACGTTTCTTATTCAAGAGTTCCGATGTGTTATCCGCTGGCGCATCCGGCGCTTTGTTTGGTTTGGTGGGCGTGCTGTTTGTTTTTGGCATTAAGTTTCGTCGTGAGTTGCCCGAGGGGTTCAAGCGCGCTTTCGGCACCGGAATGCTGCCCATCATCATGATCAATCTGTTCATCGGCTATCTGGGGCGGGGGTTCATCGACAACGCTGCGCATCTCGGTGGTTTGGCTTCGGGAGCAATTCTGGCCCTGGCCGTCGACTATCGCCGGCCCGGCGAGAAATCGGTGGTTGCAACTGCGTGGCGCGTCTTGCAGGTCGCGGCAATTGGGCTGGTGGCAGTTAGTTTTCTAAAAACCGTACAGAACTTCCGCAGTCCGTTGCCAGCGTCACTGGTCCACGACACGGCTCCGGCAGTTGATGAGCGGTCGGCGAAGTATGTCTCTTTCGCCAAGGCAATGAACGACGGTCAGGACGCTTTCTATCTGGCATTAAAGGACCACAAGGTCGATCCTATCGATCCCGCCGTGAAGCAATTGGAGACCGCGCCGTCGCTCGACTCCAAAGCAGATGAAATAAAGGACGGCCTGAAAGCGCTACTCACAAGAGCGAAAGCCGCGGAAGCAAACGTCGCGACCGCGAAAGTAAAACAGGAAGAGCAAAACTTGCTGGCCCATGATTTCAGCGAGTGGAGTAAGCAGTACAATGAATGGCTCAAGACTACCGGACGGAGTTATGGAATCATTGAGGTGGTGGAGTCGCCGGCGCCGTCGCCATAGTAGCAAGTGTCAAAGACTTTAGTCTCTGGATGCTAAGAAATCATAGACTGAGGTGTTCCACTAACTAACCGTTTGCGTTACCAAAAGGAGATTGCGAAGCAATGGAAATCAGGAAAGTGGGAGTGTTGGGTTGCGGCTTGATGGGTTCCGGAATCGCGCAGACCGCAGCCAGCGCTGGATTTGAAACAATCGTCCGCGAAGTTTCTGCCGATCTAATTAACAAAGGGTTTGGCGGAATCGAAAAGTCGCTGGCCAAGTTTGCCGAGAAAGGCACCATCACAGCCGAGCAACAAAAAGCGACTCGAGATCGTTTGTCGGGCACTACCACGTTCGACGATCTGGCCGACTGTGACATCATCATCGAAGCGATCATCGAAAACATCGAACAGAAGAGAACGACCTACGCGCAGCTCGACGCTATCTGTAAACCGGAGACAATTTTCGCTTCGAATACGTCGTCAATTTCGATTACGGAAATGATGACGGCGACTTCGCCCGAACGCCAGCAACGCTTTGTTGGACTGCATTTCTTCAATCCCGTGCCGCTGATGAAATTAGTTGAAGTGGTGCGCACGATTCTAACGGACGAACAGGTTTACGAGCAGGCGATCGAGTTTGGCAAAAAACTAGGCAAGGTGCCGGTGCGCGCCGGCGACCGGACGGGTTTCATCGTCAACCGCCTACTGGTTCCGTACATGCTCGATGCCATTCGCGCGCTGGAGGAAGGCGTCGGCTCGATTGTCGACATCGACACTTCGATGAAACTCGGTTTGGGTTATCCGATGGGGCCGTTCACGCTTGGCGACTTCGTTGGTCTTGATACCACCTACTACATCGCTGAGATTATGTTTAATGAATTTCGCGAGAAGCGCTTTGCGCCGCCGCCGCTATTGAAACGTATGGTGATGGCGGGTTTGTATGGACGTAAGTCTGGCCGCGGTTTTTATGACTACGCCGATCCAAAAAATCCTGTTCCAATGAAGCTGGTTTAAGGGAGAGTTTCAGGTTTCAAGCTTCAGGTTTCAAGGTAGAACTGGTTTGTCTCTACTTGAAACTTGGAACTTGGAACTTTGTATTTGGAACTTTAAACTTGAAACCTGAAACTATCCAAGTCGAGCGTCGCGAATCGGTCGCCATCGTGCGTCTGAACCGGCCGGAAAAACTCAACGCGCTGTCGCGGGAGACGATCGCGGCGCTGAGCGCAGCGTTTAAGAGTTTTGAGAACGACGCGGAACTACGCGCGGTGATTCTTACCGGCGCGGGCGACCGGGCATTTTCAGCCGGCACGGATTTGAGCGAGTTGATTCACGTGCCGGCGGATGAGGCGCAAACCATCGCCGCTCGCGGTCAGCAGTTGTGCAATCAGATCGAGCAGAGCCAGGTGCCGGTGATAGCTGCAATCAACGGCATTGCCGCAGGCGGCGGTTGCGAGTTGGCGCTGGCTTGCCACCTGCGCGTCGCAACACCAAGCGCGCGCTTTAGTTTGCCTGAAACCAAACTCGGAATCATTCCCGGTTACGGCGGCACGCAACGACTCACCCGCGAACTTGGGCGAGCGCGGGCTTTGGAACTACTCCTGACATCCGGAACAATCAACGCCGAAGACGCGTTGCGATTGGGTTTGATCAATCGACTGGTGACAGCCCCAGGACTGATGGCGACGGCGGAAGCATTGGCGCAGGAGATAGCACAACTCGCGCCGCTCGCCATCCGTGCCTGTCTGGCGGCGGTCGTGGGCGGAACAGAGTTGCCGTTGGCAGAAGGTCTGGCGCTGGAAGCGAAACTATTCGCAGGTTTGTTTGCAACCGCAGATATGCGCGAAGGTACACGCGCGTTCCTGGAGAAACGGAAACCGGTGTTCAAAGGAAAGTGAGGCAGTTTGAATTAAAGCGTCGCAGTGGCAATGAGGTCAGTACCGTCCGCGGTAGCGGATGGGTGCAGTGATTGCCGATTGGCAATTGCCGATTTCCGATTGGTTTCTCCCGATCGGACCAATTAGCAACCGGTAATGGAAAATTGGCAACGTCGGAACCGATCCGCTACCGCAGGCGATACTGACCTCATTGTCGCGTCGCCGGTATCCCGCCGCAGATTCCTTTCAATCAAGAACAACCAATGACACATGACAAGTGTCAAATGATTAATGACAAATCTTCCCTTTCTGCCACCTGCCGGCCTCGCTCCTCGAAAGAGTAGCGCAGAATGACACTAGCTTGCCCCTCCCAAAGTCATAACCTATACTCAAAATGACTTTTCATTCGCTTGAAATTGGAGCAGTTCAATCTTGCATCCGGTAGTTAACGAGGGGCAGCTCAACGGTAAGGGATTTCGGTTTGCGATTGTTGCCAGTCGCTGGAACGACTTCATAAGTTCGCGTTTGGTGGACGGTGCGCTGGATGCATTTCAGCACTTGGGAGTTGCAGAACAGGACGTCGAGATTTACAAAGTTCCCGGCGCTTTCGAGATTCCCCTGCTGGCCCAGACCCTGGCGGCATCAGGAAAGTTTGCGGCGGTTGTTTGTGCCGGTGCAATTATTCGCGGCCAGACACCGCACTTTGAATACATCTCCGGCGAGGTGGCCCGCGGCATCGGCCAGGCTGCTTTGCAAACTGGCGTTCCGGTAGTTTTTGCAGTGATAACCGCCGACAACAAGGACCAGGCGATCGGTCGCGCGGGCGTCAAGCAGGGTAACAAGGGTTTTGAAGCCGCCACGACGGCGGTGGAATTAGCTAATCTGTACAAGCAGGTGAAGGGTGAAAAGTGATGCGTGAAAAGTAAGCACCAATAGTTGGCGCTCTCTTTGAACTTATCACTTGCCACTTTTCACTTTTTGCTTTTTTACTGGTGTTTGTTTTATGGGCTCGCGACGTAAGGCGCGTGAATGCGCCTTGCAAATGCTCTTTGCGGCTGACATTGCCGAAGCTGACTCCGCTGAAGTGTTGCGCACTTACTGGGCGGAGTTAGGCGAAGCCGACACGGAAGACGCAACGCGTGATTTTGCGACTCGTCTTGCGGCTGGCACACTTGCGAATCTGGACGCGCTCGACGAGCGCATTCGATCGCGAGCGGAACACTGGCGCATTCCGCGCATGGCGATCGTCGATCGCAATATTTTGCGGCTCGCGGTTTATGAATTTCTGTACGAGCCGACGCCCCGCACGGTCGCAATCAATGAAGCACTCGAAATTGCCCGCCGCTTTTCAACTTACGAAGCTACTCAGTTCATCAACGGCATCCTCGACGCGATAAAGCGCGATCTGGACGAGCAGCAACCTCAGGAAAATATCGACACGACAGAGATGGAATCCGAACCTGAAACGGAAACGGATTCCGAAGAATCTTCCGATGAACACTCCGCGTCTGCTTGACGGGTACTCGATCTCTTATCCGCTTCTTCCATTTACCATTTACGATTCACCCTTTACTATCTTCCTGTGGACCACAACCGCAGCGAATTTTTGATCGAGATTGAGGAGTTGATTGAAAAGGTTTTTGCCGACCTTGACCAACTTCGCGAAACTTCCTCCAATCCGAACATCCGTCGCGAGTCGATCGATCAAGTTTTCCGGCACGTTCATAGCATTAAGGGTTTAGCTGCTGCGATCGGTCTGGAAGCTGTCAGTCACATCGCCCACGAATTGGAAACTCTGCTCGACGCCGTGCGACTCGGTCGGGTCACCGTTGACGAACGAGTGTTGCTGATTTCTGAGAACGCCGTGGCTGCGCTCGCCGAGAGTTTGAGCCTCGCCGCCAGCGGCATAGTCGAGCCGTCGCGCCGCGCCTTGTTCGATCAACTTCAAGCCGCTGCCCGGCCCGCTCAAGCGAGTGCGGATGCCGACGCGCTGCTCGAAAGCATTCCTTCCGAAATCTGGCAATCATTAAGCGAAGACGAGAAGCAGCGACTCGTTGCCATTGCGCGGGAAGGCACGCCGCTTTTTGTAGCAGTTTCAAGTTTTGAAATTACGAGTTTTGACGAAGAGTTCTTCCGGCTAAGAGAGGCTCTCGCGCAAATTGGCGAAGTGATTGCGACTTCGCCAACCGTCGACCCGGAGCATTCAGAACGCGTCAATTTCCGCATTCTTTACGCAAGCTCTGCAAGTTCCGCTGAACTACAAAACTGCATCGCCGGATACGCCGGAGAGATTACCAAGGTCGAGCGCGGCGAAGCGTCTGACTCAGTCAGCGGCCAGCAGTCTTTAATGCCATCGGCCAACACGGTGTCTGCTTCCGCGCTGGCGGATTTTGTGCGCACCGACCTGGTGAAACTTGATCACCTTATTTCGTCGACCCACGAGCTGTTTCGCGCCACGTCAAGCGCCTTAGGGATCGCTGCTGCGCAAGAACAGCCGCGCAAGAACACGCGCGAACAACTGCAGACGCTGGCTGAAACGATTCGTAGGTCGTTCAGGGAACTTGAAAATGAACTGATTAACCTGCGCCTGGTGTCCCTGGGCCCAACTTTGCAACGGGCCATGCGCACCGGCCGAGCGGCCGCACGAGCGACTGGAAAAGAAATAGACTTTGAAGTTGCCGGCAAGAATTTGCGAGTGGACAAGGTCCTTGCAGATGCCCTGGCTGAACCGCTCATCCACTTAATCCGCAATGCAATTGATCATGGCATCGAGCCGGCGGATGAGCGACTACGGCTCGGCAAGGAACGAACAGGGAAGATTCGCATCGAAGCAATTAGCGAAGGAGCCCAGTCGCGCGTACGCGTTAGCGACGATGGTCGCGGCATCGATCCAACTGTGATTTCAGCGGCAGCTGCCCGCCTGGGAATCGTAAGCGAACCAGTGGTACTCGACTTCGAACGCAGCGTGCGACTCATCTTTCGCGCCGGCTTTTCGACGCTGGCAACTGCCACCGAGGTGTCGGGACGAGGTGTTGGGCTTGATGTCGTGGAAACAGCCGTTGAGCAAGTAGGCGGCGAGTTAAGAGTGTCCAGTCAGCCTGGCGCAGGCACGACTTTTGAAATCCGCCTGCCGGTGACGTTTGGCTTGCTCTCGGCCACGGTGCTGGTTGCAAACGGCAACCGGTACTGCATTCCGGCAGACCAGATCGTCGACATCGGTGCTGCAGGGCGCGGAAGTAAGCGCGCAAAGAAAGCGCAAACTCACCGCGACGACGAGCCAGTGAATTTAAGTGAACTGCTGGGACAACCTGCTGCGCCGAAGCGTTCCCGAAAGAGCAAGCAGCAAGTTACTTGTCGGCTTGCCACGTCGCAGCAACAA
>JANMKA010000077.1:0-7920 GCA_031371765.1 Blastocatellia bacterium
ACCTCATTGCCACTGCGACGCCCTTCATCCAACTGCATCACTACCGCGCGTCAGCGTCGCGGCGATGCGGCTTCCAGGCGCTTGCGGGCCTCCGCCGCCTGCGGACTGCGCGGGTAACGATGAACTAACTCCTGCCAACCCTCACCATCGTAACGAAATTGTTTTGCGCGTTGGTCAAAGACAAAAGTTATTCCCTGCCGGTTGTAACGATCCAACTCGTTAAAATTCAGAAAGTAACTAAACATTGGCGCGGTGCTGGCATTCATTTCTTTCTCGTCGAGTCGCCGCGCCGCATTACGCGAAAGATGAACGACGGCGTCTTCGGCCGCCAGCGCGTAAATCAGTAACACTTCGGGACGCAGCTCGGAACCGGTGAAGTAGTCCAGAAAAATTTTCGCGCGGACCACCTGGTCAAAACTGTCCGAGACTTTGATAAGGCGCAACAAGCGAGCGTCATCGCCGGTGCGCGACGGCGCGAACACTGCGTCGCGCTGGATCCAACCTCCAGTGCGAACGGTCACGTTTACCTTGTAGAAAACAATCCCGTCCCGGTTGCGCTTGTCGCCCTTGATTGCCACCAGACTGCCGCGTCCCAGGCGACGTAGCAACGTGGCCGAAAGTTCCGGATTGGCCCTAAGCGCCGACAATCTCTCATCAGCAACTACTGCCAGGCGTCCACCCGGCGGTGGCCGCCGCTTGCCAGACACAGCCTTTGGCAAAACGCCAACGCACAGAAAAATAATTACAAAGAAGACGCGCAAGGATCGATTCGTCACGACGGCCCTCACAGGATTTGGAGCTAATTTAGGGTGAATTATTTGCCGGACGCGTCAGGGTTAGCGGGCGACGCGACGCCGGTTTTGAATAGAACCTAACTTACTGGCTGCCCCAGCCTGCGCGGCGAGAATGCGCTGAGCATAAGAGGCATGGTGAAAATGACAGATGGCTACCGCCAGTGCATCGGCAGCGTCGTGTGGTTCGGGAATGCTGTCCAGAGCGAGCAAGGTCTTGACCATTTGTTGGACTTGAAATTTTTCTGCGCCGCCATGACCAACAACTGTTTGCTTCACGAGCCTGGGAGAGTACTCGTGAATGCCAATTGCCGCTCGCTCGGCAGCGAGCATGGCCACGCCGCGGACCTGTCCAAGTTTGAGAGTGACTTTAACGTTGGTTGCAAGAAAGCCATCTTCGATGGCACAAGCTTCCGGGCGGTGACGTTGAATCACATCCGCAAGCGCATCGGCGATCTTCAACAGCCGGGCCGGAAATCTTTGGCCAGCAGACGATCGAATCGTACCGCATTCCACCAGACGATAATGCCGGCCATCGCTTTCGATGACGCCCCAACCGGTGGTTTCGCTACCTGGATCGATTCCTAAAACGCGCATCTTAAAAAGAGTTGAGCGGCCGCGTTACTCAGGTTGAATTTGAGATCTGAAATTTCAGATCACTGCTTTTAATTCAGAATCAGCGCGGCGAGTATACTACAGCGCCCACTGGCCGCACCCACTTTTCTCGCATGAGGTTGTTCCAATTCTTACTAGATTTCTTGCATTGCACTGCGGATGTTCAAGCCGAACTGAAGTCGCTTTGAACCATTCTTGTCGTGGATTTTCGGCATGCGGGTGGGCGCATCCCTGAAACTAAGTGCTGACGGCGCGTTGCGGAAAAAGATTCGCCCACGCAGCGCAGGCAAGTGATTGCCACTCCTGCCTGGTCGGCGCCCAGTCAAATTTTTCGTAATGAAGTTTTCCCGCTTGCGGCGGAGCGGTGAAATCGTAAGCCAAGGGTTGCCGAAACTTCTCGGGACCGATTGGGGAAGCATCGAGACTCTCTCGCTGTGTTTCAAAACACGCGAACATTCGCTGCTTCATTTCCTTGGCGCGATCGTCCAACAACAGGGTCGTGGTCTCGCGCTCAGTGCCGGGTAAAAAGTCCGGCACCTTAGCCTTAAAGTCCTCGCTCGGATGTAGTCCCATCTCGAATAACGCCGGCGGCTTAAGTCCGTTTAGTTTCATCAGTCGCAGCGCTGCGTGCGTCGCAAATGCAGTCGCATCGTGATCGGGATGTCCGCCTTCGTACGGATGGGTGACAACTATGTCCGGCGCCGACTGCTGCAGAAAGGTCGAAATCTTCTTCGTCAGGTCAGCCAAACAGCTCGAGGCATGCTGGTCTGGAATTTCCAAATCCACTACGCGCTCCTCCGGCACATTCGCAATCGCCAGCGCCGCCAGGCACTCTTCGCGGCGCGCGCGCGCGTAGTCAGCTCGCGCTTCAAAGCCGGCGGCTTTGACATCCTGCATGTCTCGTGGCGCGCCATCGGTCACGTGCAAGACAGTGACGTCGACGAGTTTTGCGATCAAGCAACCGGCGCCTACTACCTCATCAGCAGGATGAGCCACAATCACTGAGCAGCGCATCGTTCGGTTCAAATCGCCCGTGCCAAATAATTTTGCGCGGGCGGAGCGCGGTTTGCGCCGCGGTGAATGTCGAACGGGGTCAGTCATCGAATCGTACCTGCTCCGGTTTAGAGCGTGACAGCAGTTGCAATTCGCTTTACCTAACTCGCATGGAATCGGAACATGCGCTGTGTTTGTCCGGTACGATTTTGCAGTGCCACCCTATTAGGTTTAGACCCAAAAGATTGGGGACAAATACCGACGACAGGTAGGCTGCGTGGGATGATTGCGAAAATTTCGGCGTTTGTCCTCGATCTTTTAGGCTGTGCCCACGAAAGATCTAATCAACCCTCATACCAAAGAAGATCGAAAGAAGCCTTATGCAGCTTTTTGCGTAGGTTGCGAGACGAAGTGTGATGAGGAAGTGAAAGTTACTCGTGGTCGGTCTTTGCGTACATAAGCTGATCTAAAACTACCCCATCCTTGATCGCGCTGCGACGCAAGCAACCTTCAAGAGTGTAGCCGGCTTTCTGCAACACTCTTATCGAACCGTTGTTGCGCGCAAAAGGCAAAGCGAACACGCGGGTCAAATTAAGGTTCGCGAAGGCGTAATCGGTCAGGGCTATGACTGCGGCTGTTGCGATGCCCCTTCCCCAGAACTGTTCGCCAAGCCAGTATCCGATTTCGGCGGCGCAGCGCTCAACGTCAGTCCCTAACACCAACGCTATGCCTCCCACCGCTTCGCCACCAACGTCGATCGCAAAACTGGTTTCAGGCGTCACTCTGGTTATGTGCTTGACCCAGCGCTTGGCATCAGCGGGGGTGTAAGGGTGTGGGAACTGATCCCGCAGGTTGAGCCAGATCTGCCGATTGTTGGCATGCACCGGCAAATCTTCTTCATCGCCGTTACGCCACGAGCGAATTCTGCATGGCCCACATTCGAGATACATACGGTGAACTTCTTCGTTCGCGTTTCAACGACTTTCGAGTTGCTCAAAGTCGCATTGCTTTGGTTTCTTTTCCGGTCGCCAGCGCAAGAATCTGGTAGCGTGGCGGAAACGCCCGCCGGTGAAATGATCGTATTGAACTTCGACCACCAGTTTTGTTTTCAGCGGTTGCCACTCGGCTGAACGTTCAGTGCTCCAGCGGCTGGGACCACCAGGCGCGTTACCGGTAAAGCCCGGCGGTCCAATCAGCGGTTCGAGTTTCTTGGTTAACTCTTTCTTGCCGGCTTCGTTGAAACTAGAAGTGAAACCAACGTGATGCAACAACCCTGCGCCATCGTATAACCCCAGCAACAATGACCCGACCACCTTGCCTTTGGAGGCATAACGAAATCCGCCAACCACGCAATCGGCAGTGCGCATCCTTTTGACTTTCTGCATGCCGTCGCGCGTGCCCGAGCGATATGCGAGATCGCTCCGCTTGGCGATCACTCCATCCAGTTTGATGCCAGCCGATGAAAGCCATTTTTGCGCGGTCGCATAGTCTTCCGTTTTGGGAGACAACTCGATCGACGCGTTCTTCGCGAAATATTTCTTCGCAAACTTTTCGAGCTTTGCGCGGCGCTTGACGAGGGGCTCTGCAAAGACAGCCTTGCCTGCATCATCAGCCAGTAGATCGAAGATGATGTAATTTGCCGGCGTGGCCAGCGAGAGTTTTTGAATGCGACTGGCCGCTGGGTGAATGCGCTGCAGCAGATCGTCAAACGACAGCCCGCCTTTGACGGGAATTACGAGTTCGCCGTCGAGCACAAACCTGGTCGCCTTTAACTTCAGGAGCGCGTCGACCACTTCGGGAAAGTAGCGCGCCAGCGGTTGGCCCGATTTTGATTGCAGTTCAATCTTCTTGCCGTCGCGAAAAGCCAAACAGCGAAAGCCGTCCCACTTCGGCTCATACTGCCAATGTTCGCCCGCGGGAATTTTGTCCACGAGCAGTGCTTCCATCGGCGGAAAAGGCGGCTTGATCGGCAGAGTCATGCCGGCAACGATAGCAGATAGCAGTCAGAGGTCAGAAGTCAGAGGACAGAGGTCCAGGAGGCAGTGGGCAGTAGTCAGTAGTCAGTAGTTAGTAATCGAAAGACAGTAGGCAGCAATCACTTTCAATCTCTGACCTCTGTCCTCTGACTTCTGAACTCTGTCCTCTGTCCTCTGTCCTCTGACTTCCGGCCGCCGGCTTCTCCGGCACCAGTCTTGCTACTTAACCAGCCATAGTTGATTACCCGCATAGTTGTTACTACGACTGACGTGCAAACGAGACATTGAGCAGGGCGACTTGTACCGGATAGCTACAAGGTCAGCACCATTCCTTTGCAGTCAACGAGAAAAATGAGCAAACCAATGGAAAAGATAGATGAACCGCACGATGGTGAACCAGCACAAACTCTTTCGGTTTGGATCGATACGGCAGCCATTCCGCTTCAGACGCCGTTAACCGAGCGAGTCACCGCCGACGTCTGCATTGTCGGGGCCGGCATCGCCGGAATGACGACCGCTTACCTGCTGGCGCGCGAAGGCAAGTCGGTGGTGGTGCTTGATGACGGTCCAATTGGCGGCGGCATGACTGGGCGAACGACCGCGCATCTGGTTAACGCCCTCGACGATCGTTACTTCGATTTGGAACGATTGCATGGCGAAGATGGCGCGCGATTGGCTGCGCAGAGTCATACCGCGGCAATTGATAAGGTTGAGGAGATCGTCAACGAGGAAAAGATCGCTTGCGAGTTTGAACGGCTCGACGGTTACCTGTTTGTGCCGCCGCGCGAGCCAAAGAAGATTCTTGACGACGAACTGGCGGCAGTGCACCGGGCCGGTTTGCTGGATATCGAAAAGGTTGAGCGCGTCCCCTGGGATTCATTCGATACCGGATCGGCGTTGAGGTTTCCGCGCCAGGCGCAGTTTCATCCGCTGAAATATCTGGCCGGCCTCGCGACTGCGATAAAGGCGAGAGGCGGGCGCATCTACACCGAAAGCCATGCGAAGCATATCGAAGGCGGCAAGCAGGCTCGGGTCGAGACCGGCGCCGGTGGAGTTGTAACCTCAGACGCGGTGGTAATTGCGACTAATAGCCCAGTGAATGATCTGATTGCGATTCATACCAAACAGGCCGCCTACCAAACGTACGTTATCGGCGCGCGCATTCCGCGCGGATCGGTTACGCGCGGCCTCTACTGGGACACGCCCGATCCCTACCATTACATTCGCATAGAGACTTTGGGAAAAGGCGCGAGCGCTTACGATGTTTTGATCGTCGGCGGAGAAGATCACAAGACAGGACAGCGGGACGATGCTGGCAAACGCTTTGGCGCGCTTGAACGCTGGACGCGTCATCGTTTTCCGATGATCGAAAGTATTGAGTATCGCTGGTCCGGCGAAGTTATGGAACCGATCGATGGCCTGGCGTTTATTGGCCGCAATCCGCTGGACTCGAAAAACGTTTACATTGCGACCGGCGATTCCGGTAACGGCATGACGCACGGCACGATCGCCGGAATGCTTTTGACGGACCTGATCCTTGGTCGCCAGAACGCCTGGGAATCGATCTACGATCCTTCGCGCATAACACTGAAAGCACTCGGCGAGTTTGCGAAAGAGAACCTGAATGTTGCGGCCCAATACAAGGATTTGATCTTCGGTGCGGACGTCGGTTCCGAAACTGAAATCAAACGAGGGTCGGGTGCGGTCATTTCGCGGGGGCTGCACAAAGTTGCCGTCTATCGGGACACAGACGGCGCGACGCATGAACGTTCCGCTGTTTGCCGGCACCTTGGCTGCATTGTTAATTGGAACACGCTGGAAAACACCTGGGACTGCCCCTGCCATGGTTCTCGCTACGATGCGTTGGGCCATGTGATCCAGGGACCAGCGAACAGCGATCTGCCGCCGGTGGAAGAGCGGTAAGCAAAAGGCAGAAGGCACTAGGCAGAAAGCAGAAAGCATCAGGCGGAAAGCAAAATACAAAAAAGGCAGTAGACAACATCCACTGCCTTCTGCCTTCTGCCTTCTGCCTTCTGCCTTCTGCCTTCTGCCTTCTGCCTTCTGCCTTCTGCCTTCTGCCTTAACCAGCCGCGGCCATATCCGCTTCGCTGATGTCAAAGTTCGCGGAAACTTTTTGCACGTCCTCGTGGTCTTCTAGGACTTCCATCAACTTCAGCATCTGCTTGGCCTCGCTGCCTTCCAGTTTCTTGTATTCCTTGGGCACCATTTCGACTTCAGCAACTTGCGGTTCAACGCCGGCCTTTTTCATTGCTTCGAGCACGTTATCAAACTCGCCGGGTGAGGTGATGATCTCGAAGTTATCTTCATCGTCGCGCAAATCTTCAGCGCCGGCATCGGTGACGATCTCGAAAAGTTCTTCTTCCGACTTGGCACTCTTGGCGACGACAATGTAACCCTTCTTCTCAAACATCCAGGCGACGGCGCCCGCTGCCGCCAGGTTGCCGCCGTTCTTGGAAAACGCGTGACGAATCTCGGCCACTGTGCGATTGCGATTGTCGGTCATCGACTCAATCAACAGAGCGACGCCGCCTGGTCCATAACCTTCGTAAGTAATCTCTTCGTAGTTCACGCCCTCTTCTTCGCCGGTGCCGCGACGGACGGCGCGTTCGATCGTGTCGTTCGGCATGTTGCCGTTCTTGGCGTCGAGGATGGCCTTGCGCAAGCGCGCATTGCCTTCCGGATCACCGCCGCCGGAACGCGCGGCTACGGTTATTTCCTTGATGAACTTTGTGAACAGCTTGCCGCGCTTGGCATCGAGCGCGCCTTTCTTGTGCTTAATACTATGCCACTTGGAATGTCCGGACATGGGCTCTGGTCCTTCTTATTCAGACTCTTCTATCTTGTGTGTGCCGAAAATAGTACCACAGACTTTAGTCTGTGTGGCCCACGTGATTGCAACTCTAACCCTAACAGGCACAGACTAAAAGTCCATGCCACTATTTCAATTGTTCGTATTCCTTCTTCGCCTGGACCAGCACCGGCAGATCTGCATCAGCGTCCTTCCAGACAGCGAATAAGTTCTGGTATTCAGAGCGACTCCTGGCGGTGTCGCCGGTTAGAGCGGCGGCGCGAGCGAGTTGGACGTGGGCCAACGGATAAAAAAGAGAAAAAACTTCGACGTTACGATTATCAAGTATCTTTTGATACTCGGCGGCCGCCTCTTTTCCTGAACGCTGTCCCAGATAAGCCCGCCCGCGAAGATCATTTATCGCGAAGCCGGCAACGGAACCGAGTTCAAAGCGCCTGGCTGGCTCTAAGATCTCGATCGCCCGCGCATAGTTGCCGCGGCTGTTTTCAATCGCAGCGCGAATCATGGGAACTGTTATGTTGATATTTATTGATTCCTCCGGAAAGCGTTTGAGCAACTCATCGGCCAGCGTTTGCGCCTGAGCCGTATCACCACAGCGAGCAAAAGCCATGGCGGCGATGCCGACGTCGACCTTGCCGCGGGAAATACCTACAGCATGCGTAGCCATTTGCCTGGCTTCGGGGCATTGGCCCATTAGTGCATGTCCCAATGCTGC
>JANMKA010000150.1:0-21063 GCA_031371765.1 Blastocatellia bacterium
ACGGAAAAGCTGCTGGCGGAGATTGCGTCAAAA
The DNA here is from genome assembly GCA_031371765.1 of Blastocatellia bacterium. GTDB lineage: Bacteria > Acidobacteriota > Blastocatellia > Pyrinomonadales > Pyrinomonadaceae > PSRF01. Next base: position 34 of record JANMKA010000150.1, read on the forward strand.
AGGGAAGCTGTCGGTTCCGAAGACACCCGCGAACTGGTGACTATCAAGTAGTTAGGAATGCGGAGGCTTGACGCCGCTTTTCGTAACCCTGCGATCTCTTTTAAAAACTCGTCGACATTCCCGCAGTCAAAAGCGGCGTCAAGCCGCCGCACTCTAAAAAATTACTTGATAATGTAACGCCGCTTTGGTGGCAGCTCGGTGGCAGACGCCGCAGCCATGGTGAGAAACAGAGCGTCGGTGGCCGGCTTGCGATTGATGTTCACCACCAGTTGTTCGCGCATCTCTTCGATCTGGCCAATCCAAATTGCCGGCCGCTTGTTATCCAATCCTTCGGCCATTCCTTTAAGTTCTGGCAGCACACCTTCGTTGACAATTATCCCAGCGTCCGCGCCAAGCGACAGCAGCCACACGTCACGAATCAAAGTTTCCAAAACATCCAACCGCGTTTCGTACTCGTCCTTGTATTGCGCTTCATTGAGTCGTTCCGCTGATCGTAGTAACTGGAAAGGGCCATCACCTCGAGTTAACGCATCAACCACCTCGAGCATTGCCTTGCGCTGTTCAAGAAAATCATCCAGCTCCTCTTCCACAGCCCGGCTCAAACTGCCACGTGCCACCCGCGCCCGCACTCGCGCCTCGGCGGCGTTCGCAATCTTGTTTTGCGTTAGATAATTTTCGATCTCGGCGGCAGCGATTGGCGAGAAGCGTATTACCTGGCAGCGCGAACGAATGGTTGGTAGCAACCAGGCCGGACGCGACGTTAATAAAATCAAGTACGACGTGGGCGGCGGCTCTTCCAGAATCTTCAACAAAGCGTTCGCCGAATTCTCGTTGAGTTTGTCTGCGTCCTCGACAATGAAAACGCGCGCCTTACCTTCAAAGGGACGATAATTTGCCGCGCTCTCAATCGCGCGCATTTGATCGACCAGCAGCACACGCTTCGGTGCAACTACCAGGCCCACGTCCGGATGGTCCGTCCAGATTATTCCTTTCCAATCGTCCGCATCATCACCAGCCGGGTAGTTGATTTTGAGAGTTCGCTTGCAAGCAGGACAGGTACCGCACGCTTCGACGCCCTGCGGCGAGCGGCAATTCAGCGCCCGCGCAGTTTCCAACGCAAATAATTTTTTGCCCACACCGTCTTCGCCGCTGAAGAGCATGGCGCCCGGGAGTCGCGAGGACTGGAGCATGCGCCGCAGGAGTTGCTTGACGCGATCGTTTCCGATTAATTCAGCAAACATTTGTGTTCATTCGGAGCGCATTCGCGCATTAACTGGAGCAACCCTAAGCACGATTGGCCTCAACTTCGACCAGGTGACCTCTGCTTTTCAGGAACGGCAATATTATTTCCTTAACACTGTGGTGGGTTTCTTCCGCTGGTCGATTTGTTTCGACAAGCTTCACTCGTTCAGGCTCAGCGCGCGCCAGTTCCAGATAGGCGTCACGCACGCGTACGTGAAAATCGGAAGACTCAGCGTCAAGCCGATCGCCTTTATGTTTGCCGTCCGAGCGGCGGCTGGTGCGTGCTGTTGACTCTTCGACGGAGAGGTCAAACAGCAGCGTCAAATCCGGCCTTAAACCTTCAGTCGCAAGCTGAACAATCTCGTCAATCAGCTCCGGCGAAAACCCACGACCGGCGCCCTGATAAGCAACCGTCGCATCGGCGTAGCGGTCCGAGATTATGATTTTTCCGGCCTTGATAGCGGGGCGCAAGACGCGCCGCACATGCTGAGCGCGATCGGCAGCGAAGACCAGCAACTCCGTGAGCGGATCTACTTCTTCATGCGCATCAAGCAATGCCCCGCGCAGGCGAACTCCAACCGGTGTGCCGCCTGGTTCACGAGTCAATACAACTTCACAGCCGGCTTTTTCCAGGTAACGAGCAAGCAGGCGCAGTTGCGTAGACTTGCCGCTGCCATCAATTCCTTCGAAGGTAATAAAAGTTCCTGACACCTGATTCCTCTTGCTGACTGGATACGCTCGCAAGAGTTTAAAGGAATGTCACGATTCAGGCGAGTGGGGATTGTTGGCTGGGTCTAAAGGAGCTTCAGGTTGCGCGTGCGAGCGCAGGTCGCCACTGTTGCGGCGCGTCTGCGAGATAGTCGAGATGGCGTGCTTGAAGATCAATTGCTCATGAGCGCCGGACTCGAGCAACACAGAAAACTTGTCAAAACTACGAATGCGGCCGGTCAATTTCGCGCCATTTAGCAGGAAGATAATAACCGTCGTTTTTTCGCGTCGGACAGTATTCAGAAAAGCGTCCTGAATATTTTGCGGCGCAGCCTTTCCATCTAACATGGCAACACCTGTCGGGTTGGAGTGTGACATGGGCGAAGAGTCAGACTACCGCAGCCGTCTCCTCCTGACAAGGAAATATCGGGACCGTGAAACAAACTTTAACTCTTGCTGGGAACGGTTTGGAGTGCCTCTAAGACGGCCGCAAGTGTAGGCTCAGCCTCGCCGAAACCGGCAAACCATTCAGCGCCGGGCTCGCGACGAAACCAGGTCAATTGCCGCTTCGCATAGTGTCGCACGTCAAGCTTTGTTTGCTCGATGGCGCTGGGCAGGTCGCGTTTGCCCTCAAGGAATTCAACTACGCGGCGGTAGCCGTGCGCGCCCAGCGCATTTGAGTTCGCCGGCACGCCTTGCGTCAACAACGCTTCAACTTCCTGGACGAGTCCAGCGGAAAAATGGCTTTCCGTGCGCTCATTGATGCGCTGATAGAGTTCGGCGCGCGGAGGATTTAGCACGATAACACGCAGGCGGTGGGTGCTTTCGCTTGGTTGGGGTCTTTGAACTTTTTGCTGCGACATGCGGGCGCCAGTTTGCAGGCGAACCTCGATCGCGCGTTGCACGCGTGGCCAATCCCGAGGGAACAATTCCGCTGCGCTTTCCGGATCGAGCCGGCGCAGCAACCGGTGCAGGTGTTCGACGCCTTTGTTATCACGAATTGAGTTGAGACGAACTCGGATCGCTTCGTCAGTTTGTGGGCTGAGGAAGAATGGATTGCGCAAGGCCCGCAAATAGAACCCGGTACCGCCCACCAAAATTGGAATGCGGCCGCGCTGTTCGATTTCTTCAATTTGTTTGGCGGCTTCACGGGCCCAATCACCGGCAGTGTAATTGATTTCAGGTGGGACAAAATCGATCAGGTGATGCGGAACGCCGCGGCGTTCTGCGAAAGGAACCTTTGCCGTCGCGATTTGTATTCCCTGGTAAACCTGTACCGAGTCACAGTTGATAAGCTCGCCGCCGAGCCGCAGCGCGACTTCAATTCCGAGCGTGCTCTTGCCGGAGGCAGTGGGGCCAACGATGGCGATGGGAGTATCTGCAGCATTCACGCGCGAGAGAATAACATGCGGTAGAGAACTACCGCCCAGAGGAGGGTAATGAGGATCAGCGCGCCGATTATTTGATTACGTGAGAAACGCATCGGCGATTAGAGCAGGAAGTCAGTTAATGCTTCATCATCGGGTCGTACGAGCGCGCGGCCGTCAACCTCGAAAACGGGCACTAACCGTTGGCGGGTCAATTTGTACATGCGCCGTAAGGCGCTAAAGTTGTTGGCAACATCTCGCTCTACGAACGAGATGTCCTGCTCGTGTAGCCACTCGCGCGCCTGAGCACACAACGGGCAACCAGGAACGACATAAAGATTCACCGTTGCCTGACCTGCTGGTTTCACTGAAATTGAATCAAGCTAGAAATTGAAGATTGAAGATACTGTAAGTTGAAATTGCGGCAGAAGAGGTGTGGTGATTTCATCTTCTACACCGAGCTTGGCCGTCTCTTTAAGTTTGCTTTCCCGAAGCCGATAAATCAGGACGCTCTTATTCTCACAGTCAACAATCCAATATTCTTGCACGCGGAACTTGGCATATAGCTGGCGCTTGACCGTTAGGTCCCGCTCGCGATTTTCCTTGCCCGGAGAAAGTACTTCAATAACCAAATCAGGCGGACCAACAAACCGACCATTTGCAACGACTTTGTTCAAGCGTTCCTTCCGCGCGAAAACGAGATCCGGAATTACTGCGTCGGATTCACTGAACACTGCTCCAGGCCCGGGAACCAAAAGTCCAACACGATTGGTTTGCAGGTAGTTATAAAGACTCATTTGCAAATGTTGCAAAACCAATTGGTGGGGAAGCCGCGGAGCACGTGACACGAATAGTTCTCCTCCGATCAATTCGTAACGATTTCCATCGTCCGGGCAGGCGTCGAGGTCCGCGACAGTCATTAGCGGTTCTATCCTTGAAGCCATAATGGTTTCCTTTCTCAGACTTGTTCCGGCCGATCGGGCGATGAAACTAACACGTGTCTGAGGCAATTAACACGCAGCGGAGGGAAGCGGTCAAGTTCAAAACATGCAGAACTTTTTGCATCAATACATTCGCGTCAGTTCAATTCCGGTGTAGTAAGCCTTGAGGATTTGCTCGTAGGTAAATCCCTGACGCGCGAGGCCGTAGGCGCCGACCTGGCACATGCCAACGCCATGGCCCCAGCCGCGCCCGAGAAAAGTAAATCCCATAACATGGCCCTCGTCGTCATAGCGATGCTCAATGACAAAGAGTTGCTCGCGAAGGCCCAGCGCGGAACGAATGCGGCCCCCGCGAACGTGTGCCGTACCCTGAGTTCCTATCAGCTCGAGATCAGTCGCGCGCCGCGAATTGCCGCGAGCAATGACGCGCATGTCGATAAGCGAACCAATACCCGAGGCATAACGTCCGAGACGCGCCTGAGCCTGGCCCGCGGTCAAATCAGTGGTCCAGTTAGAAAACGGCGAGAAGCGATCCGCAGCGGCGCCGTTGGCGGCGGGCCGCACTTCGAGGTAATCCACTTCGCCGGCGCTGTTTACATGAAATGCAACCGGCTCGCCGCCAACCAGCGCAATAGTCCCGACTGGATAAAGACTTTCGCCTATCTGTCTAAAAAGAAAAGCGTCAGCGCTGACTTTGACCGGCAGGTCTTTTCCTTTTGTACTGCGCAGCACCAGAGAATCGTCGGCCGTTGGTCGCGAGATTCCTTTTTGCAGTTGTAACAGATTGCGCGCCTCAAGCATGCGCGCGATTGAATGCAGCGCACGGCCGCGTGAAAGAGGTTCGCGCGGGCGCAACGTTGCATCGGGCAAGATCGACAGATAGCCATCGCGAATCATTTGCGCCACGTCGGCCCGATTAGCTGGCGGGATTTCGCCGGCATCGCGGACGGCCAAAAAGTATTGAACGTCGGCATCGTTGAGTAACGTGTTTGCCCGGCTTTCGCCGTATACGGCGGTGCTCAAGGCGGTGGCAAACGCGGGCGGACGATTAACTTCTTCGGTGACCGTCGGCGCTGTTTGATGCGCCAAGCGTGCAACCGAGGCCAGCCAACTGCGCACGTCCGACACCGGAGCCTCGGCATCAAGCCAGGAATCCGAAACGCGCGCGCGTAGCGAGGTGAAATTCTGAATCGCAAGCAAGGCGACGTCCCGCGCCAGCGCGACATTTTGTTGAGTCTTGAGTTCGGCTGGTTCGCGCGAAGTCTTGACGATAAAAGGCGCCAGCGCCGCGCGGCCTTCGGCGGCGCACTCGCGTGCCTTCAAATAGGGAACTGCATCGTTGAAGATGTTTGCCGCGTCTTCAGTGCGGCCGCCGCAGGTCGATGTGTACAACGCGTTAATGGGTTCGCCATTGTAGGTCGCTACCATTCCGCGCGTTTCGTCGACGGCGCGAGACGACAGCGCATTCTCGGAAGTGAGGCCGCGGTAAACCTGTGACCGGGTCGTCGGTAACAGATCATAGCCCTGGGACATAAACTGCCCGCGGTTTCTCAATGCATAAGTGCGCGCCGCAATTGCTTGCGCCTTGTGCGCCTCAATCAATGGATAGCCGCCGGCGGACAACTCATTCGGCACAACGCCTTTTACGTAGTCTTCGAGCCCAATGACGTTAACTACTGTCAGCGCGCCGCGAGTGTTTGCGAACACTTCGATGCGCCCGCGATAGGGCTTGTCATTAAAACGGACCGGCGCATTTACATTGTCCGAACCAAACATGACCGGCGCGCTGGAACTAAACAGACGGCTTGAGCCGGCGGCGAACGCAACTACTTCACGCGAAGGTCCGGTTGGGCGGGACGACGCTAAGCGAACATTCGATCGAATGCTTGCCGGCGTGGTGGCGTCAATACTTTTTACGACCGTTGATCCCGGCGGTGACACCGGCACTATGGTCGTATCGATCGCAGCGTCCAGCAACCGGGTCCGCATTTCTTCCGCTTCCGGTTGTGAATAGTGATCGCCGATCAAAAGTCCCCAGGTCTGCGTGCGATTGTCGAGCGTGACTTGCGAGTCTTCGTTGGTAGCTTCTTTGACCTCGCGGGCTTTTTGGTTGGCCTCCGCTTGCGAAGCCAAGGCCGCCAGGCTTAAACGAAAAGACTCTTCCGTCGTGGGCGGCAGCGGCGACAAAAACCGCGCCTCAACGCGCACTCGGCCGACGTCCAACGCCACCATCGTGTTGGCGATATCGGTCGCATTCATCAGGTGGCCGGTGGTCGAGATTGACGCTGAACGCGCGTCGGTGGCGAGCGCCACGCGAATGGTCGGTTCGTTCAGGGGATCAGCCGCATCGAGTTTGTTGGCCGCGCTAACGATCGCAGCAGGAGGCGCTTGCCACTGGGCGGTTTTTGTTGGAGGCGCGGTTTGAGAAGGTTCAGCAGTCGGCAGCGAGCGCCGTGGGCGGATGTCGCCCTGAGCGAAAGTCGAAGGAGCACAGACGAGTTGTGCCAGGAGAATGGCGCTCAGGAAACGCGCGAGAAAAATGCGCACTGAACAAACCTTGGCGGTTTAGTCTTGGGGGCTCTACCGCGCGGCCATAGTACTACAATTCAGACTATAACCGCGGATAAGAATGTGTGCGGAGTCAGGCTGCTCTTTTTTCGCTGATTGCTGGTGAAGCCGGTTGGGCCACCTGATGCTTGTTCTTTCGACCAGCGCGCCACCTGCCCATTGCCTCTTTGGAAAGGCCAAAAATCGCGCGCCGATTCTGCGCAATCACCTTGAGCCAGGCGCGGGTGTTCATTTGCGGAAAATAAATGCCGCGGAAGAACAAGCGCATGATCAGATGGATGATGCGGAATTTGATGTGTTGATCTTTGAGAGCATCCAGCGCTTGCAGGTTGCGCTCGGGACTGTAGGATCGGCCCCAGGCCTCATCCAATTCTGCTTGCGTCTGCGGAATCGACATCTTCAAAGGTTCGTGCGCCATTTGATAAGGCGCAAATTCCATCCAGTGCTTGGGTCGCGTCAGACGGTTCGCTGCCACTAAGCGATCGTAGAGCGGAGTCGCCGGGAATGGAGTTAACTGTCCAAAGACGGGTAAACCCGGAGGCCAGCTTTCGATTTGTTCCAAGGTGCGATCGGCAACGCCAGCCGTATCATTGTCCATGCCGAAGATAAACGAAGTCACTGCATAGATGTTTCGCGCCGCCAGGCGATTCAACACGGTCGCGTATTCCGCCGGCTTGTTGAAACTCTTGTTCATGTCTTTGAGGTTCGCGGTGTCGATCGACTCCATGCCGATGAAAACCCACTTACCATCGGATGCAGCAATCAAATCCACCAGCTCCTCGTCGCGCAGCAGGTTGGCGCTTATCTGCGCCATCCAGGGCACCTGCGCGTTGGCGGCTATGATGTCGCGTAACAGCGACTTAGTGCGTTTGATATTGATCGCGAAATTGTCATCAATGAAAAAGACGATAACCTGACTGAGATTTTCGCGCGCGTTCTTTTTAAGCGCCAGCAACTCATTGACGACACTTTCGTTACTGCGGAATCTAATTGAATCGCCGAAGAATCCGGTGACAGTGCAAAACTCACAACCGTAGGGACAGCCGCGCCCTGACTCCATCGGAATCACGTGAATCGCCTGCCAGCCCGAGCCGTACCGCTTTAACAGAGGCCGCGCAAACTTTGGCACCATGTCGAATTGATCGAGGTCGATCTCGTTCCAGGGAATTGCTGGATAGGGTTCCAGACTTGGCTTACGTTCCTTGCCATTCTCGTCGACCGGAGCATAAATATCTTTCAAGCACCCGTTGGCTGCGTCAGCCACAATTTGCGGCCAGGTCTCGTCTGCTTCACCGAGGGCGATAGCGTCGGCGTGACGTGGACCGCCGTCTTTTCCCAGGGCTTCGTCGGGAACTTCCGTAACGTGGGGTCCACCCATTACAACCGGAATGCCGGCGGCGCGCACAGCGTCGGCCATGCGATACGCACGTGCGGCCATCCTGGTCATCGCACCAATGCCCACCAAACCGACACCTTCCTCGCGAATATAGTTCACCAGTTCCGTCTCATTCATTGGTCGCGCATTGCCATCAACCAGCAATACTTCATGCTCAGGTGGCGTGATCGCCTGAAGCAGAAACATCCAGAGGTGGGGCATGAAATTTCGAGTCACGCCGTTATCCGGGCAATAGAGCAATATCTTCATAGAGTAATTCCTGTCATGTTCCTGCGATCAGGTGAACTTTGGGCCGCGTGAATTGGTTGTAAAAAAAAAGCGGGAAAAGGAAAAATGACGCAATCCTAGCCAAATTTCGCTGAGCAGCATACCAGTAATGTACGTTCCCGTACAGAGCCGGACTGTTACGGGCCCGGTAGGGAATATCCCTTTGCTTTAAGTAATTGCTGTCCCTCAGGACCTAGTACGAAACTGACAAATTGCCTTGCCGCATCCTGTTTCGCTGAAGACTCTATCACGGCGAGGGCCTGATTGATCGGTTCATGCAGATTTTCTTTGACTTCCAGATAGTTGCCATCGCCGGTCTTAACCAACGCCAATGGGATGAATGCGACTTCTGCATTGCCAGTTGCGGCGTATTGTCTCGCCTGCGAAACGTTCTGCGCATAAATGACCCTGGGCTCGATCTGAGTCCAAATGCCAAGCTGTTTAAGGCTTTCAACCGCAGCCCTTCCATAAGGCGCGACATCAGGTTTGGCTATAGCGATGCGGTCGAACTGTTTTCCTGTTATATCTTCGATTCTTCCGATCTTTAGCGCTGACCCGGCCGGCAGCCACAACACCAAGCGCCCCCGCGCATAAATTGCGCGCGTTCCCGGCGTCAGTAAGCCGGCGTGTTCGAGTGACTCGACATGCTCAGTGTCAGCGGCGGCAAAAACATCAAACGGCGCGCCATTCTCGATTTGTTTTGCGAGTTCGGCGGTGGCGCCAAAACTGAAGACAACTCGAATACCAGTTTGACTGGTAAAGCGGAAACCGATTTCGGCGAACGCGTCGGTTAGATTCGCTGCCGCCGCAACGACCAGTTCCCGGGGCGGCGTCTGCTGATTCGTTGTTGAATGGTAGTTACAACTTAGGAAAGCGAGCGCCAGGCAAATAGTTGTGAGCTTTTTCATTAGTTTCAAGCTACCTGTTTCCAGAACAGGCAAAGGTATGGTATAGACCAGTTATCCTCTGTTAATTCGAACCTAAGGCGCCCGATCCGAGCGGGCCGGAAAGGCTTTAGTTTATCTGTATGAAACAGACTTTCAACAAAGCCGCCCTACTCACTTCGGCATTGCTCGCGCTCGTCTTGTTGGCGAGTTGCCTGCCACAACAACCTGCCGAAAGCGGCGGACTGAACATAACTGTTTATGGCTTCTCTATCATGAAGGAGTCGCTGGAGAAAGCAATTTACCCTGCCTTCGCTGCCAAGTGGAAGCGAGAGCATGGGCAGGAGGTTGGCTTTACCTCGTCATTTGCCGGATCAGAGACGGTAACAAATCAGATCTTGCAAGGGGTTCCCGCCGAGGTCGCGATCTTATCGATCGACCGGGATGCGCAGCGATTGCAGCGTGGTGGATTCGTGACCACTGATTGGCACAGTGCGCCGTACAAAGGAATTGTGAACAAGACTCCTTTCGTCATCCTGGTGCGAGGGGGCAACGCCAAAAACATTCATGATTTTCCCGACCTCGCTAAGCCGGGCGTAGAAATAATTCATCCGGATCCGGTCAGCTCGGGCGGCGCACAATGGTCCATACTTGCGATTTATGGTTCCGAGTTAATGAAGTCACAGAAACAGTCGGGTGAGCAGGACACTGCGCGCGCGTTACAACTTCTTCAGGGCATCTGGAAAAATGTGAAATCGACGCCCGGTTCAGCACGCGAAGCCCGCACCCAGTTTGAAACCGGATTTGGTGATGCGCTGATTACCTACGAGCTGGAAGGTTTGCTGATGAAAGAAGCGAAGAAGACGCCGCTGGAGATCATCACGCCTAAGGCTACGATTTTTAGCGAGCATCCGGCTGTAGTTATCGACAAGAACGTAACGCCGGCCAAGCGCGCGCTGGTAGACGCGTTCATGCAATTCTTGTGGAGTGACGAAGCGCAGCAGGCTTTTGTTAAGTACCATTTCTATTCTGTAACCAACGATGCGCTCAATAAGCAGAATGCGGAATTCGTACCTGTCGAAATGCCTTTTGGCGTCGACTATTTTGGCGGCTGGGACCAGGCGTATCCGCAAATCATTGAAGGAATCTTTCGCGACCGGGTGCAGCGGAAATAAAGCGTGAACCGTAAACCGGGAACTGTAAACCGGAGCCGAACAGCACTTCGTAGATGAAAGGCTTCGCTGCGGTACTGATTCTACGCCTTTGCTTTACTGTCCACGCTTAAGCGTTCCCGAGTCACGGTTCCCGGTTTACGGTTCCCGGTTTACGGTTCCCGGTTCACGTTCTTATGAGCTCAGTAATTCCAACAATGCGGCACGTGCGCGGCTTTGATGTGGTCAGGCCGTTAAGCATCTGGATGCTCATCTTCATGATGATGCCGCTGGTGTTTTTGCCGCTGGCATCGATCTTTATTTTTGGCACAAGTAGTGGATTGGGAAACTTCTGGGCGGCGCTGAATGCGCCCGAAGCGATCTTCGCGCTCAAGCTTTCGCTGGTCACCAGTTTTTGGGCGACGACATTTAATGTGCTTTTTGGCTTGTTCGCAGCTTACGTACTTTCGCGTTACAACTTTTTGGGACGCAACGCGCTGATCGTCACCATCTCTCTGCCGACCGCGATCCCTACCGCGGTGGCTGGGTTCGCTCTCCTGCTCTTGTGGGGACCTTATGGAACGCTGGGGAGACTGCTGAGGCCGCAGGGAATCCAGGTGATGTTCACGGCCGGGGCCATCGTCCTGGCCAACATCTTCGTTACCTTTCCGTTAGCGTTCGGGGTTATCAAACCGGTATTCGATACGATGAGCCGGTCGCTCGAAGAGGCTTCCGCAACCATTGGCGCAACGCGCTGGCAAACTTTCTGGCACGTCACCTTGCCATCGCTGCGCGGCGCGATTGTTTCCGGCGCCCTGCTGACGTTCGCGCGCGCGGTCGGCGAGTTTGGTTCGACGATCCTGGTTTCGGGAAATCTGGCAGGACGGACGCAGACTGCGCCGCTGTACATCTTTGCCAAGTTTAATGAAGGCCAAATCGAAGCGGCCAATGCCATCGCTATTGTGCTGGCGCTGTTTTCGTTTCTAATTTTCAGTGTGCTGTTTTTTGCGCGCGATTGGTTGGACGTAGACTGAGGCTGAACAATGAAAGCCCAGGTTGCCAGAATTATGGATTTATCGATATCACCGCCGGTGACGGAAAGTGTGCCGCAACCAGCGGCCAGCATTGTTGGCATCAGCAAGCGGTTTGGCAAAACCAGTGTGCTTGAAAACATCTCGTTCGATGTTGCCGAAGGCGAAGCACTCGTCTTACTCGGCGCTTCTGGCAGCGGCAAGACCACTATCCTGCGAATCATTGCCGGCCTGGAACAGCCTTACACCGGAAAAATAATGCTGCACGGCAAGGACGTAACCGAATTGCCACCGCGGGAGCGCGGCATCGGTGTCATCTTCCAATCGTATGCGCTGTTTCCGAAAATGACGGTAGAAAAGAATATTGGCTATGGACTGCGAATCAGGAGGCGCCGGCGCAAAGAAATCAAGAAGACGGTGAACGAACTATTGTCGCTGGTCCAACTGGAAGAGCACCGCAAGAAATATCCTTCGCAACTTTCCGGCGGACAGCAACAGCGCGTCGCAATCGCCCGCACGCTCGCATACAACCCGGAAGTACTTTTGTTTGACGAGCCCTTTGGGGCGCTGGACGCGCAGACGCGCGTACACCTGCGTCGTGAAATTCGGGCATTGCTGAACAAGGTGAAAGTGCCGGCAATTTTTATTACCCACGATCAGGAGGAAGCGTTGGAACTCGGCGATCGCATTGCCGTGATCAATGTTGGCCACATAGAACAGATAGGCACGCCGCGCGAGGTTTACAACAACCCCGCCACAGAATATGTGGCGACCTTTTTGGGAGCGGCAAATATTCTCGAAGGCACGATCAGCCGCGGACACGTTGTGGTTGGCAACGCGCAAATGCCTGCGCGCTTACTGGACGATCGTTTCAAAGAAGGTCAAACAGTCAAGCTGATCTTCCGTCCAGAGGACGTGTTGATAAGCAGAACTCAGGAGTTTCCCCCCGGACATGCCTGTCTTTCGAGCGGGGTCGTCGAAGAGATCAGTTTTGTCGGAGCTTACGAGCGCCTGCGAATTCGGCTTGAAGCGAGCAGCGGCGCCTGCGAAACAGGTGACACGCCTTTTTACTTGACGACTGAGACTCCTGAACGTTCCAACGCCAAACCAGTGATTTGTACCCGCCCCAAACCGGAAACGAATGCATTCAGATTGCGCACGGGCGATCGAGTGTTTCTTGGCCTCAGTTCATTCACCATACTTCCAAATGATGCGCGCACAAGCGCAACGTCTCAGCCAGTAGTCAACCCGGCACAGCCGTAACGGGCGCGAATGGTTCTCACTTAGGCCGCATCGGTTTTTAACGCGGCAACAGCGAGACTGTGAAAACGCCGGCGCACGTTGTTGATGTTTGCGAACGGTAAAACGCGGGCATGGGTACGGTTGGTCAGAAGAATGAAAACTCTTTCGTGCTCCGCATCGATCCAGCAGCTCGTGCCGGTAAAACCCGTATGACCAAAACTGTCGCCGGGCAGATCCGTTCCGGCGGTCGAATCTTTAGTCGCAGCCAGTTGCCAACCGAGCGAGCGCGCTTCTTCCAAACCCGGCGTCATGTTCTGTCGGAACAACCGGCAAGTGTCTGGTTGCAATAATTTGCTTTCGCCGGCGAGAAATTGTTGGGCCAGCACAAAAGTTTCCTGTGCGGTCGAGAAGAGTCCCGCATGTCCGGCGGCGCCACCGAGAAAATGCGCGTTGCCGTCGTGTACTTCGCCCCAAATCAGATCTTTGCGCCAGTCACGATACTCGCTGCCGCCGCTGGCACTCCACATCTCGCGTTCGTAGGCATTGCCGATCTCGCACGCGGCAATTCCAGTTTGCAGCGCCTGTTCCGGATTGAAAAATGTGTGCTGGAGTTTTAGCGGCTCGATAATTTCCTTATGGGCGAGTTGCGCCAGGCGAGTACCGCTCATTCGTTCCACCAAAAGGCCCAGCAGAATAAAACTGAGATCGCTGTAGACGACTCGCGTGCCCGGTTTGTATTCCAACCGCAAGTTGGCAATCGCGCCCGGCGCGCGATCGCGCTCGCCTTCAGCAAGAACGTAGAGGGGCTGCCAGGCCGGCAAGCCGGACGTGTGGGTCAGCAAGTGGCGCACGGTGATGTCTTGTTTGTCAGTGCGATCAAATTCAGCCAGATAATGCGCGATGGAGCTGTCGAGGGTTAACTCGCCGGCTTCAATGCGACGATTGCATAGAAGACCGGTGACAAGCGGCTTGGTGAGGGAAGCGAGGTCATAGATTGTTTCGACGGCTGCGGGGATTGATTGCGGCTTAACGACCGCATTGCCACGCGCGTCCGCAAAAATCGCTGAACCTTGTTCGGCAACAAGGTAGACGGCAGAAGGGAAATCGCCGGCGGCGATGCGTTCATCAAGAAAGAACGAAATCTCTGGGTTGGCAGTCATGCGGAACTAATCTGACTCAACTCACTGACGCCAGGATGCTGCGCATGTTCATGAATTCGTTCAAGCGCACGTAAAGCCAACGCCAGCGCCCGCCGTCCATCGCCGCCCGAAATGGGCGAGGGTAGGCCATTCTGCACTGCTTCAACAAACGACATGATTTCAGCGCGCAAGGGCTCAACATCGGTAACGTCAAGATTGTGGATTTTGACTCCCGGCCACGCGCCTTCGGCGGTCGGCGGCGCCAAGCTGCTGATCGATGCGTGACGAGTTGCATAGTCGATCGCGACGTAGTCGTGAGGCTGAAAGAACCGCATCTTTCTAATTTTTTCGGTGCCCACGCGCGACGCGGTAATGTTGGCAACGGCGCCCGATGCGAACTCCAGCCGCGCGTTTGCGGCATCGACTTTGTTCGTCAGGATCGGGATGCCGACCGCGTGCAGCTCAGTCACTTCAACTTCTTCGCCGACCAACCATTGAACGATATCGAGATCGTGGATCATCAGGTCGAGTACGACGTCGATGTCCAACGAGCGCGCGGTAAACTCGCCGACGCGATGAATCTCAAAATAGACAGGTTTGCGCACGTGTGGACGCAGCGCAATCAGGGCCGGATTGAAGCGTTCGAGATGGCCAATTTGCAAAAGTGCCCCGCCCTTGTCCGCGGCGGCAATCATCTGGTCGGCTTCGGCCAGCGTTCGCGAAATTGGCTTCTCGACCAATACATGAATGCCGGCCTCAAGCAATCCGCTGGCGATTTCGCAATGCGACTCCGTTGGCACTGCCAGACTAACGGCATCGACCTTGCCGCTAAGTTCACGCCAGTCACTGGCCCACGCGGTATGTCTTTCCGCTGCGATTGATTTAGCTGCGCCCGCGTCGATATCGCAGACTGAAACAAACCGAATGAGACCTTCAGCCGCAAGATCGAAATGGATGCGCGCGTGTTGGCGGCCCAGGTGGCCCACGCCTATGACTGCGGTGCGTAGCGTCAAGGTTTCCTGTTTCCTGTTATCATTTCAGTGTGCGGTGAGCAGTGGGCAGTGTGCAGTAATCCCGAGGTTTTCAAAGATAGGTTCAAGTGGATTTGCTGCGCACTGCCCACTGCTCACTGCCTAGCGATAGAGCGGAGCGACTATACTTGCAACCTTCAATTCTTGCCAAGCGCGGCAGTATTCTTCTTTTTGTCGCCTTCATTCTCTTTTATTTCTATGGGCTGGGCCATCTTCCTTTTATTGGTCCCGATGAACCGCGCTATGCCCAGGTCGCTCATGAAATGTTTCTGCGGCGCGATTGGATTACACCGACGCTTGGTGGCTACCTGTGGTTTGAAAAACCCGCGCTGCTTTATTGGATGGAGGTCGCGGCCTTCAGGCTGTTCGGCACTTCGGAATGGTCGGCACGCCTGACCGGCGCTCTTAGCGGACTACTAACCGTCGCAGCCGTCTTTTGGATCGGCCGGCGCACGGAACGAAGTGCAACGATCTCAGACCTCAAATCTGAGATTTCGGCCCAGCCCGATCTGAAATCTGAGATTAGCAACAAGAGGTTTGGCTCGCTCGGCTTTTGGAGCGCCTTCGTTGCCGGAACGAGCGGCGGCTTGATCGCATTTTCGCGGGCCGTAAGTTTTGACATGCTCGTTACGATGACCATTGCCTGGGCGCTCGCATTCTTTTTTGCGGCTGAGCTTGAGGTTGATCAGAAATCGCAGCGCCGACTTTTGCTGGGGTTCTATTTCGCCATTGGAGTTTCACTGCTTGCGAAAGGGTTAGTGGGGTTTGTTGTTCCGTTTGGTGTGATTGGCGCTTATTACACGCTGCGCGGCAAAGCGCCAGCGCGAAAGCTTTTGCGGAGCATCGCCTGGGGCATTCCGTTGTCACTGGCGGTGTCAGCCGTCTGGTACGGCCCGATGTTTGGGAAACACGGTAGCTTGTTTTTTGACGAGTTCATCATCAAACATCATTTCGAGCGCTACGCTACCAATAAATATCATCATCCCGGCGCAATTTATTATTACCTGGAGATTCTGCCGTTGCTGGCGTTGCCGTGGAGCGCGCTGCTGATCGACGGCTTGCTGAAAGCACGCAGGGTATTTTGGAAAGGGAGCGACGATCCCGTCAGCCGGCTGCAAACTTTTGCGCTGGCGTGGTTACTGCTGCCGCTGATCTTCTTCAGCATCTCTAGTTCGAAACTTCCGGGATACATCCTTCCTGTCTTACCGGCCGTAGCGCTCCTGGCGGGTTCGCGGCTGGCGCACCTTCGTGCCGATTCCAGAAATAATTGGGCCATCAAGGCAACTGGGGCATTGGGCCTGTTGTTCGCGATCGCGCTGCTGGGTTTGGCGTGGCACTCCGGCAAGTTATCCGTGGCTGTCCTAATAATCGCGGCGCTGGGAGCCACGGCCGGGATGGTAGCTGTGTTCTTCAATCGCAGCAGACAGACTGCGGCATTCGTGATCGGCGCAACAACCTTAGCGATTGTTATAATCGCGGTGCATTCAGTCGCGCCAGCACTGGTCGATTCCGAATCTTCCAAGAGATTGATTCAACTTGCCGACCAACGGGGTTATGCGCACGCACCCGTATTTGGATTACAGCGAGACGATCGCACTCCGGAGTTTTACGCCGCGGGCCGGGTCGTTTATGGCGAAGACCACGAACCCGTCATGTACGATGGCATTGGCCAGGTGATTTATGAGACTCATTTGCGCAAAGAAACTCTCCTGGTTTTGATTCCCCTGAGTGACGTTGGTGGTTTGAGCCAGGCCGAGTCAGTGCAAATCGATGTGATTGCAAACAACGGCCGGGTAGCGATCGTGGCAGTCACGCCGTTGTGAGTTGAAATTAGTGAAGGTTTTTTGAGAAGAAATCTATGACCGGGCGATCATAGCCTTCGCCTTGTTCGCCGGTAGCCGAGGGCAGATTATAACCAGTCAATGGCAAATCCAGTTTTGCTTCAACGTTTGCCTGGTTCGGAAAACAAGACTGCACTGCAGCCGTCGAATCGCGCAGAAAGCCATCGTCGGCGCCTGCGAGCAAGAGCAGGCGCGGTTTCTTCAATTCACTTGCCATCTGACACGAAGAACCGTTTTGGTAACGGCCCAGGAAGTAGATCCGCGTGGCCAGGCGCGCCACCGAAAGAACGGTATTGTTCGTGACGCCGATATGGTGGCTCACTCCTGCGTTCATCAATTCATCAGAACTGCGCGGCAACGAATCAAGAACCAATACTTGCACCATCGAATCCTGAACCGCTGCACGCATCGCGGCGTAAGCTCCTAACTCAACGCCGTAGACGCCAAAAACATCCGCGGTCAAATGCTCGCGATTTGAGCCTTTCAGTCCCCGCAGGAAGTCCAAAGCGGCGAGCACATCGTCGCCTTCTTTCATTCCAAAAGTGGAGGTAGTTATCGGCGGATTCAAACCGTGGCCGCGCAAGTCGGGCCATAGAATAGTAAATCCGGTCGCTTCATTCAGCTTGATGCCAAGGTTGAAAAGCCAGGAACGGTCGCCGCCGTACCGGTGCAGAAGCACGATGGCGGGCGCGCCTTCAGCTCCACGCAAAAGCCATCCGCGCGCGGCAGTCCCATCCCGATTGCGCCAATTTTCGTCCGTGACCTTCAATGCCGAGCCGCTGATTTGTGAAAACGATTGGGGCGTAACCAGATATGGTTGTCGGGGCGGGCGGGTGATCCCGTGAACTATCGAAATTAGTGCAATGACGCAGGCCAGCACCAATACAAGAAGGATTGGCAAAAACGACTTGAATAACTTTTTACCGAAACGTCGTCGGGGCATCGAGATAAAAGTTGGATGGAATAGATCAGTTAGTGGTCCCTAACGCGTTACGTTATCGACCCGGAGTTAAGCCATCCGGCGTTCCCGTTCCTTTCGTAAGAATGCGATCATAGTCTGCGACAGTATTGATGTTATCAAAAAAGCGTTCGGCTCCGGGCAGGTCGTCGATCTCGGCAAATGAAACCCACCGCGTCAGCACGGATTGTAGCAGAGCAACTGGTTTTCGTTCGCCGGAATTGATCAACTCCTCGGCCCGGCCCAGGCAGCGCTCAGTGTGATAAAGGGCGCAAAGCGGTTGCGGTATGCCATCGCTTTGGATCGGTGCGACCGCCTCGAAATCTTTTTGTAGACTCGCCAGGCGGTCGAAAAGTTCAGCCGTCACAAAAGGAAAATCGCACGCGACTATTAGGCACCAGGTTGCATCGCTTGAAGCCAGCGCAGTATGCACGCCGCCCAGCGCTCCCCAGTTGGCAAAGACATCCGGCAGGTACCGCAGTTTGGTCGAGTCCGCGGCCGGCTTGCCCACCACAATAATTTCGCTGCTGATCCTAGCGAGTGCCGCCGCAACGTGCTCTACAAAGGTCTTGCCGTTCAGGATTAACTGCGATTTGTCGGTTCCCATGCGACGCGAGGCGCCGCCGGCAAGGATGAAAGCTGCGATGGATTCAGTCGAAATGATAGTGCCCCTGGCCAATTGCTCGTTGGTAAGGCTTGGCGAAAGTTCGGGGGAAAATTAGCACGCCATCCGCCTGTCGACAAGGAACGATCTGGCCCGATTGTGCGTCTAAGAAAGCAGCCCTGCGGTTCAGTTGCGGCGTTAGCTGCGGTGCTCATAAGTAGCTTGACCCATGTAGGGTCGAAAGCTATAGTCCAACAACGGGCGTCCGGCGCCGTCGATTTGAATTAACAAAGAGGTTTTAATGAAAAGATTTGGCAACGTTTTGTTGTTTTCGATCCTGCTGGGAGTTCTGAGCGGAGTAGCCCTGGCGCAGAAGCCGGCAGCGGTTGCGCCCGCTCCGGATGTCAGGCTTTTTCCGCTTGAAGACCTTCGTCCCGGCATGAAGGGGACGGCCCAAACTGTTTTCTCCGGAACCGAGCCACAAGAGTTTTCCGTCGAGATTCTGGGCGTTTTACCCGGTTTTCCTGGACCAAGGCAGTCGGCAATCATCGCCAGGCTGAGCGGGGCGAACGTAGAAAAGACCGGCGTCTTTGCCGGCATGTCGGGCTCGCCGGTTTACATCGATAACAAACTAGTCGGAGCGATTGCTTTTAGTTTTCCCTTCTCGAAAGAACCAATCGCCGGCATCACCCCGATCAAACAAATGATCGATCTCTTTGAAAAAGGCAACGCCGACAATCGCCGGCGCCCGAGGGAACCGCGCGCACTTTCTTTCGCTCAGTTAGCCTCGACCGATTGGAAACCTATCCTGCCGAAACAGTCCGTTACTTCTGCTTCGCTGATTGCCCCCGTTTCACAAGCTTCGCCCTTGATGCCCTTGCTCGGCCAGCAGATGGTTCCGATTGCCACGCCCATGGTGTTTGGCGGCATTAACCAGGAATCGCTCGCGATGTTTGCGCCCCAGCTAATAGCCAATGGCTTGTTGCCGGTTTCCGGAGCCGGCGGGTCCGCAAACATCACGCCGCTTGGTACGCCGAACGAAAAGACGCTGACGCCGGGAACTTCAATCAGTGTCCAGTTGGTTCGCGGCGATTATTCAATCGCGGCGGCCGGGACAGTTACGTTTCGCGATGGCAATCGCATTTATGCCTTCGGTCATCCATTTCTCAGTTTAGGTGCTTCAGACATGCCGATGAGCGAGACGGCGGTCGTCACTGTCATTCCAAACGTCAACAACTCGTTCAAGCTTTCTATTCCGGGCACGATGATGGGATCGATTTCCCAGGATCGCGCGTCCGGAGTTTTCGGCGAATTGGGTCAGGCTCCGAAAATGATCCCGGTGAAGATTAAGTTGCACACCAGTCGTGATCGCAGTGACACTTATTCTTACGAAATCGCCAACGATTCTTTTCTGACGCCGTTGTTGTTGAACCTGACCGTCTATAACACGATCACCTCGAGCGAGCGCGCACTGGGCGAATCGACGATTACGATCAAGGGCAATATCAACGTTCGCGGTCAGGAATCCATTGAAGTCGACCGGCGCTTTTCAGCCGCCAACTCGCCGGTGCTGGCAGCAGGATCGGTGGCCGGGCCAATTAGTTCGCTGCTCGGGAGCGGTTTTGACGATGTGCAGATCGAAGGTGTGAACCTCGATATTTCCTCGACCGATACCAAATACGCAGCGACGCTCGAACGCATCGCCTTAAATAAGACGGAAGCGCATCGCGGCGAACAGATCGAGGTGCAGGCCTACGTCAGAACTGAGTCAGGAAAACAATTCGTTCAGCGGATACCAGTACAAATTCCGAATGATGCCACGCCAGGGCAGTTGCTGGTCTTTGTTGGTGATGGTGGCGCGTTGCAGGAAGGTTCGGCGTCCCGGGCTTTCGTTCCGCAGGACCTGGGCCAGTTGGTGCGGGCCATTAACAAAGTGAAGAAGAGCGATAGGCTCTACGTGAAACTTTTCCGCATCACTCCCGGCGCGGTCATCGGCACCAGTGAGCTACCAAATCTGCCGCCCTCGGTAGTGGCCACGCTCAACAGCGATCGAAACTCTGGTGGATACACACCAACTGTGTTGTCGCCGGTTTATGAGTTCGAGTTGCCGCCGGCCGAATTCGTGGTTTCCGGACAACAGTTGATAGCACTTGAAATCGTTCCCTAGGATCTCCTGGTCCGATACAAAACTAAAGGTGCGACGTTCGTTTGAACGTCGCACCTTTTTTGCGAGTAGCTGATGCTCAATCTTCGAATTAGACGGAAATCTTCGCTTTTCGCCGCTGTCGAACTTTAGCAGCGAGGCCCGCCAATCCGGTCCCCAAAAGCACCATGGTCGCTGGTTCAGGAACAGGCGTATCGCAGTTTGGTTTGACCTCAAACCGCGCGCTCAGAAAGTCGTGATAGGCGCCGTTGTCAGCTCCGAAAATAGTGACCGGCAGCACTGTCGCTGCCACGGTAAACGAATTAAACTGCCAAATAATACGCGAGTTAGTCAGAAGCGAGATCGAGTCGCTGAAAGTGCCGATTGTCAGCGAGCCAATCAGGTCCAATGTCTGCGTCTGGCCGTTAACACTTAGCAACTCCGAAAAGTTGAGGGGATAAGTTCCTTCCGAGCCGACACCCGTAAAGTCCTGGATGAACGTCAGCGGATTAATGAG
>JANMKA010000180.1:0-40988 GCA_031371765.1 Blastocatellia bacterium
AATACATCGATCCTACGCCGCAAATCGTTAACAAAAATTCCGTCGATAGTCCTGTCGCCAGACTCGTCACAAATTGAATCGTCCACCTCGGTATCTAAAAGGTGGTAGTAGGTTTCCAGAAACCACGCAAGGAGCGCCTTGCTTTCCGTGCGACCGTCGATCATATACTTCTCGAACAGCCGCCTGATTGCAGGATAGGTAAGGTCGAGTTTTGACATAGTGAGAGACTACCACGCGACTTGTTGCTGAGCCAAGTATATTGATGCCGTTGAAACGGTTGCGGTCCCATCATTTTGGACTGGGTCACCGGGCTAAAGCCACGGTGGTAATGAGATCGCTTCGCGGGAACCAACGTCGGGCTTCTTGTGCAATGCCCTGTCAGTTCAACCAGCGCTCTTCCGCTAAGAGACAAACAAACTCAGCCCGGCTATCGCGCTCGGCGTTGTCGCACCGCCAGCGGCTCCGACTGCCGCAATCGTCGCAGTTCATTGATACGACTTCTCAGTGTGCGCACGTAAGCGTCTGTCGTAGCGCGATCGTAGCCGGCAGCGCGAAAGGCGTCACGCAGTTGATTGTCAGATAGCTGTCCCAGCCGTGAGCCGATCCAGGCCGCGTCGCTGACACTCACGTTCTGCATCGCATTGGTCGCTTTTCGTTGCCGGAAAAAATAAGGCGGATAAACGACACTCAATAAACCAAGCTTCCTGGGCTTGAGGTCGTAGTTAAACTTCACCTTGTCGCCGTCGAGTTTGCTAATCAATCCGCGACGCGCGAAATCCTGCGCATTGCTCTTGGAGCGACGCGCGCCAATTCCACCAACTGCGCCCAGCGTAGCCCCCAAATCTGTGACAGTGTATTTCTCTTCGCCAGCATTCTTGTCATGAATTACGCGATTGTTCTTTTTGAAGGTGTCCCAATTGTTCAGCAACACCATCATCGTCTTCAGGCCATTCAACTCGCGCGTTTTGCTAAAAGGATTTTTTGACCAACCCCACTCTTTCCCGCGCTTAACACCTTCCCGTCTTGGCTCGAAGCGAGCGCCACTTACCGAATCGCCGTTGACGTATTGTTGCCCACGCGACAATTTCCGCAGGCCGTAGATGCGGGCTCGATCCAGGTAATAGGATTCCTCGGCGTTGTAGCCGGCGGCCCACACCAAGCGGCTCGCGGCCGTCTCAGACTGGGCTTCCGGACCAAGCTTCACCCGCCATTTCACGCCGCGCGCGTCTTGAACGTCGAACTTCGGCATGCCGCCTTCTTTAATTTCTTTGACGAACCGGAACGGCGGTACGGGCGCCAGCGCTTTCGAACCGGGGCCGTAATAGAGATCGCGCTCGCGCATATTTCCCGGATTGCGCCAGAGCACCGCAGATTTCTTATCCGCATGCTGTTTCTTGATTTTCTTGACCTTGGCGGTGGAGAAAGCTAGCGAGAGAGTTCCAAGGAAGGCCACGATTACGAGTACGGAAAGCCAACGGTTCTTAGTCAGGGTTTGCACGATAAGACTCCTATCAGCGAATGGCGAAACCATCCATGAGCACTTTGGCTCCCAATTCGGATGGATTCGGAATGGATATCGTCGTAGGGGATTGACTAAGAGATTGGGCAAGCAAATGGCGTGACGATTTCTGGCCAAAAGGCAAACGCAACAAAAGTATTAGACAGACGCAAAATGACGTTTGGAGAACACTCGGCCAGTTACCCGTCCAGAGTACTTGATGAGCGTCAGTCTTGCGCTTTGTCGAGCAGCTTGTGCTCATCCACCCCTTTGATCAGCAACCACAACATCGTCGCCAGCGGCCCAAAGGCATTACAGAGCATGGTCAATTGAGTTATCAAAGCGGGATAGAACTGCGGCACCAGTATTTTGGTAAAAGTATTTATCGGAAAGGCACAAGCGCCGATTATCAACAAGAATCCGAGAAGTCGGGGAAGGGCTCCCGATCTTATGATGAGCAACCCCAGGGAAAATAGAAAGATCGCTGTAAAGACTTCCAGCAGCCCGATACCGAAATTGTTCAGCCTGAGAAAGATCATGGCCAGGGCGTTGAGCTGTTCCGGTTGAAACGCCTTCCGGTAATCGGGATTAGTCAAAACCGTTACCGCGCCAAGATTGTTGAGCGAGTTAACGGTCCCGATCGCGGCCGCCACCAAAGTAGACGTCAAAATAATCGTCGCCGCTGTTTTGTTGCTACGCCTGAACAATCGGAATAGCGTCAATCCTAAAAAAAGCAAAAAGATTTGGGTGAGCACGCTGCTGACGATCCCGGCCCGGAACAAAGACTCAGAAGCCACGATGTTCGTAGCGGTAGTTGTGGCATCTGCGAATACGATCAGCGTCGAGCGAACGTAGCCAAGGCTGATACCAGTTGTAACCCCAACCAAGATCCAGAGCAGGCCTGCAAGTCTTGCGGTCGTTTTATTTGAATTCATTTTGTCTCCTCTTCCTTCGCGGCGTGCCGGCCCAGCATCACTTTGCATTCCAAATAAATCCCAAGCGGCGTCGCGACGCCGCATTCCAAGGAATTGCGTGCCCACGGATCACGTTACGTTACGCGCTCGGGTTCGGATCGAGCGGCGACGTTTCGCCGCGATCATAAAGACCCTGGCGCATTCTCTCTCGCTCCTCTGCCGTCATCTTCTCCCAGCGCTCGTCCATTCGCTCCCGGATTCGCCCTTTCGAATGACAACGATGAGAACCACCGCCACCCAGGCCGAAGCCGCCGAACAAAATGCGGCCGAGCGCCAGCAGTCCGATTGCTTGCCAAAAGGTGATCATTGGCAAGCCGAACAACATCGGCACCAACCAATTCCACAAAAGCATCACCACCGTGCCGCCGATCGCGATGAAGACCGCCATACCGACAAGCGCCGCCGGAGCCATCCAGGCCATTTTTCTCATTCTCTTGTTCATATTTCAGCTACCTCTTCTGGGAAAACTCTTCGTAAATAGTCTGCAATCGTTCGCGTAGATGAAGCACCGCGTAGCGCTTGCGCGAAAGTAATGTGTTGACGTTGACACCGCTTTCTGCCGCCAACTGTTTAAAGCTGCGTCCCTCGAGTTCGTGAGCGATGAATACTTCACGCTGGCCAAAAGGATCGTCGGGCAACTCATCGATCGCGAGTTCCAGTTCATCGAGCAGCAGGCTACGGATATAAAGCGCTTCTGGTCCGTCATCGGGCGATGGCAATAAATCTTCGAGGCGCAGCAGCTCGCCGTGTTCATCCGCCACAGTCGCATCGCTGGACGCTTCTCGTTTCTTCTTGCGGAAAAGGTCCGTGATGCGATTGCGCGCGACGCGAAACAGCCAACCCGTAACGTGATCAATCGGCATCAGCAGGCGATTGGCCTGGACCAGTTCGTAGAACACTTCCTGCACGATGTCCTCAACGTCCAAAGGATCGGGCACGCGCCGGCGAATGAAATTCCGCAGCCGGAATCGTTCCTCGGCAACGATCGCGGAGATTTGCCGGTCCTGCTCGAAGCGTTGCTCGTTTACCGGGCGTGTGCTCGACATTTCATACATCCACTAAGGTAGACGCGCTGGCGCGGGAAATATTGTAGAGATTCAAACTGCGTGCTGTGTAAGGAATACGGTGAGCGAACCCGGATGGTTCAGTTGGATCGTCGCGCGGATGAACAATCGGCGCCACCCACCAACCAGGGAATCGTCTTCCTATGGAAAGCTTTGCGAATCCGTGAAGTCCGCGGAAACTGTGGATTCTTCCCTCCAGCAAAAAAAAGTGGGCCTCGCCGGCCCAGAAGCCGACAAAATTTCGCGTTAGCAAATAGGAGTACCTGACGATTACCAGGCAACGCATGAACGGAACTAGCGAGAAGGAGTCCCCGATGAAGCTCAACGCGAAATACGTCGTCTTTTCAATGATTGCTGTGGCGAGCACCTATGTGATGTATCACAATGAGCGGTTTCTCGCAGACTCGTCGCATCCGGCCTGGCAACACTTCGCGCCCTTTAAGTGGTGGCTGCTGCCGCACGGCATATTCGGGGCCATAGTTCTGCTGTTCGCGCCGTTCCAGTTTTCCGATCGCCTACGAAAGCGATTCACCAGAGCGCATCGCGTTATGGGAAGAATGTATGTGCTGGGGGCCTTCGGACTCGCGCCGCTCGGTGCTTACATTCAGTATTACCAGGAGCAGTTTGGAGCGCCGCGTTCGTTCACCGTGTTGGGAATAGTCGATGCCCTGATGCTCATGGGCGCGACGGGCTTGGCTGGTCTGTTCGCTGTCAAACGCAAAATCGCGCTGCACCGACAGTGGGCCACCCGCAGTTACGCCATTGCGTTGGTCTTCATTGCCGGCCGCTTTATTTTGGGAGTGACGGGATGGGAAGCTCTCGGAGTTGAGATGGTCCAGGCAATGATTTGGTCCTGTCTCGCGCTGTCAGTTCCGCTTGCCGATGTTGCGATCCATTGGAAGGAACTTCGTGCCACAGTGAAGGTACCCGTTAAGGCACGCGTGTCGCCGACACCCAGCATGCCCAAGAACGTAGTCGGTGTAACATAAAAAGGAATCGGGACCGCGGGTACTGGACCGCCGGTCCCGGTAGCTGCGGTTCACTCTTTACGATTAACGATTTTCGCCTTACGCTGTGCAGCAAAGATGTCCTTACGCTTTGCGCAAACGACTTGAGGAGGCGAAATGAAGCGAATCCATATCCTGATTCTTGTTCTGCTCGTTACCGGATTTGTGCGCGGCGATGCCGCCGGTGTGAGGCCTACGCAAGATCCGCTGGTCGTGAATTCAAAAAGCATCAAACTGAAACTGGAAAACTCTCGCGTGCGTGTGCTTGAGGCCACCCTTGAACCGGGCGTTAAGGAAAAGCTGCACTCGCATCCAGCCTATGTCATCTATGTCATTGCCGGCGGGAAGGTGCGTAACCACAATGCAGACGGTACGGTCAGTGAAGCGGAGTTCCACCGCGGCGACGTCATCTATCGTGAGCCTCTAACGCACTGGGCTGAGAACATCGGCAGCACGACTATCCGGCTTGAGTTAGTGGAACTTAAGAATTAGTTCCCGTTCGGGTTGCCAGTTCCTTTAGCGGCAGCAGCACGAGGGTTAAAGAACTTAGGCGCGCCTGCGCGTTGAAAGTGAGCCCGCGGCCCATATTTTCGACTACTCGGCACATCCGCTTATGACTCGAGTGTTATGGGTTAGGTAGAGCCTCTCGAGCGCACTGCTAATCCGGCACATCAAGTTTTCTTTAAGAGTGGGGGGACCATTTTTCCCCCGGACAATAACGCTTTATGCTCAAATCCGTGTAATCTGGCGATATGATTTCTGCCATGAAATCCCCGGAACAGGATTTGGTTCACTATCGCGCCTGCAATCTTTGCGAAGCGATATGCGGCATTGTGATCAGCCGCAGTCGCCAGGAACTAGAATCAGTAGGCAGGAGCAGTAGGCAGCAGGAAGCAGGAAGACAAGAAACTCGAAACCCGGAACTCGAAACTGCTAACGGGCTCGACATTCGTGGTGACAAAGACGATGCGTTCAGCCGCGGCTACATTTGCCCAAAGGCCGCAGCGCTCGGAGACCTTCACTTCGATAAAGACCGGCTAGAGCATCCCGTCCGCCGCACGCCAACGGGCTGGAAACGGCTTGGCTGGGACGAAGCATTCGCTGAGGTAGCGGAAAACCTGAAGCGCATCAACGCCACCTACGGCAGGAATTCAATTGCAACCTACCTGGGTAATCCAACCGTTCACAACTATGGCGCGCTGCTGTTCGCGCCTCCGTTTCTCCGCAGCCTGCACACACGCAATAAGTTTTCGGCCACGTCGGTGGACCAACTCGCGCATCACTTGTCCGGATATCTGATGTTCGGCCATCAACTCCTGCTTCCTGTTCCCGATCTTGATCGCACAAAGTTTTTTCTGATTCTCGGTGCGAATCCGGCGGTCTCAAACGGCAGCATGATGACTGCACCCGGCATGAGCCGCAGGTTGCAGGAAATTCGCGAGCGCGGCGGGAAAGTGATACTTGTCGATCCGCGCTTCACAGAATCTGCGCGCCTCGCCGACCGTCATCTGTTCATCAAACCCGGAACCGACGTGCTGCTGTTGCTGGCGTTGCTGCAGGTTGTCTTTGACGAAGGGTTAACCGACCCTGGTCCATTGGCTGGGTTCACAAAAGGCCTGGATGTGATCGGTAAACTGGTGGCGGAATTTCCCCCGGAGCAGGTGGCAGCAATTACCGGTATTGACTCCGGACAAATACGTCTGCTGGCGAGGGAATTTGCGTCCGCTGAGTCCGCTGTCTGCTATGGACGAATCGGCGTCAGCACTCAGGAGTTCGGCGGCGTTTGCCAATGGCTAATCAACGTCTTGAATATTGTGACCGGTAATCTCGATAGGCCAGGTGGCGCGATGTTTACCTTGCCTGCGTTCGATCCTATCACCGCGCCGGAATCACTCGCGCCGCGCGGCAGTTATGCGCGCTGGCACAGCCGGGTGCGAAACCTGCCTGAGTTTGCCGGAGAGCTTCCGGTCGTCACGCTTGCCGAAGAAATTTTAACTGAAGGCCCGGGACAAATTAAGGCCCTGGTCACCTCGGCAGGGAACCCCGTCCTTTCGACGCCGAACGGCCGTGAGTTAGACCGCGCGCTGGCCGGCCTGGAGTTCATGGTTTCGATCGATCCTTATATTAATGAGACGACCAGGCACGCGCACATTATCTTGCCGCCGACTTCGTCGCTCGAGCGCGGCCACTATGACATCGCGTTTCATCTGCTGGCGGTTCGCAACACCACCAGGTTTTCACCTCCGTTCTTTCAGGCGGGTGAGGACGCGCGACATGACTGGGAGATATTCTCCGAATTGCAAACGCGCATGGGTGGCACAGGGCTCTTTCGCCGTGTGAAAGGTAGAGTCAGCAAAAGATTCTTCGGGCCTGAACGGATTCTTGATTTGGGTTTGCGGTTTGGACCTTACGGCGCAAAGTTCAATCCTTTTTCAAAAGGTCTGACTTTGGGCAAGGTCAAGAAAGCGGTCCACGGCATCGACCTTGGGCCATTGCGCTCGTGCCTACCGGGACGGCTGCGCACTCCGGACAAACAAATCGAGTTAGCGCCGAATGTGCTGGTCAATGATGTCGCACGTGTTAAGGCGAAACTTTTGTCTGAGTCGCCTCAAGCAAACGGCCATTTGCTCCTGATTGGGCGGCGACAACTTCGCAGCAACAACTCGTGGATGCATAACAGTGAAAGATTGTTGCGAGGTAATCCCCGATGCACGATGCTCATGCATCCGACGGATGCCGCGCAGCGCCACTTGCACGCCGGTCAAAATGTTTCGGTGCGATCAAGAGTGGGAAGCGTCGTGGTGCCAGTCGAGATATCCGAAGAGATGATGGCCGGGGTGGTGAGCCTCCCGCATGGCTGGGGGCATGGCCGGCAGGGAATCGAATTAGAAGTGGCGCAGCAACACTCCGGCGAAAGCATCAACGATGTAACGGATGATCAAACCATCGATGCTCTTTGTGGGACTGCAGCCTTCAATGGAACGTGGGTTGACGTTGAAGCAGCGAAGTGATCCCGCGCAACTCAGTACCGTTCCCGCTGGATTACGGAGCCCTGCTGTATACTATTCTCGACCACGACAGTTCAGACGGCACAACGCAGAAGACAGAGATCAATCCCAGACGAATCTGTCATCGGTATCATTTACCGTTTACCATTTACGATTCACGATCTACGAACTAATAGAACCATCCCGGAGGCGCCCGCATGCTTGGCAGGACTATCTCGCACTATCACATCACCTCGCAGCTTGGCGAAGGTGGAATGGGCGTGGTCTATGAAGCTGAAGACACCAACCTGGGCCGCCACGTCGCCCTAAAATTCCTGACTCCCGCGCTGGCCGGCGATGAGAATCTGTTACAGCGCTTCCAGCGCGAGGCGCGCGCGGCGTCGGCTCTCAATCATCCGAACATCTGCACCATCCACGGCATTGAGCAGCACCAGTCAGAGCACTTCATCGTGATGGAGTTGCTCGACGGCGAGTCACTCGCCGATCGCATTCGTCGTGGTCCTCTCGATCTTGAGTCGGTGCTGACGCTTGGCGTACAGCTCGCGGATGCGCTTGAGTCCGCACACTCCAAAGGAATCGTGCATCGCGACTTGAAGCCGGCAAACATCTTCGTCACATCAAGAGGCCAGGCGAAGATTCTCGATTTTGGTGTCGCCAAGATCGACGGTCGCAAGGGAACTGAGGCTAACTCAATGGTGGCCACGGTTCGCAAGGACCAGTTGACTTCGGCAGGTGCAACCATCGGCACCGTCGCTTACATGTCGCCCGAGCAGGCGCGCGGCGAGATCACCGACGCGCGCACCGACCTCTTCTCGATCGGCACCGTTCTTTATCAGATGGCGACCGGCATTCTTCCTTTTCAGGGCGAGACCTCAGCAGTCGTGTTCGACGCGATCCTGAATCGAGATCCAACGCCGTTAAATCAGCTCAACGCGTCGCTCCCGCCCGAGCTTAACCGCATTATTGGCCAGGCGCTGGAGAAAGACCGCGACCTCCGTTATCAAAGCGCTACCGATTTAAAGACTGCGCTCAAGAGATTGAAGCGCGATCTCAATTCGGGACAGCACACCACCGGCGGAAGTGGAATCCGGCGAGCGGCATCAACGCTTCAGGACCACTCGATTGCCGTTCTTTACTTCGAAAATCTCAGCGGAATGAAAGAGGACGAATACCTGCGCGACGGGATCACCGAGGACATCACGACCGAGTTATCAAAGATCACGGGACTAAAAACATTCTCAAGAGCGATGGTGCTGAACTATCGCGACAAATCTGTGACGGCCGGGCAAGTGGGCAAAGAGCTCGGCGCGTCTTATGTCCTCGTCGGCAGCCTGCGTCGAGCAGGCGCGCGTTTGCGCATCAATGCTCAGCTCGTTGATGCGGCAACAGATTTCCCGCTCTGGTCGGAGCGTTATGACCGCGAGATGAAAGACGTGTTCGAAGTGCAGGACGAAATTGCGCAGAAGATTGCCTCCGCGCTGCGCATCACGCTCTCGCCGCAGGAACAAAAGGCGCTCTCGGCAAAGCCGACCGAGAACATGCAGGCTTATGATCTCTATTTGCGAGGGAGAAACTATGCGCGCCGGGTTGGCCGCCAGGACTTGCTGTTTGCTTTGCAGATGTACGAGAACGCAGTCGCACTTGATCCTGACTTCGCGCTTGCTCATGCCGGGTTGGCAAACGTTTGCTCGCAGTACTACTACCACTTCGAGCGCCAGCAGCAATGGATCGATCGAGCGATTGCGGCGACGCAAAAGGCGAGTGCGAATGGTAGCGAAGCTACCGAAATTCAATTGGCCGAGGCCTGGGTGCTTTTTGCTAAGGGCCGTTACGACGACGCGGCCCTTAAGCTGCGCACGCTATTGAGCCGGAATCCGGATGTGGATGGTGGGTACTACTTATTGGGACGCGCGCTTTTCTCCGCCGGAAAATATCAGGAAGTGGTAGACATGATGGAAGAGGCGCTGGCGCACGCGGGAGAGAACTACAACACAATTATTCCAATTCACAATTCTCTCGGAGCACTCGGCAAGACGGACGCGATGAACAACTTCGTTCATCGCGAGATTGCCATCTATGACGGGCACTTGAAGAAAGTACCTGAGGACGCGCGCGCGCGCGTTTTGCTGGCTAGTAAATATGCGACCCAGGGGCGGTTCGACGAGGCCAAGCGCGAAGCAGAAATGGCTATGGCCCTGCGTCCTGACGATTCAATGATTTTGTACAACACGGCGTGCGTATTTTGCGCGATGAACAATGCGAGTGACGCGCTAAACGCCATTAAGAAGGCGTGGGAGTCAGGTTACAGAGATGCGACCTGGACCAGGCAGGATCCCGACCTGGCGTTACTTCATGGTAATGAGGAGTTTGAGCGGCTTTATCCACCGCCGCAGGCGTAACGATCCGACATTCGCAGATTACGCAGAGATGGACCATCCGCCCACTTACCCGGCTTGAATCGGTTCTTTGAAACCTTTGGCCATCAGCCACAACGCGACGGCTATGTGGCCGAAAGCCATGGGAACCCCCATTGACGTAACGATGCCATAACCTAGAAACCCCGCTAAGGGAATTCCAATGAAGTGCAGCATGACTGTTAGCAGTGCAAAAGCAGCAAGCGCGCGGGGCACGAGGGCGAAGCGAAATAGAATGCTGTAGAGCGAGAAGATCCAACAATCAATAACCAGCAATTCGGTGAAGTGAACCCATCTTCTGGTAGATCCAACCATGGCCGCGAGCGTTTGAAAAAGATCAGTCGGACCACCGGCTTCGGCGTATTGCCGGCTCAAAGACACGATTGACAATATGTGCGCGTTGTCGACCGCTTGCAGCGCAAACATGAGCACGCTCACGGCCAATAGCCACAGTGCCATACGCTCACTGTACTGGTGAACAAGCGGCCAGGCGGCGATGCTGATGCCGATTGTAAGCGCGCAATTGGCGAACAAAAGAAAGACAGCTACCTTGATTTGCGATGACGCGCCGGCCGCATTTGCAAGGAAGTCCCGAGAGCCTGTTGTCAGCGGACGCAACAACACGAAGGGTACAATGAGTCCCGTTAACTGGACCAGCAATAGCACACCGATTAGCCGAGCCAGGCTCTTTGCAGACTTCATACTTTGCTCCTTCGAAGAGTATCGAGACGAATCTAACTGGCTAGCAGTACGGCGGAGCGGGAACAAAGTTCCGAGACAATGCATTAAGGATGTTGGTGGTCCCAATTTCTAGGCGTCCTGACCGCACTGCGCCTAAGATAAAGGCGTTAGTTAATCCCTGAACCAAGTTTGACCATTAATTATGAAGTACCTACTTTTAATCGCCTTTCTATTCTGCCCGTCTTCCACCTCTTCCGCCCAAACGCCTGATCGTCAACAGTTCATTCGCACCGAAGCGCCGCTGATCGTGCTGGCCCATGTCCGTTTGATTGACGGCACGGGCGCGGTGGCGCGAGACGATCAAACCATCATCATCAGCGGCGGGAAAATTCAATCAGTTGGTCCAAGCGCGGACGCGAAGTTGCCGGCGAATGCGCACACGCTCGATCTCACCGGGTATACGGTGCTGCCAGGACTGGTCGGCATGCACGACCACATGTTTTTCCCGATGGGTGGATCGCCGCCGATGTATTCGAACATGGGCACCAGCTTTCCGCGGCTCTACCTCGCGCTCGGCGTTACCACTGTTCGCACCACCGGCAGCGTCGCCCCTTATACCGATCTCGAAATCAAGCGGTTGATTGATTCCGGCCGCATGATTGGACCAAAGATGTTCGTCAGCGCGCCTTATCTGGAAGGCCGCGGCTCGTTCACGCCGGTGATGCACGAACTTACCGGCGCCGACGATGCGCGGCGCATGGTGAATTATTGGGCCGATGCCGGCGCAACTTCGTTCAAAGCCTACATGAACATCACCCGCGACGAGTTGCGCGCAGCGGTGGAAGAAGCACACAAACGCGGTTTGAAAGTCACTGGCCACCTTTGCTCGATCGGTTATCGCGAAGCGGCGGACTTGGGTATCGACAACCTTGAACACGGCTTGCTGCCTGATTCGGAATTCGTTCCCAACAAGGAACCCGATAAGTGTCCCGCCGCAGCGGTTAGCGCCAGCCTGCTCAAACTCGATATCAACAGCGATGCAGTTAAGAAAACGATTCGCACGCTCGTGGCAAAGCAGGTCGCGCTCACTTCCACTTTGCCGGTGTTCGAAGCGGGTGCGCCGTTGACTCAAAGTGGAATTGGGGCCGCTGCCGCAGTCTTGAACCCGCGCGTCCTCAACGTCATGAACACGGACGCGCGCGTACGTTACCTGACTGCCCGATCGCGCATCGCGTCTGATTCACCGGCCGCCATTCTGGTCCGCAAGTCGATGGATTTTGAGCGCGCCTTCGTAGCTGCCGGGGGGTTACTAATCGCCGGCCTCGATCCAACCGGAAACGGCGGCATTGTGGCTGGCTTTGGCGACCTGCGTGAAGTTGAGCTGCTGGTTGAAGCGGGTTTCACGCCGGTGGAAGCGATCAAGATCGCCACTTTCAATGGCGCTAAGTTTCTCGGCGAGGATGCGCGTATCGGTTCAATCGCGCCCGGCAAACAGGCAGACTTGATGTTAGTTAAGGGAAATCCCGCAACCAACATCAACGATCTTGAGAAGGTGGAGATAGTTTTCAAGGATGGTGTGGGCTACGACTCAGAAAAACTGATTCAATCTGTTCAGGGGCTGGTGGGAATTCGCTGAGCCGCATTCGAGTTCTTAAAATCGTGAGGGTATTAGTGGC
Organism: Blastocatellia bacterium; assembly: GCA_031371765.1. Lineage (GTDB taxonomy): Bacteria > Acidobacteriota > Blastocatellia > Pyrinomonadales > Pyrinomonadaceae > PSRF01. The sequence continues at coordinate 12,323 of JANMKA010000180.1, forward strand.
ATCTCTTAACTCGCGTAGCACCGCCCATTAGCCTAGTCGCAAGCACGGTGGTTAGTCTCCCCTTGATGAACTAGAATACCGACCTACCCCGTTCCAACCAATCAGGAGACGTAAGATGAATGAAGTACTTGACGATGCTGCGCTCGATCAATTGTTTCTTAAGGCGCGCACACATTCGGAGTGGCTTGATAAACCTGTTAGCGACGAGACGCTCGAGCAGCTCTACGGCCTGATGAAGTGGGGTCCCACCAGCGCCAACGGCTCGCCCGCCAGATTTGTTTTCGTGCGTTCGCCGGAAGCGAAAGAGAGACTGCGACCAACACTCGCTCCGGGTAACGTCGAAAAGACGATGTCGGCGCCGGTGACTGTGATTGTCGCCTACGACTTACTCTTTTTTGAGAAGTTGCCCAAGCTGTTTCCGCATGCTCCGGGCATGCGTGATCTGTTTGCCGAGAACCCGCAACTGATCGAAGTCACCGCCAAACGCAATTCGTCAATGCAGGGCGCTTACTTGATCATTGCGGCCCGCGCACTGGGACTTGATTGCGGCCCCATGTCAGGATTTGATAACGCCAGGCTTGATGAAGAATTCTTTGGCGCCGGAGAAGAATGTGAAGGCTGCGAGCAGGAGTTTTTCCCCTCAGGTCACGTGAAGTCAAATTTCTTGTGCAACCTTGGTTACGGGGACGCGGCAAAACTCTTCCCGCGCGGTCATCGTTTGGAATTCAGCGAAGTCTGCTCGGTTCTTTGATTCGTATCGCTGGAGATTTAAAACCAATGCCTATTCGAATTCTTTTGCAGACTACTATTCCGCCGAGGGAAGACGATTGGAACATCGATCGGTTTAGCTTATTGCGCGCGCATCTAAGTTCACTTGTTGACGCTGGGGGCAAGCGGCTTTGTGAAGTCACGGCGCGCAACCGGGCACAAAACGAAGCAGGCGATGATCCGATTCTGAGCCGCTTAGATAATGCAGAGCTGGACGAGTTGTGGCTATTCGCGGTCGACGCCGGCAATGGCCTGTCGGTTAAGGATTGCGAAGGCATCACGCGCTTTCGCCAGCGCGGCGGTGGAATTATGGCGACTCGCGATCATCAGGATCTCGGGTCCTCGCTTTGCACCATTGGGGGCATCGGCGCAGCGCACTTTTTTCATTCGCGCAACCTTGATCCCGATGAGTCGAGAAGAGCAGCAGACGATCAGGATACGCCGTCAATCTCCTGGCCCAACTATCACTCGGGAAAAAATGGTGATTACCAAAGCGTCACGGCGGCCGCACCGGCTCATGAACTCTTGCGCAGTAACGATTCACCGGCGGGGTCGATTGAATTCTTTCCGGCGCACCCGCACGAAGGCGCAGTCGGAGTGCCGCAAGACGAACCGCATGCGCGTGTGATTGCGACCGGCGTAAGTCAGGTCTCGCATCGTCCATTTAATCTGGTGGTTGCGTTTGAGAGTGCTCAGGACAAGCACGGCAATAAGCTGGGGCGAGGCGTGGCGGAATCAAGCTTCCATCATTTTGTTGATTACAACTGGGACATCGCTCAAGGCTGTCCCAGCTTTCTGCTTGAAACGCCGGGAGACGGGATCAAGCGCGAGCCGCAGAAGCTTAACGATATCAAGACCTATGTTCGCAATTTGGCGGTCTGGCTGGCGCCCCAAGCGAACTAAGGGCGCTGCGCTACAGCTTCACACCAGCGGTTACGAAGCGCGTTCGGCCACCGGAGCGCGAAAGCGTTCCGCTGAGCGGGCCCTGGCTTTAGTCGCTTCAACTTCTCGATCCCTTGGCGGCGCGTTGGTCACCAGCGACTCAAGGAGCTGCTGAGCGGCCTGCGTGACCTGGTCCACGGCACTCGAGAAAGCAGCTTCGTTGGCTTGCGAAGGTTTGCTAAAGCCACTGAGCTTGCGCACAAATTGCAGCGACGAGGCGCGGATTTCTTCATCAGTAGCGGGCGGCGCGAAGTTGTGCAGGCTCTTGATGTTTCGGCACATACAATTCAATCCTTGTCGTAATTTTGTTCCTGAGAAAATACATTGGCAGAGGAGAATTGAGAAGCGGACAACTAATCCCGCGTCAGATTCAGCCGGTTAGTTTCTGAATTTGGTGCGCAAAGTATTCGCGCCAGCTTGCCGATAACGCTTTCAGCTGCACTGTCCGGCGCAGCGTCGCCAGGTCATCTCTCTCAAACGCATATAACCGGGTAATGTCCGAAATGGTTATGTTGCTAGCATCGCGACTGAGCAATTCGATTTCGTCGCCGACCCTGACTTCACCTTCCTTCAGCACCGCAAAGTAGAATCCCGTCCTCCGGCTTTGCAGAAACTTTCTAATAATGTCGGCGCGGCCAAACTTGATGCCCAGTTTGTAGCAAGGCAGCCGCGGCTCGCTGACCATTAACTCAGCCTGGCCGATGCGAAAACGATCGCCAACATTGACCGCGTCTTCAAATAATCCTTCGGTGGTGAAGTTTTCGCCAAACATCCCATACGGCAGATTCATATCCGGTAAATAATCCGCCGGCAAGGTCTGCTTCCAGAACTCGTAATGCTCGACGGGATAAGCATAGACAGCCTTGCTGACCCCGCCGTGCACGGACAGGTCAGCCTGTCCATCGCCCTCAAGATTCAGGGTGCGCAGCATGATTGGCCCCGGCGATGGCTCTTTAAAGATACCCGTGGTCACGGGCTCGCCATTCCAATCGACCATCCGAGGCAATCCGACGTTTAGGGAAACGATCCTCATTGACCTCATAAGTCTACGCCGCCTGTTCTTTCCTGTCTTGTTTCCCTGAGAGCGGTTCGCAGATGGCCTCAACGCAGGCTGGAATCACACTGCTTTGCGCTAACTCTGCACTTTATGCGTATGGCTCTGCGTGATTCGTCTTCCTAACTCCATACCTGTCAGCGTGGCGAGTCCAGATCAGCGGCGGCCCCAACCTTGCTGAGTACCCCACCAAAGGAAGGGAACGCAACAACATGAAGAATAATTTCAGAACAAATATCGGCGGGGCGCTTTTGACCCTCGCACTCATTCTCGGCATATCGGCCGCAACCAGCACCACCGCAGAGGCACAGTATCGAAACGATCAGGACGAGCGAAATGATCGGAATGCGCAAAACCAACGCCGCGATCGCGATCGTGCCGAAAGTCATGATCAAAACCGCGATTGGAACCGTGGCCGGCACCGGGACCGGAATGATGACCGCTATGACCGGAACAACGGCAACAACGGTAACTATGGCCGCGGAGGCTATGGCAATAACGGTGGTTACAATAACGGTGGTTACAACAACGGTGGTTACAACAACGGTGGCTACAACAACCAGAACCAGGTTCAGTTGAACCAGGGTTTCCAGGCTGGTTTAAACACCGGAGCCAGCGATGCGCAACGCGGACAGAACTTTAATCCGCAACGTTCGCACCATTATAGGAACGCCTCGTCGCAGGCTTTTCGCCAGGGTTTCATGCAGGGCTACAACCAGGGCTACCAGCAGTATGGTGGCTACGGGAACGGCCGTAATAGAAATCGAAATAGCAACGGAACGGGAAACATTCTTGGCACTATCTTTGGCCGACCTTAAGAGTTAGCCAACCCAGGTAGCATCAAACTAAAAATGCCGCGACGGTAAGTCGCGGCATTTTTGTGTTTTGAGTCTTATTATTGCTTAAGCCGCAGCGGCATGCGCGAGTGACTTCTCCGTTTGGTTAACGTTGGCTCGCGCCGGGTGCGGAGCAGTTCGAGATTCCGCAATCAAGCGGCGCACCTCCGCGACTAGCTCGTCATTATCCACCGGCTTGACCAGGTAACCCTGTGCGCCGCTGGCGAAAGCTGCCGCCTTGTCCTTTTCATATCCGGCGCCTGAGTAAAAAAGAATCGGCGTCTGGGCGTCAAAGCGTCGAAATTCCTTACAAAGATCGGGGCCACTCATCTGGGGCATCCAGTTATCCACCAGATACAAGTCAAACGAGAAATCCTTCGCAATCTCTATGGCTAGTTCGGGAGTTTCGGTAGTGATTACTTCAAAATGGCTGCTCTTGAGGACAAAGGTGATGAGGTCGCGAGTGTCGACATCATCCTCAGTGCAGAGAATACGAAAAGGGGGTGCCTGCATTTTGTTCCTTAAGAGTCCGCGGAGAACTCGCTGACCGACTTTGACCGCTTGATGGCGATTAGGCCCACAGACTACTCCCACGGATGCCTATAGTATGTGCGGTAACGCACGTATGGGACACTTTCTCTGAGCGAAGACTTGAGTGCCTTTATGTGCGTTGCCGTACATAGCAGAACCCGCTATAATCCAACACCAAGAATTCAGCATATTTTGGTCCGAAGTCGGCCCTCCTTGAATTGCCAAAAAGGGTATTTTTAATTCGACTTTCCACCGGGACAAGGTGAATGGCGGAAAACAGGACAGCAAGCAATTCAGCCGACCAAGGTGAAGCGCGTGGCAATCGTCTGCTCGCGGCGCTTCCGGCTGAAGCGTTCGAGCGCTTAAGGGTTCACCTCGATCCGGTTTCCTTTACGCTCGGTGAAGTGGTCTACGAGTCGGGTGGACATATGGAATACGTTTACTTTCCCACCACGTCCCACATTTCTTTGCTCTACACGATGATTGATGGCTCTACCGCCGAGATGGGATTGGTGGGCCAGGAAGGAGTCGTCGGCATCGCGCTGTTTATGGGCGGCGAAACCACGCCGAACCGCGCTATGGTGCAAGGCGCCGGTTTAGCCTTTCGTATGAAGGCCAAGGCGATGCTGGATGAGTTCAAACGAGGCGGCGACTTTCAACACTTAATGTTGCGTTACACCCAGGCACTGATAACTCAAATTTCGCAAACAGCAGTCTGCAATCGGTTGCACACTGTGGAACAGCGCCTCTGTCGCTGGTTGCTCATGACTCACGACCTGACGCAATCCGACGAGTTACAAATGACCCACGAGTTCATCTCACACATGTTGGGAGTACGACGCGAAGGCGTGACCATGGCTGCCAATCGATTGCGAGAGACGGGAATGATTAGCTATGTGCGGGGTCAGATACGGATTCTTGACCGGCAGCAACTAATGGCACATGTCTGTGAGTGTTATCAGGTCGTCAAAGACGAACACAGCCGCCTACTTGGATAGGGAATCCTCTCCGCTGTTGGACTGTTACGCCCCGCCCGCTTTCTTCTTTTGCCCTCTTTTGTTCGCACTACGCTCGCCCTTTCGTTTATTGCTGCGCAACCACTTCAACAGCGACAGTATGCTTCCAATCACCGCGATCCCGATCAGGGCGTAGACGACGTAATCCACCACTGGCGAGTTGAGAACCTTGAGAATGTGTTTACCGAAGTAGATTGCCAGCACCGCCTCAATCGTAAATCGCAGCAGCCGTCCAGCAACTACTCCGCCGAAGATTTTTGTTCGTGACGCTTGCAACGCGCTGGCGCTCATGATCACGGGCGTGAAAGGGAAGGGCGGCGGCAGCAGGGTTGAGGTGAAAACCACCCAACCGACATTCTTGTCCAATTTCTTTTTCAGTCGCTTGACGCGGTCGGGCTTAACAAATTTCTCCAAACCCTTCTCGCCAGCCTTACGCATGATCAAATCGACAACAAAAACGCCGAGTAGCGAACCGAGCGCAGAAACCACCACATAAACGATCCAGATAGGGCCGTGACTTGAACTGACCAGCGCCATCAGCAGAAAATCGTTACCGAAAGGCAATACCAAAAACGATGAATCCAATGCGCCCAGAAAGAAAAGCCCCGGTGCGCCGAGGCGGCGAAAGAAATGCACGATTGCGAAGGTCCAGGAAGAACCAAGAACGAGCAGACCAGTTGTTTGCACAAGAATCCCCTTGATGATTTTCTAGATGGCGCGAGGCATTCGAACACAATAGAACCGCGCAGCAAAGCGAGCACGCGATTCGTGAGGAAATCTTTACCTGACTCAATGAAAAAGGCAGAAGCAGGGAACGCGGCAAACCCGCTTGTTCGAAAACTCATGATATGTTTATTGCATTGACCTTTGAATCCCGTACAATTCGCCCATGACAACGTATCTTGACGTAACAACCTGGTCGCGTCGTGATCTCTTCAACTTCTTCCTTAGTTACGACAATCCCTATTTCAATATTTGTCTGCGGCTCGACGTGACCGAGGTATTGAGTTGGCTGCCCAGCCGCCCCAAAGCTAGCGTGGCGCTGACCAATCACTACTTTGCCTTGCGCGTGGCCAACGAAATCGAGCCGTTTCATTATCGTTTGCAAGACGATAAGGTGCTCGTGCATGAGGTCATCAACGGGGGAACGACGGTGTTATTGCCAGACGAGACTTTCACTTTCGCGTATTTCGACTTCGACCAGGACTTTGATGTTTTCATGAAAGGCGCGCAAGAGTCAGTCGCCCGGACAATTGCAAAACCAAGTTTTCAGCCAACGCCACGCGATAATTTGATCTATTTCACGACCCTGCCGTGGTTGTCTTTCACCAGCTTTGCTCACGCGCGCAAGCGCGGACGTGGAGATTCGGTGCCGCGAATTGTCTTTGGCAGGTTTGTTAAAGAAAACGATCGCACCTGGCTGCCGCTTTCAGTTGAAGTCCATCACGCCCTAATGGACGGGCTGCACGTTGGACGCTATGTGAACCGGTTGCAGGAAGCACTGGACAACCCTGAAGCTTTCCTTTCCGGTCAGAAAAACAGATCGTGATCCATTCCGTCGTTGCGCCCGCCGATCGTCGCAATCCGTGGCGCTTAATGTCAACGCAACTCGCCGAAACAAATCATTGACAGCGGTCAATGCCGCCAATAAGATTAGGCCCAACTTGCATTGAAACTAGCCTTTGAATTCTGAACACGATCTGAATTTCCACTCAGATCTTTTGCTACAGGAGAAAAACATGCGAGACCCCCTGCTTCGCTCCTTTGCTTCCATTATCAAAGGATTAAGTATTTGTCTGTTTTGTATCTGCGCTTTAGCTCTCGTAGCTTTGGGCCAGGCGCAAATTACTACTGGCACGCTTCAAGGTACGGTGACTGACGCTAATGGTGCGATTGTGCCGGGCGCGACGGTCGAGATTAAGAATCTCGATACAAATTTTTCCAAGACACTGACGACGGACGAAGGCGGACGCTTTGTCGCGCTCGCACTACCTTCGGGTAAGTACAACGTGACGGTAACCAAGCAGGGCTTTGGCACTTTGGTGGCGGAAAACCTGGAGTTGACTGTGGGCCAGACGTTGACGCTGCCCATCGCTATGAAAGTGTCGGGTTTGGAGGAGCGAGTCACCATCACAGCGCCCACCGTTGATACTGTAAAAACCGAGTCGAGCACCACACTTAACGAAATTGCGGTATCAACCACACCAATTCTCGGCCGCAAGTTTGAAGATCTGCTCACTTTGACGCCTGGCGTCAGCGTGGTCCAGGGGCCGGATGGCGATGAGATCAGTTTTGCAGGGCAACGCGGCGTCTTTAACAACGTAAGTTTTGATGGCGGTGATTACAACAACGGCTTCTTCGGCGAACAACTGGGCGGGCAGCGTGCGGCGATCGACATTCCGTTGGACGCGATCAAGGAGTTTCAAGTGGTCGCAACCGGAGCTGCCGCGGAGTTTGGCCGCACAGCCGGCGGCATAATCAACGTGATCCCCAAGTCGGGGACCAACAACACGCATGGCAGTTTGTTTTACTTCCAACGGCTGGAAGCGCTGACAGCCAAAACCTCGACTGGACAAACGCTCGACGGTTTCAATCGCAAGCAGTTTGGCGGGAGCATAGGTGGTCCAATAAAGAAGGATAAGGCGTTTTACTTTATTGCTTTTGAAGGCATTCGGGAGAATCTGAATCGCGCGAACCTCAGCGTGCCAATTGGTACTCCTTGCACAGTGGCGACGCCAACGGTCCAGGCAAACGAGGCCTTGATCAATAGCAGTGCTGACTGCCAAAGAGCGGCGTTAATTAATTTCTTCCAGACATCGCGAAGCCAGCGCGAAGGCGATCCCGTCAAACATCAGGTTAACAATTCGGCGATTTTGTTTAAGACCGATTGGGACCTCTCTCAGAATAATAAACTCGGTCTGTCGTACAACTTCGACCACTCGAAAAATACCAATCAGACCTTCGACGTTGCCACTTACGGAAATTCCGCGAATGGTACTGAGGGCCCATCGAAGATCAATAACTTTAACTTGAATCTTTTTACCACCATTTCCGCGACGAAGTTGAATGAGGCGCACTTCTCATATACGCGAGAAGTGCGACCGCGTTCTGCGATCACCTCTAACGTGCCAGCCGATACGGCGATGGGCTTCGGTACGACGTTCAGATTTGGTCATCCGTTCTTTCTTAACCCAAACGTCGATGAACTGCTATGGCGCACCGATCTCAAAGATAACTTTTCGATTGTTCATGGCAACCATAACGTCAAGTTTGGCGGTGAATGGCTGCACACACTCAACGACCAGGTATTCCGCGGATTCTTTCAGGGCCGATACATCTTCGACGGCGTAAGTGGTTTTCTACGCTACGCCTCCGCGCCTGCCACAAACGGTTTCGGACCAACTGCCGGCGAGTGCTTCAACGGCGCCGGGGCTTTCACTGGTTGGGTGACTACTGGAGCTCCTTTCAGTCAGGCATGTCCGGCAGGCAGCAGCGTGGGTGGTCCATTGTTACTTTTCCTGCAGGGCGCAGCCCGCAACGGACCGGCGACCGATGCGGCGGGCGCTTCAAAGATTAAGAACGAGGACCTTTCGCTATTCGCTCAGGACCGCTGGCAGATTAGGCCTAACTTTTCTTTGAATTACGGTTTACGCTGGGAGGCGCAAATCTTTCCGGCGGTAACTGTCCCACCTGCGCAAACAGCGTACGGCAGATTTTTGGGTGACCCGCGCTTTCCTTCAGACGGAACGCTGCACAGTCCGAAAAAGGAGTTTCAGCCGCGTGTTGGTTTTGCCTGGGACATTTCAAAGGAAGGCAAGTCGGTCCTTAGGGCGAGTTATGGGATTTATTACGCGCGGCAAAACATGCTGTCGCAAGTCGGGTCAGTCACAACCAACGGCGTTCAGCAACAGACGATCTTTGTAAGTTCGCAACTGATCTCCTTTGGCGTGCCCGCGCCCACTTGGCCAGGCCTCGTTACCCCGGCTGCCGGTACCTGCAGCACGATTAATAGCTTTGGCGCTGCTGGTCCGTTTGTTAATCCGTTCCCCTGCTTTAGCGGTGTTCGCGTATTCAGTCGCGACTATGCTAATCCCCGCATCTACACCAGCAACATTCAGTTTGAACAACAGCTCACGCGCGATGTGTCGATGTATTTCGACTTCACTCATTCCAAGGGCGTGCATCTAACTCGCTTCTTAAATGTCAATCGGAAACTGAACGCGGCCGGTTTCCCAATCTTCGGCGACTACCTCGGTGAAGTTGCGGTGACCAGCGCGGTCGGTAAATCGCTCTACAACGGTTTTACCGTCGGCATGCGCAAACGTCTCAGTCGCAAATACCAATTTGAATGGAACTATGTTCTTTCGCAGGACAAGGATGATGACTCGAACGAACGCGATCCTTTTACCGACCGATCGTTTGACATCAATAATTTGCAGTTGGATTACGCGCTGTCAGATCGCGACATCCGTCACAAGTTCAACTTTTTCCTGTACTCAGAACTGCCCTGGCATTTTGAGTTTGTGCCGCGTGTTCAGATTCGCTCGGCCCAACCGGCCACGCCCGCCACGCGCACCGCCACCAATCGGAACACGTTACGTAAAGACAACGACTATCTCTCATTCGACTGGCGTTTATCGCGGCCCTTCAAATTCGGTGACCGCTACGCGCTGATTCCGATCCTGGAAGTGTTCAATACTTTCAACAACGCCAACCGGATCAACGCCCTGTCGGGCGCCGGGAATCAAAATTCGTTGACGGCGCCCAGCCTTTTCAATTTCGACGGATTTCTGCGGCAGGGCGTCGGCGATCCGCGGCAGTTACAGTTGGCACTGAAGTTTACGTTCTAAAAAGGCGGATGATTAGAGTAGAACAACCTGTTTAGTTGCGTTGGTGGCAACCACTCGAGTTGAGAGGCTTGCCACCAACGCAAACTAACAGTTTGCTTTACGACGCGAGATGATCGCTGATTACTTTCGCAGTAACCGCCGGTGACTGATTCGTCGTCTCGATTGAAATTTCGCTGGGAAGTTTAGGGAACTCAAACGCGCCTGCGCTTTTCAGCGAACGGTATTGATCAAGCGAGGCCAACTTACCAAACTCTTTCCGCGACGGTTCTTCCATCCGCTGCTCCAGCTCAGCTTCAGCGCAGATTAATTCCACAAAAACAACTCGGCCTCCCGCCGATTCGATTAGGTCAATCGTATCCTGAACAAATTCCTCCCTGACAGTGCGTTCGGGATTGAAAGTAAAGATGAGGGAGAGATCGTTTCGCGCGGCTTCGGCAAAAGCGGCGAGCCAAATCTGTTGGCGCAGGCTTACGAATGAAGGCGTGCCAAAAGCGAAGAGGGAACTAACCAGGTCGACGGTAAGGTGATTGTGAAACACGGGAAAGCCGGTGAGCCCCGCCAGTTCGCGCGCCACCGTCAGCTTTCCAACCGCGGGCGCACCGTGAATGATGACAAGCAGCATCTTAGAAATTGAATAGTAATTCGGAGAGCCAAAAAAAGAAAATCGTTTGATGGGCGAGCGGCAGAGCCGCGGGAAACCTGATCACTTTAGTAACTCGATCTTCGTAATAGGATGCAGTTCCCAGGCGGTAGCCCGCCAGTTGTTCACCTTTCCCGGTGCGGTGTTTTCGGCTTCGCCTACGTGTAGGCCATCAAAGAACAGCCAACCTTCGAAGCGCACGCGGCGACCCGTTAGCTGCTTCAAACTCTCCGGATCTTTAGTTGTCGCCATTCGCGGAGTCACTTCCAGAACAACCTGCTCACGCGCTTGTGAGTCCGGACGAGCTCCAATCATGACGTGAACATCGCGACGGCAAAAACAGTTCGCAGCCTCAAGTGGGCCAGGCGAGATCGAAATCACATAACCTTCCAGTGTCGCTGCGCGCGAGCTGGGCCAGCGGGCCTGGTCGTCGCCGGCCTGCAAAAGCGCTCCGAGCGTAACTCGCGTGTCGAAATCTGATGCTTGCGGCAGTGCCGTCCGATTTTTTAGTTGCTGAAACTCGCGTCGCTGTGCGGTCAAGGCCAGACCGGATGTCGGGCAGTAGTTTCCAGGCGCCACAAACAGGATGAGCAGCAGCGCAACGGCGACAAAGATGAAGCGGCTGATTCGTTTCATTATATGTACCGCTTCGCAGTACAAATCAGCTTTCAGACTTGATCGGAGCTTCCAGCTCTCTTATTCCAGTTGGGCAGTTTGAGTCCGCTGAGCACGCTCGACAGGAGAATTCTCCGGCGCAGCTTGTTCCGCTGGTGGCGTAACAGTCTTGCTGCTGGCATTCATCAACTCAGCGAAGCGCGGATCCGAGCGCAAGCTTTCCAGATTAGGATCGACGCGCGCGAAGGTGAATCCGACTGCATGTTCGCGTTCCGCCTGCGCCAGCCAGTTAAAGGCGTTGTCGTTGTCACCCAGTAAGCAATAGATGACGGCTATCTCAAAGGCGGTGACCCCTTCGCGTGGCCGGCGCGCCAGCAGCTCTTCCAAAATCCGGCTGGCCTCTTCGGTGTTGCCGGTGGCGGCCAACACATGCGCCCGTTTGGCGCGCGTAGTTGGCGTGTCGCCGGCGAACACTCGTTCCTGTTCAAATGCGGCAAGCGCTTCGGCGCGCAAGCCCTTTCGTTCGTAGGCCCAGCGCAAGACTGTGTGCGCGGCCACGCCGCCGGGATCCAACTCCAGCGCTTTGCGACACGCATCGATGGCTTCGTCAAATCTGCCGGCAAGGAAAAGCACATTCGCCACGCCGCTCGCGACAATCGCGGACTGTGGCGAGATTTCGCGCGCGCGTTGCATTTCAGCGAGCGCTTCGTCGTGGCGGCCCAGCGCCGAAAGGTTGTAGGAATACCAGCGATGCGAAACCAGCGCAGTCGGCTTTAGTTCGATTGCTTTTTTGAACTCGCGCTCGGCATCGCTCCAGTCACGATCAAAATGGAGCCGAACGAATCCGAGTGCCGCGTGGGCTTCCGCGAGATCCGGATCGGCAGCAACTGCGTTCGTCGCTGCTTTGCGGGCTTGCGGCCACGCTTCCGGCGGCGCCGGCTCGACGTACCAGTTAAGCAGCGAATAACAATCGGCCAGCTCGGCGTAAGCGAGCGCGAATTTTGGATCCAACTCGACCGCCCGTTCGAGCCGGGGAATGGCTTGCTTTAATCCTTCGGCGGTGCGACGCGTCGCATAGTAACGGCCGGCCGCATAAAGCTGGCGCGCCTCTTCATTTTCGCTCGGAAGCGTGTCGGGGGCCGGACTAATTGGAGAAGTTACGCGCGATTGGTCAGCGGCGTTTGAAACCACGCCAGTTTTGCTTTTGGTAAAATCCTGATGCGCGAGTGTGGCGCCCCGTGCCGGCGCGTTTGCCGGGCGATGATTTAGTTTCCTCAACAACTCGACGAACCGCGGATCATTGCGAACCGAATCAAGCTCCGGTTCCACCGCCATCCAGACAATCCAGGCGTCCTTCGTTTCAAGAGCATTTTCCAGCAGGTCGAGCGCGCTTCCTTTTCTTCCCAGCGCGCAATGGACCAGGGCGAGGTGATACGGCGAGATGTAGCGATGCTGCGCAACTTCGGCCATCTCAGCGAGGATCAGTTCCGCGCGCGCGGCGTCACCAGCGGTGGCGTATGCGGATGCCAGGCGGCCCAGCGTGTGCGAGGCTTTGCCGATCATCTCTACCGCTCGCGACGCTCGGACGATGGCTTCGTGATGCCGTCCGAGTTGGCTCAGCGCGTAACTCGAGCAATAAAGCACCATCGCGTTCTGCGGCTCGCCCTTTAGAGTCTGGTCACAAAACGCTAACGCTTCAGCGTAACGGCGCGATTGATAAGTACAGAAACCGAAGCACAGACCGGAAAGAATTGCCAGCGGATCGAGTTGGCGGGCAATTGCGGCTTCACGCAAAGACTCGGCAAAGCGGCCTTCCATCGCTAATTGAAATGCATACCAGACACGGGCGTCGGCGTAGTTGGGATTGAGTTCGATGGAGCGCAACAGTTGTTGCTCGGCTGGTTCCCAGCCAAAGTCGCGACAGAGTATTGCCTGGCCCAGGGCGCCGTGGCCTTCGGCCAGCACCGGATCGATCGACACGGCAGTCGCCGCGGCTTCATAAGCAGCGGCCGAACAATCGCTGTGGGGCAGCACGCCAAAAATCCCGAGCCAGTTGTAGTATTCGGCGATGCCCGCATACGCAACCGCATAGTGCGGGTCAGCCGCGATCGCCTCGTGGTAACACACTACGGCCTTCGCGAATCCTTCTTCGGTAAAAGTATTCCAGTGATAACGACCGCGCAGATAGGCCTCGTGCGCCTGCGGATCGTCGGTGCCGCGTTTTGCCAGGCGAATGCGATCGTCACCACTTAAGTGGGGAACGATTGCCTCGGCTACGCGCGACGAGATGGCATCTTCCAAACTAAGAACGTCCGTGAATTTCTCGTCGAATTGTTCCGCCCACATCGCCGTGCCGTCACGCACGCTTAGGAGTTGAATGGTGACCCGTATGCGATCCCCGGCGCGCCGCAGTCTGCCGTCAAGCACAAAGGCGACGCCCAATTCGCGCCCCGCCAGCAACGGATCTGTTTCCGCGCCGTAACGCAGGACGCTGCTGGTAGGTCGCACCGCAAAACGGCGGACCGCGCTCAACCGCGTAATCAGCACATCGGCGAGACCTGTGCCCAGGTAGTCGGGTCCGGAATCCGATCCCGCTCCAGTGTCCAACAACTTCAGCGGCAGCACGGCAAGGGAATTTTCATTCTGGATTGGCTGGGTGTGCACGGTACGGAGCTTGGCCTGCGGCGAGTCCGGCAAATCCGACACGGCCACGCCGTCGAGGTAACGCGAAATATCATCGCGAAGTTGTTCAGCAGTTTGGTAGCGCCATTCCGGTTCCTTTCTGAGCGCGCGCATCATGATCGTGTCGAGGTCGCCGGAAAGATCGCGGCGCAGCGATTCGACGCTTGCGTTGCGAGTCGAGAACAACTGCTTAAGCGTTGTTACTTCATCGCCGAGGTTGGCAAGATGCGGCAACAAATCTTCAGCGCGAGTAATGATGACACTCGGCGCCACTGGCTCTTCTTCGCAAATCACGCGCGCAATCTCGTGTGGCGCACGGTTCACCAGGCGGTACGGCCGATGACCGGTTAGCAGTTCGTACAACAGCACGCCAAGAGAATATACGTCGGTGGATGGAGTCGTCGGTGCGCCCTGCACTTGTTCCGGTGAAGCGTATTCGGGCGTCATAAGACGCATTGCCGTGGCGGTGGGGTCGTGAGTGATGTCGCCGGCAAGCCCGGGATTCAGCAGTTTCGCGATGCCAAAGTCGAGCAGCTTGGGAACACCTTCCGAAGTAACCAGCACGTTCGAGGGTTTGATGTCGCGATGAATAACCTGCTTTTGATGCGCGTAATGCACCGCATCGCATACGCCCAGAAAAAGTTTCAGTCGTTCGACAATGCTTAGGTTGTGCGCGTCGGAATAACGATAAAGCGGCTGGCCTTCGATGAACTCCATCACGAAGTAAGGCAAGCCGTCGTCAGTTGTGCCGCCATCCAGCAAGCGCGCGATAAAAGGATGATCGAGCGCAGCCAGTATTTGTCGTTCCTTGCGAAAGCGCCGCAGGATAAAGTCGGTGTCCATGCCGCGCTTCACCAGCTTTATGGCGACGCGCAGCGTGAATTCGTTATCGACACGCAGCGCTTCATAAACTGCGCCCATGCCACCGCGGCCAACCTCGCGTTCAATCCGATAAGCCCCGAGGCGGCGCCCGATCATCGGGTCCTCGTAATCCTCGTACGCGAACGACTCGATGGCGCTGAGTTCGGTCGAGCCATAGACCGGGTGCTCGAGCAAACCGCTGGCGCTGTCGTGTTGGAGTAGAAGAGTTTCGACGTCGCGCCTTAAGCCGAGGTCGGCGGCACACGCTTGCGCGACATAACGCTCTCGCTCGGCGGGAGCGAGATCGACCGCAGCCTGAAAGATTTCTTCAACCTGTTGCCAGCGTTCGGGGGTCATAAATCAACAATTGGTTTTGGGTCTTTGGTTTTTGTTTTTGATTGTTTTGAACTTGGTACTTTGAACTTGGTACTTTGCTTGCTTTCAACTAAGAGGTGCTAACTTCAAAGTGCTAAGTACGAAATTCAAAGACCAAAGTCGAAAACCCCAAGTCCAAACGATTTATTTTTGCATTTCACCGTAAAGATAAGCCTTAGCCAGGCGCCAATGCCGTTTGATGGTGGTTGGGGTAACGCCCAGGACGTCCGCGGTCTCTTCAATCGAGAGTCCGCCAAAGTATCGGAGTTCCACCAGGTGAGCCTTCTGCTCATCGAATGCGGCGAGCGCTTTTAGTGCGTCGTCGAGTGCAATCAATTCGCTGCTGCGCTCGACTGCCCGATCAATGTTTTCGTCCAGGGAGAGCTTTTGGAAATCCTGACCGCGCTTTTCCGCATTGTGCTTGCGTGCGTGATCAACCAACAGGCGGCGCATGATCTGCGCGGCAACGCCGAAAAAGTGCGCCCGGTTTTGCCAGTTCACCCGCGTCTGATCCACTAAACGAAGATAAGCCTCATGCACGAGGGCCGTGGGCTGCAAAGTGTGATCGGGACGCTCGCGACGTAGGTAATTCGCTGCCAGCTTGCGCAGTTCATCGTAAATGACGGGTAACAAAAGATCAACCGCGTTACGATCGCCATTTGAGACTTCGATCAGCAGTTTGGTAACGCTATCCGTGGGGCTTCCGGTCAATCCGATGACTCCGTTACAGCAGCACGATCTGACAAAGGCGCTTGATTATAAGATAGAAACCCGAACCGGAATAATTTGGGTGAAGCTGAGGCTGCCCGCCAGAGGAACCCTGCGTAAAGCAAACCGTTAGCTTGCGCTAGTAGGTCACCGGTCCAATTGAAGTTGCGGGTTCGCCCCGAACTAAACCGGTTGCTTTACGAATCAAAAGTTTCGTACGAATTGGCCCTTTTGCCGCCCGGCTTGCGCGTTAACTAGTGAAGACAAATTTTGGTTAATTTTCAAGAGGTTTACGAGAATGTTTAAGCAGTCCCCGACCAGTCATTTTTCCAGTGTTCAGGCCAACTCGGCTCGTGGCGCCGCTGTTGGCGGTTGGTTTGCACGCGTGTTTGGTTGTTGGCACAAAGAAATGAGCAGGCCATTCACCGACCAGGGTCAAACGTATCGCACCTGTCTTGAGTGCGGCGCCCGACGTCAATTCAATTTGCGACGTTGGGAGATGCAGGGCAAGGTTTATTATGGCGTGCCGACGAGCGCGTAAACCGGAAACAGTGAACGGGAACAGTGAACGGGGAACAGTGAACGGGGAACTGTGAACAGCGAACCAAATCATGGTTGGTTTTATGTGACAGACCGATCTAATCGTCGTACCAACGCATTGACCTTTCACTGTTCACTGTTCACTGTTCCCGGTTTCCGCTTTCCCGCCTCTTCTTCTATAATTAGCCCTCCGTTAGTCTCCCTCCGCGCTTTTTGGCGGTGAATTCTTAATACATAGAAAGTTGGTGCATATGCGCGACCTGATCGCCCGCAGCCGCGTGCTGCTCGTTCTGACGGTGTTTACTTCGTTGTTTATTCTCGGCAGCGTTAACTCTAAAAACATGGACGCACTGAGGTTCGACTCCGTCACGGCTCAATCGCCGGCTGGCTCGAATGCTAACCCGCTGCTCGCGAATTGGGTGGGACCCTATGGCGGCGTGCCACCGTTCGATCGCGTACAGATAGCGTATTTCAAACCAGCGCTCGAAGCCGCAATGACCGAGAACCTCGCCGAGGTTGCAAAGATCGCTAACAACTCGGCTGCAGCTACTTTTGAAAATACCATCGCCGAGTTGGAACGTTCGGGCAGCACACTTGATCGAGTGACGACCATTTATGGTGTTTGGGGCGGGACGATGGCATCGCCTGAATTTCAGGTAGTGCAGCGCGAAATGGCGCCAAAGCTGGCTGCCTTTAACGATCAAATCACCCAGAATGCCGCGCTCTTCAAACGCATTGAAGCTGTCTACAACTCACCCGACAAAAAGAAGCTGACCGCGGAGCAGCAACGTCTCACCTGGCTTTATTACACAAACTTTGTTCGCTCAGGCGCGAAGCTGGGAACGGAACCCAAAGCGCGACTGTCGCAAATCAATCAGGAGCTTGCGGGGCTGTTTACGCGCTTCAGTCAAAACGTATTGGCTGAAGAGGATGGCCAGAGCATCGTCCTAAAAGACGAAGGGGAATTGTCAGGCCTGCCGCAATCGGTGCGCGATGCTGCCGCGGCGGCTGCGGTAACAAAGAAGCAGACCGGCTGGTTGATACAGAACACACGTTCCTCGGTCGATCCGTTTCTCACTTACTCAGACCGGCGCGAGCTGCGCGAAAAAGCCTGGCGCATGTTCGTCAATCGTGGCGACAACGGCGACGAACATGACAACAACGCCGTCATCACGCAAATACTGGCGCTGCGCGCTGAACGCGCCAAGTTGCTTGGCTATCCCACGCATGCGCATTGGCGGGTCGAAAACTCGATGGCGAAGACGCCCGAGCGGGCGATGGCACTGATGCAGGCTGTATGGAAGCCGGCGGTCGCTCGAGTTCACGAAGAAGTGGCCGACATGCAGGCCATGGCCGACAAGGAAAGTGCAGGCATCAAGATCGAGCCTTGGGATTATCGCTACTACGCCGAGAAAGTTCGCAAAGCCAAGTACGATCTCGATCAGAATGAGGTGAAGCCGTATCTGCAACTAGAGAAACTGCGCGAAGGCATTTTCTGGGTCGCGGGTGAACTCTTCAACTTCAGCTTCACGCCGGTCGTCGACGTGCCGGTGGCGCATCCCGACATTCGCGTCTGGGAAGTGAAAGACAGAACAACGAAGAAACATATTGGGCTCTGGTACTTTGATCCGTACGCGCGCGCCGGCAAACGTTCGGGCGCCTGGATGAATGCATATCGCAGTCAGGAAAAGATTAATGGCGAAGTCACGACCATCGTGTCCAACAACGCCAATTTCGTGAAGGGAAAACCGGGCGAGCCTTTGCTGATTTCCTGGGACGACGCGGCCACGATGTTCCACGAGTTTGGTCACGCACTGCATGGTCTCAATTCGAACGTGACCTATCCGACCTTGTCGGGAACCGCAGTCGCGCGCGATTACGTTGAGTTTCCTTCACAACTGATGGAACACTGGCTGTCGACTCCGGAAGTGCTCAACAAGTTTGCGGTTCATTACCAGACCGGCAAACCCATACCACAGGATTTGGTCGATCGCATCAATCGCTCGTCGAAATTCAACCAGGGCTTCATTACGGTTGAGTACCTGGCGAGCGCTTTGGTTGATATGAAACTACATCTCGCCGGCGACAAGAAAATCGATCCGGACGCTTTTGAAAAAGAAACGCTGGCGGAACTAGGCATGCCGCATGAAATCGTCATGCGTCACCGGCTGCCGCATTTCCTGCATATCTTCTCAAGCGACGGCTATTCGGCAGGCTATTACAGTTATCTGTGGGCGGACGTGTTAACCGCTGATGCGTATCAGGCCTTCGTTGAGGGAGGCGGTCCTTATGATCGAAAAGTGGCGGCGCGCCTGTACAAGTATATTTTCTCAGTTGGCAACACCATCGATCCGGCGGAAGGCTATCGCTCCTTTAGGGGTCGCGATGCGCGGGTTGAGGCGTTAATGAAGAAACGCGGATTTCCGACAGGGTGATTAGGGTTTGTCTTTGCAAAAAGAGATCGCGCTATTGATGAAGCGATTTTAGCCTGCTCCGCAGGCTCGAAGCGAAAGCCGGATTTGGATGACTCTGCGCGCGGTTGCCCCAATCATTGTCCTTTGTTAGAATTCGCCTCGTAAATTAAGTGTTTGCAGGTGAATGAGCGGAATGACTTGCTCTTTTGCCGGTTCTAATTTTTGATAGGATGCTCCGGAAGACCTTCGTTATGAATCGAACAACGACTCGATTCTTTAGTTTTTGATTACCAGCCCCTTGTGGCTGGTTTGGCGAAGGCGCTCCTATCAGATCCGATCAGTTGAAGCAGTTAATAGTGAATCGTAAATCGTGAATAGGAAGCGCCAGGGCCAATGGCTTGAGGCGACGTCCTTCGGCGTGAGCTGCCGAGAGATGTTCCGCGGCTCGGCCGCCTTCCGTGCGGAAAGCCTATGACTTTCCGTAAGGTGCTAATAAGTAGGCATAGCCTCTCAGGAATTAATGATGGACGCTCGGTAAGGCATAGCCTTACCGCACGGATCGCGGCAGAGCCGCTGAACTGAGTAGTTCACATCTGATGGTTCGATTCACGATTCACGACGCAAGATGAGCGAGATAAACGTACAACTTGGCCAGGGACCAGCAACGCAAATTGCTGCGCCGGTTACCGTTGGCGACGCGCTGAAGAAGCTGGACCGCGAAGCGGCGAAGCAGGCTTTGGCGGCGCGCGTAAATGGCCGTGAAGTTGATCTCGCTTTCACGCTCGATGCGCAGCAAAACGGTGAGGCGCTTGAAATTGAGCCGGTCCTCCCACAAACGCTTGAAGGTTTGGACGTGCTGCGTCACTCGACGGCGCATCTCCTTGCTGCCGCAGTTCTTGATTTGTATCCCGGCACCAAGTTGGGAATCGGCCCGGCGTTGCTTGAAGATCCGCGCTACGGATTTTTCTACGACGTAATCGCGCCGCAAGCTTTAACCGAAGCTGATCTTCCGATCATCGAAAAGCGCATGCGCCAGATTGCCAGCCGCAACCTTGCTTACCGGCGCGAAGAGATTTCCAAAGCGAAAGCGCTTGAGATTTTCAAAGAACGCGACGAGCCGTTAAAGTGTGAGCTGATTGAGGAGAAGGCGGGCGAGGTCGTCAGTGTTTACTACATTGATAGCTCGCCGTTCATCGACTTTTGCCTCGGACCGCACGTGCCGAACACTAATAAGTTGCGCGCGTTCAAATTGCTGTCGCTTGCGGGTGCTTACTGGAAAGGTGACGCCGCGAACACCCAGATGCAGCGTATCTATGGCACTGCTTTCTTCTCGCAGGAAGAATTAGACGGCTGGCTGAAGCAGCGCGAGGAAGCGGAGAAGAGAGATCATCGCCGTTTGGGCCGTGAACTCGATCTGTTCTCGATTCAGGAAGAGTACGGCCAGGGTTTGATTTTTTGGCACCCGAAGGGCGGCATCATTCGCCAGCAGATGGAGGACTACTTGCGCGGCGAGCTGATCAAACGAGATTACAGCTTTGTCTATACGCCGCACATCGCCAAGCGTGAGCTGTGGCAGATAAGCGGGCATGAACAGAGTTACGGCGATTCAATGTTTGCGCCGACGACGATTGAAGATGTCGAGTTTCGGCTCAAGCCGATGAACTGCCCGTTTCATATTGGTATCTACAAATCGCAACAGCGTTCTTATCGCGACTTGCCGCAGCGCTATGCGGAAATGGGCACCGTCTATCGCGCGGAACTTTCCGGAACGCTGCACGGGTTGATGCGCGTTCGCGGGTTTACTGTCGACGACGCGCACTTGTTCTGCACCCCTGAACAGGTGCGGAAAGAGATTGACGATTGCGTGGACTTTGCCTATTCAGTGCTCAAGACGTTTGGGTTTGAGAAGATAAAATTTGAATTGTCAGTTAAGGGTAACGACACTTCGAAGGAATGGCTCGGCTCGGATGAACAATGGCAGAACGCCGAGTTGGCGCTGGCAGACGCTTTGCAAGCTCGAAAAATCGACTATGAACGTATTGAAGGGGAAGCCGCTTTCTACGGGCCTAAGATTGATTTCAAGGTTGAGGACGCGATTGGCCGGTTGTGGCAATTGGGAACCGTGCAATGGGATTTCAATTTGCCGGAGCGTTTTCAGCTTGAATACATAGGCGAAGATAATAAACCGCACCGGCCGGTGATGGTCCATCGCGCGTTGTTCGGTTCGATTGAACGCTTCTTTGGGGTTTTGATTGAGCACTACGCCGGCGCGTTTCCCATGTGGCTGGCACCGGTGCAGGTCGCGGTGTTACCGATTACGGATCGCGTCAATGAATATGCGGGAAAAATTTCAGCTGAATTGCGGGCTGCTGGTTTGCGGGTTGAGGCAAACTTGAAGAGCGAAAAGATTGGCGCAAAGATCCGCAACGCGCAAATGCAGAAAACGCCTTTCATGCTGGTGCTGGGTGATCGCGAGATGGAGCAGGGAATGGTCGCGGTTCGCGAGCGCACCAAAGGCGACATCGGCGTGATGTCGATCACGGATTTTGTAGAGATGGCGCGCAAGCTGGTCGAGCTGCGTGCGTTGACTAATACATAGTTTCGGGTTTCGAGTTTCGAGTTTCGAGTTGATTAAACTCAGAACTCGAGACTCGAAACTCGGAACTTCCAAACTCAGGAGGTGAGGTATAGCTACAGGCTTTCGAGGTCGCGGCTCGCGCCCGGATAACCGGCGCCTGCCCATTGCTCGCATTAATGAAAGAATTCGGGTGGCCCAGGTACGCGTTATTGGTGACGAAGGCGAACAGCTCGGCGTCATGGACATTCGCGACGCAATTCGCGCCGCCCGGGAAAAAGGTTTGGACTTGGTGGAAGTGGCAGCGACTGCCGACCCGCCAGTTTGCCGCATCATCGACTTCGGAAAATTTCAGTACGAAGCGAAGAAGAAGGCGAACGAGGCCAAGAAGAAGCAGGTCACGATCACCGTTAAGGAAGTTAAGTTTCGTCCGGGTACCGATGATCATGATTACAGCTATCGCATGAAACATGCGCGCGAATGGCTGGAGGAAGGCGACAAGGTTAAAGCCACCATTTGGTTTCGCGGCCGGGAAATGACGCACCGCGAGTTAGGGGCGCGCATCCTGGAGCGACTGGAAAAAGACCTGATTGAAGTGGGCGAAGTGGAATCGCGGCCACGCATGGAAGGTAACCAGATGTTCATTATTCTGGGACCGAAGAAGCATAAGGGTGCGGCTAAGGCTGAACATCACGCGCCAGCGCCTCAGGCGCCCGCTCCAGCAGCTAGTAAGCCTGCGCCGAAAGCAGATGCGCCAAACGTGGAAAGCACGTTGGAGCCGAAAGTTGATGCTGACAAGCCGGTAGAAGCGGGCTGAGCGCGACAAGGTTTACATTTCAGAGCTCAAAATTTGAGATCTCAGAATTAAAGAGAGAGGAAATATGCCAAAACTAAAAACACACAAGGGCGCAGCAAAGCGTTTTCGTTTGACCGCCAGCGGAAAAGTGAAGCGCGGTCATTCGCATGCGCGCCACATCTTGACCAAAAAAACCAACAAGCGAAAACGGCTGCTGGATATTGACGGGCTGGTTTCAAAATCCGATTTGGGGCGGGTAGCTGCAATGCTGCCCTATGGAAGAGACTAAGAGCAATTATGAAGGATGAGGGATGAAGGCGGAAGGATGAATCAGCATGCGGTTTGATTGCTGTTCATCGTTCATGGTTCAGCGTTCATCATTAAGGAGAGGTTATGCCAAGAGCAAAACGTGGAAATAAGCGTCTCGAACGGCGCAAGAAAATATTGAAGCTGGCGAAAGGTTATCGCGGCACCAAATCAAAACTTTATCGGTCAGCAAAAGAGTCGGTTGAACGTGGACTAAACTTCGCGTACACCGGCCGCAAACTAAAGAAACGCGATTTTCGCAGTCTTTGGATTGTGCGCATTGGCGCGGCGGCACGGCTTAATGGAATGAACTATTCACAGCTCATGCACGGCTTGAAACTGGCGGAGATTGAGTTGGATCGCAAGGTCCTGGCCGATCTCGCAGTCAATCAGCCCGAGGCCTTCACGGAAGTCGCGCTGCAAGCCAAGAATGCAATCGAAAACAAGAAAGAGAAGGCCGCGGCATAAGTAGGGAATTTTCACCTCCCTTTCGGAGGGAATAAAAGGGAAGCGATTAGCGGCGCCAAACCCTCTCCCCTAACCCCTCTCCCTAGGGAGAAGGGCATTCAGAATGGTTGGCGGTAACCGATGACCGAGAGCACGAATCAGGAAGATCCAAAACACCAGGTTCAAGCGGCACGCAAAGCGTTCGAGCAGGAGTTCGAGCGCTTTGTCCGCTTAACGGATACCGCTGCCCCGGCATTGAGTTTGGCCGACGCCGAAGCCGAACAAAAAGCTCTGGCTGAGTTGCGAACTCGGCATATGGGCAAGAAAAGCGCCCTGGCTGCCTGCAAAAAGCTAATCGGCAAGGTTGCGCCGGATGACCGCGCCGCCTTTGGCCAACTGGTGCAACAGTCCGAGGCTGAAATAGTCGGACGACTCGCAACTGCAGACGAAACGCTCGGTAGCTTATTGCAAACCGCGCACAGAGAGCGCGACCGCATTGACGTAACCTTGCCGGGCCGCCGGCCGCGCCAGGGACATATTCATCCGATAACGAGAATGCGAGAGCGCATCGAAGACATTTTTGTCTCGCTGGGTTACGCAATTG
Source organism: Blastocatellia bacterium (assembly GCA_031371765.1). Taxonomy (GTDB): domain Bacteria; phylum Acidobacteriota; class Blastocatellia; order Pyrinomonadales; family Pyrinomonadaceae; genus PSRF01. The sequence continues at coordinate 35,883 of JANMKA010000180.1, forward strand.
AAGACGATCGGGAAATTGAAACCGACTTCTACAATTTCGATGCACTGAACATTCCGGCAAATCATCCAGCGCGCGCGCCGCAAGATACTTTTTATACGACCGAGGGCTTTGCCCTACGTTCGCAAACTTCGACGGTGCAGATTCATGCGATGCAACGACGCGGCGCGCCGCTGCGCATGATTGCCCCAGGCCGCGTCTTTCGTCGCGACACACCGGATCCGACCCACAATCCCATGTTCTTTCAAGTTGAAGGTTTGTGCGTTGACCGCGGGATCACGATGGCGCACTTGAAAGGGACTGTTGCAGAGTTTCTGCGACGCATGTTTGGCGCGCAAACGGTTACTCGTTTCCGGCCGTCATATTTTCCGTTTACCGAACCAAGCGCGGAGTTTGATTTCAGCTGTTTCAAGTGTGGCGGCAGCGGTTGTCGCATTTGTAAACAGTCCGGCTGGATCGAACTCGGTGGTTCGGGCATGGTCCATCCGAATGTCCTGCGGATAGCCGGCGTCGATCCGGAAATCTATTCGGGCTTCGCGTTTGGACTGGGAATCGATCGCATGTGCGCATTGATGTATGAGTTAGACGATATTCGTCTGCTTTTCGAAAATGATTTGAGGTTTCTGGAACAGTTTGATTAAAGGGCGTCAGTTGTTAGTGGTCAGTTGTCAGTTGCGAAGACAACTTGCCTTTTACGTGCAACTGACAACGGACCAATGACGACTGACAATGCTTATTAGTTACAACTGGCTGCGCGAGCTTACCGGAACCAAGCTGACTCCGCTGGAATTGCGGGAGCGGCTCACTATGGTAGGGCTGGCCATCGATTCGGTCGACGAGAACGAAGGCGATTCATTGCTGGATGTCGAGGTGCCTTCAAACCGGCCTGATTGTCTCTCGCACGTTGGCATAGCGCGCGAAGTGGCGGTCATTGAAAAGTCCCAAGTCCAAAGTCCAAAGTCCAAAGCTGCGAAAGCCGAAGGGAAAGCGAGTGATTTCGCCTCAGTCGAAATCGCCGACGCCGACCTCTGCCCCCGTTATGCCGCTCGCATTGTGCGCGGTGTGAAGATTGCCCCGTCACCCGAGTGGCTTGCAAAACGCCTCAAGGAGATCGGGCAACGGCCAATAAATAACGTCGCCGACATCACGAACTATGTGCTTCACGAGTTGGGCCAACCATTACACGCTTTCGATCTGAGCAAACTGAACGGCCGGAAGATTATTGTTCGGCGGGCGCGCGCCGGAGAAAAACTGCAAACGCTTGATGACGCCAGCCGCACTCTCGATACCGAGATGCTGGTAATTGCCGACGCCGACCGGCCGGTTGCGCTTGCCGGAATCATGGGCGGTTTGGATTCAGAAATTTCAATGTCTACGGTCAATGTGCTGATTGAAAGCGCGTACTTCGACCCCGATTCAGTCAGGCGAACGGCGCGCAAGCTGGGCATGGACACCGAGGCATCGAAACGCTTCGAACGTGGTGCGGATTGTGAAAACGTCGTAAATGCACAGACGAGATGCGTGGAACTGATTTGCGAAATTGCCGGCGGCACCGCCACTGAAGATGCGCTCGACGTTTATCCCCGTCCGCTGGCTGCCCGGTCAATAACTTTTAGGCCCGAGAGAGTTAAGAGTTTGACGTCGCTGCGAGTTGATGTCGCTGAGATGGATCGTATTCTGGGTGCGCTGGGCTTCGTCAGCGGGGCGGCAGCGAAAGAGAATGCAAAAACATTTGTGGTTCCCAGTTGGCGCGTCGACGTCAGTCTCGAAGAAGATTTGGTTGAAGAGATCGCACGGCACGTTGGTTACGAGCATATTGGTTCCGATTTGCCGCCCTCCGCCATGGCCGGTGAGTATCAACCGGCGGAGTTGAAGCGCCGTAAGATCCGGCGCGCCTTGACCGGTCTCGGTTTCGACGAGGCAATCAATCTTAGTTTCATCGACCCTGCTCACGACGAGGTTTTTGCTTTGGCCGCGGTCAATCAACTCGCAAACCAGGCACCCTTTGTTACGTTGAGCAATCCCATTTTAGAGGACGCCACCCGCATGCGGCCGAGCCTGCTGCCGGGGCTGTTGCAGTCGTTGCGTCACAACTTCAACCAGGGCACGAGAGACGTCCGTTTGTTTGAAATCGGCCGTGTTTTTGCGGGTTCTGAGGGAGTTGAACTGCCGCACGAATCCGAATCGCTGGGTTTAATCGCCAGCGGCGGGGCTGGGGAGCAGGACCGCGCGCAGGCACCGCGTGAACTGGATTTTTACGACCTTAAAGGCGCGCTTCAAGCAGCAGTTTCCGCTTTGAATTTGCCGCCCCTGGTTTTTGCCCAAGCTGAAGTGAAGCATCTGCGCGTGGGCCAGGCAGCAAACCTCTCGCTTGCCGACGGATCAGTTATCGGAAGTGCCGGCGCATTGTCGGAGACAATTTCCGCTGGCTACAAATTTCGCCAGCGAGTGTTTGTTGCCGAACTTAACCTGACACAGGTATTTGAACTTGCGGAACATGAAGTCAGATACAGACCTTTGCCGCGCTATCCGTCAGTAGTGCGAGACGTATCGCTACTGGTCGGTCGCAGTGTTGGTTTCGGTGAACTGGTCGCGGCGATTGAGTCGCAGGAAATCGCAGACTACCAGCGTGTCCAACTGGTCGGCACTTATGAAGGGCAAAACATTCCGACAAGCAAACGATCGGTCACCTTGCGCGTCGAGTATCGTTCCGACCAGGGGACGCTGCGAGACGAAGAAGTGGAAGAACGTCACCGGCGTTTGTTGGATTCGCTGCTGCAGAAATTTAATGCCGAGCTTCATTAAAAATAAATCGCCTTTATCGGAGCAGATAGTCTTGCGCTTGACAGCGTGAAGTCGCATAATCGCCTCGCCGACGCGGATAGCATCACAGACTCAGAAAGATTAGTTAGATGATCGCACTCTCAGGACTCGAAAAGTTTTCTCATCTCGAAGATAAGATCTATCGGACCATCGAACTCACCAAGACGCTTCGTCTCGAGAAGGAGAGTCTCGAAAAAGAGCTTTCCAACATGCGCCGCAACCGCGGCAGCGTACCGCGCGAACAGGAACGCCTGGAGAAACAAGTAGAAGCGCTGTTGGCCGAACGCGACATCATCCGCATGAAGGTTGAGGCGATGCTCGATGCGGTAGCCGCGCTGGATCCTGAACTGGCGGAGGAACTCAGATGACAACGGGGATTGCTGAAATGCCGAGCAAGAAAAGTGTCGAAACTTCAGCGCCGCCGATTATTCGCGTTGAAATTTACAATCAAACTTACAATATCCGTTCTGATGGCGACTCGGCTTACCTCACGAAACTGGCCGATTTCGTCGATAGCCGCATGCGCGAAATTTCATCCGGTACTTTGACGGTCGATTCGTTAAAGGTCGCGATCCTTGCCGCGTTGCACATCGCCGATGAGCTTCATCGCCTGCAACAAACCCACGAACAAGCCGATGCGCAACTGGCCACGCGCAGCGCCGAATGCGCCGAAATGCTGGACAAGCTATTAAAGGTCCGCAGCAATATCGCGCAGGAGAAAGGCGCCCCGGGGAATATTTCGCTGGGCTAATTCGGAGCGATTTCGAACACCTCGATCTCCCTCATTAATTCCTCTCAATTGCAGTGACCTGAGGTCAGTGCCACCTGGCGATAGCGGGTGTGTCTCGTGGTTGCCGATTGCCAATTACTTTTATCGCTAAAGCAATCGGAAATCGGCAATTGGCAATCGGCAATTACAAGACACTAATTACCTGAGTTTCGTCCGCTTGTGTTAGTATCCCTCGCGGCGGAGGGAAATATTCTGTGGGGCCCGTCACCGAGTTACGATGATTGAGCCAACGCCGTTAAAATGGGAGACCGATGCCGCTTGCCAGTGCACTTCTTCAGCGTTAAGAATTGCCAGAGGCTGCGGCTCTTAAAGGTCACCCACCTGTAAATGCAGGTTCAATTACGGCTCCGGAACGACCATCGCGGATGTCCCTCCTCCAACTAAACCGTAAATAGTAAATCGTGAATCGTAAATAGTGGTTGAGAGCTATTCTCGGTTGACGATTTTTCTTTTGCGGTTTTTTTGTCCCTGGCGGGCGGCGTTAGGTGACCGCGGAGCCCCCGTTTTCCTATTTACGATTTACCATTTACTATTTACTGCCTTATGAAAGTACTGATCATTGGAGACGTAGTTGCGAAGCCCGGCCGCCTGGCTGTGCTTGAGCGCATTCAGGATCTGCGCGAACAGCACGCCATCGACCTGGCAATCATGAATGCCGAAAACCTGGCGGGCGGGTTTTCAGTTACACCGTCTCTTTGCGAACAGTTATTTACTTCCGGGATCGATGTGATGACTTCCGGCAATCACATCTTCGATAAAAAGGAAGCGGCGCCGTACATAGTCAAACAGCCGCGACTTCTCAGACCGGCGAACTATCCACCGAATACGCCGGGCAGCGGCATTTGGACGGGCACTATCAACGGCACGAAGGTAGCTGTAATGAACCTAATGGGCCGGGTTTTCATGCCGCCCTCGGACGATCCGTTTCGAGCTGTCGATCAACTGCTGGCCGACTTGCCCGACGACACGCGCGTTCGCGTGGTCGATATGCACGCTGAAGCTACTTCTGAAAAGGTGGCGATGGGTTGGTACCTTGACGGGCGCGTTTCCGCGGTCGTGGGCACGCACACTCATGTGCAAACTGCCGACGAGAGAATTTTTCCTAACGGAACGGGCTACCTAACGGATTTGGGAATGACGGGCAGCTACTCCGGCGTCATTGGCATGGAGAAGAAAGACGTTATCACTCGGTTCACTTCAGCCACGGGTAGAAGAGCAGAACATTCCACGGGAACGGTCAGGATTTGCGGTGCTGTCTTGGATATTGATGAAGCGAACGGGCGGACGCGCGAAATTACGAGACTAAACCTGGCGCATGACTAGAAAGTCATGCCGGCCCTTCTTCGCTGGGCACGATTTCGCCGTTGTCGAACTTTTCGGTGGCCACGAATTCCACTGCATAGCTGTCTGCCACCGTTTTCATTGCGGCCATCACGACATTACCATAGCCCGAATCGTGTAAAACACCGATACGTTTGGCTTTGGCTGCTTTGGTC
>JANMKA010000010.1:0-20608 GCA_031371765.1 Blastocatellia bacterium
ACGGATTTCAGTCGACCATCAGCGTGCAGGCGGTGGTTAATGCAGTCTGGCTGGTGTTTGATGCCGGCATCCTGATTACTTACTTCAAGTACGGACGGAAATACTTTCCGGCGCTCGCGCTGAAAAAAAATTCTCCCGCGACTGAAGACAAGGGCACTCTCTTTATTGTTTGGAGTGTGCTCACTTTGCTCGCGGCCTTTTGCATCGAGTACGCCTTTCGCAAAGAGTTCGGCGTGCGCGTCGGCGCCGGCTATTCCGCGTTCCTGCAGAACCTGCTGATGTCAGTGCTGTTTATTAACCTGTTGGTCAGACGGGGGAGCAGGGAAGGACAGAGCCTGACCATCGCGGTGGGCAAATGGTTAGGCACGTTAGCGCCGACCGTGCTGTTTGGAATTATTGGCGATGGCGGCTTTCCGCATGGCAGCTTTTTGATCGTGGTGGTGGGAATGCTTTGTTCGGTCTTTGATTTGATCTACATCGGGCTATTGCTGAAGACAAGGCCGGCTTAAGTTCCAGTTAACGAACCAGCGCAACCTAACAGTTTGCTGTACGACATCACTTCATCAGTGTCTGCTGTTCTGATTTAACCAGCCAGCGCCCATCGCGTTTCACGAACGTGTCGGTAACGCGAGCGCTGTAGGTTGGCCCGTTCCTCAGCGTCTGGCTTTGAACGTAAGTCAGAACGGCAGAGTCTTCACTGAAACTGCTCAGTTGACCGTCAGTTATCTTCCACGACTTTGTGTTCCTGTCCGGCTTTGTCGCCGCCAGCACCTGGTTCTTGTTTTGAGTTTTGCCGTCAGCGCCGGTGCCCGAATAATCGTCGGCGATGTAAGAAGCGAGCGTGGAAATGTCTCCTTTGAAACTGGCCGCGGTTATCTCGCCCTCGATCTTCATCAGTTCAACCGTTAACGCTTCCTTATCGGTCGCAGTATTTGTGTTGGCGGTTTCCCGCTGGGTGTTTGAGTCGCCGCCGGACTTCATCTTGTCGGTAAGATTGCACAACGATAGCGCCGCGAGAAACACCATACCGGCCAGGAGAGCTTTCATCATTCACCTTTTCCAGTCAGGGGGATTAACTAACCGGCTGTCTTGTATGCGAAAGGTGATCGCAAGTCAATCTTATTAGTCGCAATCAACCCGCTGCAAACAGAGTATTGAGTTCGTTGAAGGGCGCGGCGCCGGCAAAAGCCTTGAACGAGCCTGACTCTTTAATGTCTCGGGCCGATTGGATGAAAGCGCCCCAGGCTACGCGCGCCAGCGCTGCGCCAACTGAAACGCGACGCACGCCGAGATCCGCGAGTTGCGAAACGGAAACGTCGCAGTTGTTGGTGGAGACCAAAACATTAACCGGCTTGGGCGCTACCGCCTTCACGATAGCCGCGACTTCATCAAGCTTGCTGACCCCAGGCGCGTAAAGACAGTCGGCGCCGGCATCCGCAAAAGCAATGAGCCGCTCAAGCGATGTCCGCAACGGATCAGAATCGCCAACCAGCCACGCTTCACAGCGCGCCGTGAGTACCACCGGAATTCCAGACGCAGCAATCGCCACGCGCGCAGCCTTGACTCGATCAAGAGCTAAACCAAAATCATAAAGAGGATTTGAGTTGTCACCAGTCGCATCTTCAATCGACAAGCCCGCGACGCCGGTCGCAATGCACCGCGTCACATTTGCCGCGACGCCTTCCGGCTCATGCGAATAGCAATTTTGAAAGTCTGCATTCACCGGCAACCTGGTTGCCTCGACAATTTCGCGGACGTGCGCCAGCACAAGATCGACGGGTACCGCCGAAACTGAATCGGGCAAGGCTCGCGAGAACGCAAAGCCGGCAGACGTGGTCGCGACTGCTGCAAAGCCAAGGTGTTCGAGGTAGCGAGCAGTGCCCGAGTCCCAGGGATTGGGAAGCACGAAACATCCTGATTCATGCAAGGCGCGAAACTTTTCGCTGGCGGCTGATTGGTTGGTCATAGCGGAATCTTACCTGCGCAACCGTCAGGTCGGCTAGCTGCTGTGCATCCCAGGCGAGGCGTTGAATTGGTTCAGTTTTCTCTAAGCGCTATTCTGTTTAATCAAGCCGAGGCTGATATCATGATGTGCTCCTAAAGTCATAGTTAACTCAAATGCCAAAATTCATCGCCTTTTTACGCGCCATAAACGTCGGCGGCCATGTGGTAAAGATGGACCAACTGCGTCAGTTGTTTGAGGCGCCGGGCTTTGCGAACGTCGAAACCTTTATTGCCAGCGGCAACGTAATATTCGACGCGAAATCCAAAGATACGAACACGTTGCAGCAAAAGATTGAGAAGCATTTGCACCAGGCGCTGGGTTATGAAGTAGCCACCTTTATAAGAACGTTGGCGGAACTTGATCAGATCGCTAAGCACCAGCCCTTTGCTGAAAGTGAAATGAATCGGCCGGGCAACACTCTCTACGTCGGCTTCATCGCAGACAGTCCAGCCAAAGCGGTGTCGCAAAAAGTGGCGGCGCTTGCCACCGCGGTCGACGAGCTAAAGGTGACTGGCCGCGAAGTTTACTGGTTGTTGCACACAAACTTTAGCGACTCAAGACTTTCTGGGGCAATTCTCGAGAGAACTTTAGGAATGAAGGCAACGTTTAGAAACATCAATACCGTGCGGCGAATTTTGAAAAAGTATTCATAACCGGCGCTGTTGTTTGTACCAAACTTTGCCGGGAACTCCGGATTTTGGAGACTTTACATGATCAGAGTTTTACGTCTTTTTATCATTTCCGTCATTCTCTGCGCCCTTGCCGGCGCACTCAGCGCCCAACCAAAGTCGAGAGGCACAATGCGTAAACTATCCGTCGAGCAGCGAGTGAAGCAATTGCACGACCTGGTGAACGAGCAATGGGAATACACGCTACGCACCAGTCCCGAGTTTGCCTCTATCCTTGGTGACAAGCGCTACAACGATAAGCTGAGCGACTTGTCGCAGGCAGCGATCGATAAAGATCTGAGCCAGACGCGGGTTTTTCTCAAGCAATTCGAAGCCATAGACACAACCGGCTTTCCTGAGCAGGAACAACTCAATCACGATCTGATGGTGCGCGATCTGCGCCAACGTCTCGAGGCCGCGAGGTTCAAAGACTGGGAAATGCCGGTCAGCCAGTTTGGTGGCATCCATATCGACACTCCGCAATTCGTCTCGTCGCTGTCATTCGCAACCGTCAAAGATTATGACGACTACATCGCGCGGTTGCAGCAACTGCCACGCGCCTTCAACGAGACCATGGCCCAAATGCGCAAGGGGATGCGGGACGGCTTGATGCCGCCGAAGATTCTACTTGTGCAGGTGGCGGAACAGACTGAAGAGATCGCCAAACAAAAAGCGGAAGAAACTCCGTTCGCACAACCGACACATAACTTTCCCAAAGAGTTTTCCGAAGCTGACAAGTCCCGGTTGCGCGCCGCGGTCCTCGCCGCTGTTCGCGATCAAGTGCTGCCAACCTATGTGGCGTTTGCGAGGTTTGTGCGCGACGAATACGCGCCCAAAGGCCGGACTGACATTGGCATCTGGGCGTTGCCGCAGGGAGCTGAGCGTTACGCGTTTGATGTTCGCCGGCAGACAACCACGAATATGACGCCGGAAGAGATTCATCAACTCGGCTTGCGCGAAGTGGCGCGCATCGAAGCAGAACAACTAGCAATAGCCAGGCAGCTCGGCTTCAACGATTTGAAAACTTTCAAAGAGTCGCTTCGCAAGAACCCGGAGGTGCATGCGAAGTCTCGTCAGCAAATTCTTGATGAGTACCGCACCTACACCGATCAAATGTGGCAACGTCTGCCGGAGTATTTTGGCCGGCTGCCCAAAGCCAAACTCGAGATACTGCCGGTTGAAAGTTTTCGCGAGAAGACTGCGTCCACCTCATACAACCAGGGCACGCCTGATGGTTCACGTCCGGGCCACGTCTTCGTCAATACTTACGATTACGAAAACCAGTTGACCATCAATAACGAAGACACTGCCTACCATGAAGGCGTGCCGGGCCACCACATGCAAATCTCGATCGCGCAGGAGCAAACAGACTTGCCGCCTTTTCGCCAACAAGCTTTCTACACCGCCTACGTGGAAGGCTGGGCGCTGTACACCGAACGGCTTGGCAAGGAGATGGGTTTTTATCAAAATCCTTATAGCAACTACGGCAGGCTCGACGATGAAATGTGGCGCGCGGCGCGGCTGGTGGTGGACACCGGCATTCATTATGAAAAGTGGCAACGCGAACAGGTGGTCCAATACCTACGCGATCATTCCAGTCAAAACGAAGCGTACTTCCAGGCAGAAACAGATCGCTATATCGCCTGGCCCGGGCAAGCGCTGGCTTACAAGATCGGCCAACTAACCATTTTGCGTTTGCGCGAAAAGGCGCGGGCTGAACTCGGGGCTAAGTTCGACATTCGCGGATTTCACGATGAGGTGCTGGCTGGCGGCGCGTTGCCGTTAGATGTTCTGGAACAACGCGTCGACAGGTGGATCGCACGCGTTAAAGCGCAGCCGGCGGATTAACTGGATGAAGACGACTCAATCCCAGCCTTAGGTGCTGGCGGTGAGGCAACCACTTTCACCACCACCGGTGTCACCAGCTCGTGAAAGATTTGGTCCATATGCTCGGGTGAATAAGGCATCCCCTGGTCAAGCCACCATTTGAGCAGAGCAAACAATTCGGTGGTTAAGTAATTCGCGACAATTGGAATGGGCAAAACTGCCGGCCGATCTTTTGTGAGCTCGGTGATTGAGTTTTCAATAAGTTATCTCGCCGAATTCGCGGATTTGAGTTGGCGGAACTTTGCAACCGGTCTGTCGTGGTAGTTTTATAAGGACTATAACAATCATGAAAACTCGCTCGCTGTTAATCTTGATAATCAGTCTCCTGGTAGTGACCTAGACTTTAGAAATCTCCGATCAAGTTAGCCGAATCGGATCAGAATTAGTCTTTCGACGCGTGGCATCTGCACGAATTCAGCCCGGCCTTTCAAGGCCAGGAAAGTGTTCGCGTCGCGTAGCGACGCTTAAAACCACGCTGAATTCGATCGTCGCTACGCGACGACAGCAACCACGCACCTAAACCCGGCGTCGAAACGCCGGGCTAAATTCGTACCACGCTACGCGACGAAGACTGATTCTATTTCAGCCTACTTAATCAAAGGTTCCTGCCCACTCAACTCACTAACCTGAAGTCTTTATTACTTCCGACCATTAGCTGCCTGCGCGGCGAATGCGTTACATTGTCACCAAGCAGCAGAAAATCTGTAGCAAGAGGAGTCATAAATGAAACGTAACGCATCAGCGGTCTGGCAGGGCGGTCTTAAGGATGGCAAGGGAACTATTTCGACCGACAGCGGCGTACTCGCGAACACACAATATTCCTTCAGCACTCGTTTTGAAGATGGCGCCGGCACCAATCCTGAAGAGTTGATCGCGGCCGCGCATGCGGGCTGTTTTTCGATGGCTTTGTCGGGGCAATTAGGCGCGGCGGGATTGACGGCTGAAAGCATCAACACCACCGCCAGCGTTAGTTTAGAGAAAACGGACGCCGGCTTTGCAATCACCAAAGTGCATCTGGAAGTCCGAGCAAAAGTACCAGGCGCGGATCAACCCGCCTTTGATAAGGCCACGAGCAATGCTAAGTCCGGCTGTCCGGTCTCTAAGGTACTGAACGCGGAAATAACGATGAATGCCACGCTGGAACAGTAGGCACACGACGGACCGATACAGAGTCTGGAGTGGGCCCGCGAAGCGTCGCACGCTGCGCGGCGCTCGGTTTTCTTACCTAACATTAACCGATTAACTTGATCAAAATCTCAAGGAGCAACCTGATGCTTCACCGCAAGCATTCACTCGCAACCGTTGCAATCCTCTTCCTTCTGCTTTCGAGTTTCTGCCTCAGCAGTTACGCGCAAACAGACACTGGGCTGGCTGAGCTCAAGCAGAAAGTCGCCGAACTAACCAAGCAGACGAAATACACCGAAGCCTTGCCACTGCTCGAGAAAATTGTGGCGGCTGAACCGAAAAACGCCGAAATGGTTTTTCAGCTCGGCTTCGCCCTGGTTGCTCAGGCGAACACTACGATCGAGACTGCGGACAAACGAGCGTTGCGCGTCAGAGCCAGGAATGCATTCATTAGGGCCAAAGAACTGAGCGTGCAAGAACCGGTAGTTGAGGCATTGATTCAGAGCTTGCCACCGGATGGTTCGGACACCAGTTCGTTTTCGCAGAACTTTTCGGCAAACGCAATAATGGTCGAGGCTGAAAGTTTGTTCGGCCAGGGCAAGCTGGACGAAGCGCTGGTGAATTATCAAAAGGCACTCACCCTTGATCCCAAGCTCTATCACGCCGCTCTGTTCTCGGGCGACGTTTATATGCAACGAGGCGATTTTGCCCAGGCGTCGGCGTGGTATGAAAAAGCGATCGCCATCGATCCAACGCGCGAAACCGGTTATCGCTATTCGGCAACGCCGCTGATGAAGCAGGGCAAAACGGACGCAGCCCGCGAACGCTACATCGAAGCCTTTATCACCGAACCCTACAATGGTTTTGCGCGCGCCGGCTTGATCCTCTGGGGACAAGTGACCAATACGTCGCTGGGGCATCCGCAGATTGAGGTGCCAACCAACGTCACGTTTGACGAGAAGGGCGACGCGCAAATCAACCTCGAGGCCAACGCTCTCTTGGGAGGCAAGGATGATGGTTCGTTTGCGTGGATATCTTATGGCGCAACGCGTTCAACCTGGCGCAAGGAAAAGTTTGCCAAAACTTTTCCCGGCGAAAAGGCTTACCGTCACTCTTTAGCTGAAGAAGCGGAGGCGTTAAGGAGTGTGATTGCACTCGCAACCGTCGACAAGAAAACGAAAAAGCTAAGTCCGTCGCTGACGCAGTTGCAGCAACTGGATACCGAGGGATTATTGGAAGCTTATATCCTGCTGGCGCGGCCCGACGACGGCATTGTTGTCGACTATCCGTCTTACCTAAAAGCTAGTCGCGAAAAACTGCATCGCTATGTAGCGCTTCATGTCATTGCGCAGAACGCGAAACCCTGAACCTGACCTAATCAGGGATTCGCTTTCTTCGCGTCTTCGCTGGCTCGCTTCTTTACGTAAACTTCGCCGCGCGGCTCCAGTCCGGATTTCTGTGCCAGCGCATACAAAGCCGAGTCGACTAGTCCCTGGTTTTCCAAACGAAAGCTGGTAACGCCGCTAACCTGCGTGTCGGGATCGCTGAACTGCACTGTCAGGTAGCGCACCTTGGTCTTGATCCAACCAAAGGGAATTCCTAAATAGGAAGGAACACTGCTGGCCACGGTAGCGGCGGCTGGTCTTTTCTTTTTGGTGTCTGCGAACGCCGAGTTCACCGCTTTGTAAGGAATGAACAAAACTTCTTTTCCGTCTTTGCGAAACAATAAGCGCGCGTTGGTGTCGTCAAAGCTGAGCGTGCCCTCGATGGTCTTGTTGTAACCAAAAACGCCGCCTTCGTATTTCGCATTCATGGTCGGCGGCGGAGGTGCGGGTGTGGCCTTTGATGCGTCGGTCGCGGTGTCGACCGCGCGCGGACGTTGCGCAGAAATGTTCACGCTTGCCAGCGCCGTTAAAAATAGAATAGCCACTAACTTCATTCACTTACCTCCAAACAAACTTCAAGACTACTTGGCAAACGGGCGCACGCGTTCAGCAGATTCCTTAAAGTCGGAATCATTCGGCGCCAGGCTCAAGCCCTTTTCATAAGCTGCCAACGCTTTTGCATATTGCTTTGTCACTTCGTAAGCGTAACCGAGCTCGCGATAGACGTTGACATCGTCGGGTGACTTTTGACTTGCGGTTTGCAGAGCAGCAATTGCCTTGGGAAAATTCTTCGCGCGCGATTGCGCTATCCCCAACAGATAAAAAGTGACACCCTTGGCGTCGCTGCCTAACGTGGCGCGTTCCAGCGCTGCCGCGGCCCGCGGATATTGCTCAGAACCGATCAGCGCCTGTCCAAACAACGTCACGGCGTCGGCGTCCGTGCGCACCTTTATCAATCCTTCACCCGCGCGCACTGCATTCAAATAATCGGCAGCAGATTTTGTGGTGTCTGTAGTCAACGCGGCGCGGCGTAAATAGGCAGACGTCAATAACGTCCAGGCCGCGGCGAAGCGCGGGTCGATCACGGTCACGCGGTTAAGCGAGGCGATCGCGCCATCCAGATCGTTTTTGCCGACGGCGATTTGCGCCAAATAAAAAAGTGACGCCGAATCTTTCGGATTCGCCTTAACGACGGTGTTGAAAGTTTTTTCCGCAGCAGCAAGTTTGCCGGTTTTATATTCAGCCAGCCCGCGGTAATAGAGCATCGCCGGATCGGGTTGCGCGCCCGGCCGCGTGGTTGCTGTTACCAGCAAGGGCAAGGCGCGATCAAACTTTTCCGACAGCACATAAGCCTGGGCCAGCGCATCCGCGGTGTTGACGTCTTCACGTTTGGAAACTTCCTGAAGGTTCATGGCCTTCTCAAGGTCGCCAACCGCCTGGCTGTACTGCTTCAGGTTCAACTCCGCAAAGCCGGCAATCTTCCAGACTTCCGGATCATTGGGAAACTGCACCGCGAGCGCCTTTGCTTCTTTCGCGGCTTCCGCAAACTGCTTCTGTTGCAGCAACTGGTAAGCATGCGAGGTGTCACCAGCGCCGACCGTATTCACGACTGGCTTGACCGGTTGCACCTCAATCAACGGCCGGTCCGCGTTGTTGCGCGCTGTGGGACTTGGCTTCGGCTCCGGCCGCAATAAGGGTTCCTCGGCTGGCTTTAGCGGTTGCCTGGTCACGCGGCGCGGCCGGCTGGATTGGGCGGTCGCGGCGCCGACGAGCAAGAGCGAAGAAAGGCCCAGCAAAAGCGTCTGTTGAAAATATCGATTAAGCATAAGGAGTATTCGGGGAGTAGTTGTGAATTCGTGCACCGGTAAACTTAGCGGCCTGGTTTCGGATGCCCGGCGCCGCTTTTTAGTTCGCTCGGGGCCGGCGAAAAGAGCACTAAACAGACTACTAATTGGGGCGACAAAAGAAAAGCGGCGGCCGTTGTGAAAACCCGCGTCCTCAGGGCGGCCAGCGGAACTGAAGCTGATATTTGAAATTTGAGTTTTGAAATTCAAAGGGACAGGCGTTTCCGCCTGCCCCTGGAATTAGTGGTGGTTGTCGGTCTTGCTAGAAGTTCAGCTTGACGCCCAACTGAAACTGGCGCGGGTCGTAAACCGCGGTCGGTTGGCTGTAATAACGGCCGTTGCCGGCGCGCTGGCCGAAGGCGTTGACAGCGCGGAAGTCAGGATTCGCCGCCGCTTCGTTGAAACGATTGAACAGGTTAAAGCCCTCGACAATCAAATCCAGTCGCACGTTCTCGCTAAAACGAATGCCACGCATCACGCGCAGGTCCAGTGACATGTAACCGTGCGTAATGCCACTGTTACGCGGCAGGTTGCCGGCGGTGAACGCGGTCGTCGGAGCGAATAAGACGCCAGCGGTATCAAAGCTCGGGCGATCGGTTGAGCCTTGCAAGTCGCCGTTGGTATCTGAACCCGTCAGGATGTTGAAGGGACGGCCGGATGAAATTTCAAGAATCGGCGCGACCGTAAAGTCTGCCAGAAAACGATGCATGGTGCTGTCAGAATTGCGCCAGGCAAGGGGTGATGTGAGCGCGCCGCTGAACACAAACCTATGCCGCTGATCGAAAAGTGAGTCAGCGCGTTCAGCGCGGAAGTTCCGGTTGTCCTGGGGCTTGAGCAGCGTTTGCAGATCGCTTGAATCATCGATCGAATGCGACCAGGTATATGAAGCAAGGAAAGTGAAGTTGTTTGCGAAGCGTCGCTTCAACTCCAAATTCAGCGCGTTGTAGTTTGAGTTGCCATCCGACAACTGCGCGTCAACTTCACCGAAAGGAGAAAGTAATCCAGGTGAGCGAACCGTGTTCGCCCCCGCTAATGCTGCGTCAAACGCTGACTTGGTGACGGCGCCTCCTGTGGCTGAGGTTATGAAGAAATAGTTTGGACCGTTGGGCCGGAAGAAGTTGGCAGCAATCGGACTAACTATGCCCTGTCCTGCAGCATTCACTCCGACCAAGCCGGGAATAACGACCGTGTATCCTGGCGGGCAACCGGGAACGGCGCAAGAAGTCGGCAAGGAAAAGAATTGGGCAGCCCCGCTACTCGGCGGGTTGACTCCCGCAAAGCGCCGGAAATTTTCAATTAACAGATCGGCACGTGGCGCATTGATATCCTCGGGGTGCGGTAGATGATGCGCGCCCACAAAAATCCAACCGGCTGAAAATGACATGTTCTTCGTCACTTCACGTTCAATCGTCAGATTCGCCTGGTTCGCGTAGGCATATTCGAAGTTCCTGGCCACGCCGAGGGTGAAAGGTAACAACGGACCGAACCCTGCGAACGTTTGGTCATTGAAGCGAACTCTTCCTGGAAGATACTGTGACGAAGTGGCAACGCCTGGCGTGGTCAGACCCGGCGGGCAGAGCGCGTTAGTGGTTGCTGTCGAGCAGACCGTCCCCTGGAAAATTTGCAGCAGGTTTATGGTTTGATTAGAAGCGGGGCTACCAGGCAATACGCTAAAGTATTGTTGTTGCTGCGCTGCATCCGCGATGTCTGAGTTAAAGGCCACGGCCAGCAGCGGGTGATCGTAGAACAGCCCGTAAGCTCCTCGCAACACCGTCTTGCCTTTACCGTTGATGTCCCAGGCAAAGCCAACGCGCGGTGCGAAGTTATTCGTGTCCCGCGGAAATCCCTGTTGCACGCCCAGGACATTCTGGGCCGCCAGCAAGTTGCTCGAAGTTAGAGCGATACGCGTCAGCGGATCGGTGAAGGAACTCGGCGCGATCGTATCAGTCAATTCCACGTCATAGCGCACGCCATAGTTAAACGTCAGGTTGGGACGGATCTTCCATGAATCCTGGCCAAAGAATGCCAGCGGGCGATTCCTGAGCGTGCTGTTGGGATTGCCGAAACCCTGGATGAAGGCGCTGGGAAAGCCTAAGCCGTAGGATTGAACCGGGGTGATCGCCGGCGCGGCAGTTGAAAGCCCCGGGATGAAGCCCGCCAAGGTGCTTTGCGGCACTCCGCCAAAGTTAAAGAGCCCCGGGAAATTCAACTCAAAGCGCGCGGCCACATCGATGCGGTTGACGTCATAGCCAAACTTGAAATTGTGATTGCCATGAAGCCAGGTAATATTGTCAGTGAACTGGTAACGCTTCTCGGTTCGATTAACCGGCGAGAACGGGTTTGAGCCCAGGAAAGCCGATCCGATGATCTGGATAGCTGTTCCGGGAATCTGCGAATCGAAAGTGGCCTTACGACGACCAAAACTGAAGCGCGCTTCACTGACCAAATTGCTTGACATTGTGGATGCCAGCGACGCAACGAAAGAAAGATCGCGCAATTTTTGAATACCGGTGCGGGAAAAGTCATTTTGTCCCACCGTCTGGTTCTGGGATTCATCTTGAATTCCAGATAGATTACTTGGGTTATAACCAAATCGCACCGTCATTAGTTGGTTATGATTGAAGGCGTGATCGACGCGTCCAGAAAAGAAAGTAGTCGCTTCCGAAATCGGAAAGACGCGCGACAAACCATTTAACCCGCGAAAAGCGATAGGCTGACCGCTGGCATTTATCGTGGTAAATCCCGGGACGACGCCGTTGTTGGCAAGTGTCGGAACGGGCGCACCCGAAATAAAGAACCGTCCGCCAATAACCTGGCCCGCCGGAATCGCGCCGCCAGGACTAATCAATGTACTGGCTCCGTTAAGTCCAATTTGGCCGCCCGATGAGGCGAAAGTGGCATAAGTAATCGCACGACCGATACGCGCCGCATCGCCGCTCCCTAGTTCGCCGCCAATGAAAGCAACTTGCGCCGGTGTCAGGTTGTTGTAGACGTTGGTGAAGGGCAGAAACGGAGTACCAATGGAGATGCTGCTATTCAATCCCGCACTGACATTGCTCGTAAAAAATCCCGACTCCTGCCGGCGACGTTGCTCAAAGCTGGTAAAGAAGAAGGTGCGATCTTTGACGATCGGTCCGCCCAGCGTCGCGCCATACTGCACGCGCGTAAATCCTGGTTTCTTATTCGGGTCGTTGTCGATCAGCGGCGCCAGACCGTTGCGCGCCTGAATTGATTTGTGACGCAGGAAACCAAATACGTTGCCGCGGAAATCGTTGCTGCCGCTCTTGGTAACTACGTTGACGATGCCGCCGGTGGCTCGTCCAAACTCAGGGGCGTATGAGTTCGTGGCCACCTGATACTCCTGTACTGCTTCCTGACTGACCGTGGATCGGGCTGCGTTGACTGAATTATCCGTGAAGTCAGCTCCGTCCACCTGGACGAGCGTCGAACGTCCGCGCTGGCCACCGATATTCAAACCTGACGTAGGCGCTGGTCCAATCGGACGGCCGTTGTCACGTCCAACGGTTGAAAGCGTCAAGGCGAACCCGGTTGCGCTGCGTTCGTTAATCGGCAAATCGTTAATGCGCCTTTGATCGATCGTATTCGACACCGTCGTGCTTGACGATTCGACTAAAGCAACTTCGGCGGTGGAAATGTCCACGGTGGCTCCGACCGAACCGACCGTCAGCGGAATGTCGAGATCGGCACGCTGCCCGACCGTTAAAGTAACGCTGGCAATTCTACCTTTTGAAAATCCACTGGCCTCGACCGTTATTTCATAGTTGCCCGGCGGTAGATTTGTGATCTGGTAATAGCCTTCGTCGTTGGTAGTGGCGTCGCGCGAAAAGTTTGTCGCCGCATTTCGCACCGTCACCGTTGCCCCGGTGACAGCAGCTCCCGAAGGGTCGCGTACGTATCCTTGAACATCCGCAGCGTTGGATTGCGACTGACCAAACGCCGCACCTGCGCCGAGGAGAGCGAAAATGACTGTGACGATCAAGAACGTGGTAAAGCGAAGGCTAATCTTCAGCGAGTGCGTAGGGAACGCAGACATCATTTCATTCTCCTTAAAGGTAAAAGCGGATTCGGCCAATAGGTGAACTTCAATCAACCTAGCTCGTGCTACACCAACTAATCGTGAACAACTATACGGCGCTAGGTCTGGGAGCGATCCGGCCGTCGAAGTCACGACCTTTGAGAAAGGCGCCGGAGCGCACATAGACTAAAATGCTCAGCCGTTTTACTCCAAAAAGTTCCTTGCTGGCAAGCTTTTCCTGTTTAGTTGAGGACCGGCAAAAAGGGCTGCGCCATCGCTTAGCTACCGTTAGCGACTGGTTGGGGCTGGCGATTGAGTGTTATTCGCCCGACGAGTGGCGCGCGCAAGCCTCCGACGCAGGTTAGCGCTCGCCCCGAAAATGAGTATGGCGGCTTCGGCCAGGTGGGGCACGAAGGCCGCACGACGCAGTACTCCCGAGACGCGCAAGCGCGAGTCAAACCGGCGGATGTATTCGCGTTCGTATTCCTGCGCTATTAACTCAACTTTTTGCACATCGCCTGCGGATCCGAGCTGCAATGCAATTGTGCCGGCAACAACCTGGCCGCTTTCCAGGGCCATCAACATGCCACTGCCGGTGAACGGATCAATAAAACTCGCCGCGTCGCCGATGGCCAACAAACCATTTGCCGGCGTCAAGTGCCGGCGTCCAAAGCCTTCGAGCGAAACGCTCAGCCAGGGTGAAGAGAGTCGCGCGTGCTCCAGCGTTTTAGCGGCGCGCGGATTCTTCATTACCACATCGCGCAACACTCGATCGGGATCTGAGCCCAGGCGGCGCACGTCGTTGGCTGAAACAATGAAACACAGATTGCTAAGACCCTTTTCGATTTCGCTGAGACCGCCGTAGCCGCCCCGATAGAAATAGATCTCGCAAGCTCCCGCCGCGACGCGTGTGTTTTCCAGATGGGCTTTGAAAGCCACCAGGCCGCGCCTGCGCTTGCTCGATTGTCGCTGAGACTCCGGATCAAAGTGGCGGGCCAGGGCGCGAGTCCTGCCGGTCGCGTCAATCGTCAGGCTCGCTCGATATTCAGTTGCGCCGGCGGAAGTTTTTACCTTCACGCCGCTGACAAAATCATTTTCAATGATCAGGCCCGCGACCTGCGCGCCTTCAAGAACCGTTACGCCGACCGCTCTGGCGCGTTCGAGCAGGCGCTGGTCCATTTCACTGCGACTGAGACCGAGCGCGGTCGCGCCAACTGTAAACCATTCGCTCGGCACTGCAACCTGGTGGCCGCGGATTGAATAGAAAACAGTTTCGCTAAGCGAGTGGGCGCCTGACGCAAGCATTTGGTCCATAACCCCAAGCTGTTGGAAATGACTGATGCATTCAGGAGAAATGAATTCGCCACAGAGTTTGGCGCGCGGAAACTTTTTTTCCTCCAGCAGCAAAACCCTCGCGCCATTCAGCGCCAGGCGAATGGCGGCGCTTGTGCCGGCTGGACCAGCGCCCGCGATCGCGACAGCAAATGTTTTAGCAGCGGACATTGTCTAGTTTCCGCGAATCATACTTGCCGGCGCCGTAAGCACAAGCCGGTAGGGAAAGTGCCGGTCAATTCGCGAACTCTCAAGACCGGCGCGTTGCGCCAGCCGCTGTAACTCGTTTGGTTTGAAACTGCGCAGGATCG
Organism: Blastocatellia bacterium; assembly: GCA_031371765.1. GTDB lineage: Bacteria > Acidobacteriota > Blastocatellia > Pyrinomonadales > Pyrinomonadaceae > PSRF01. Next base: position 14,594 of record JANMKA010000010.1, read on the forward strand.
AAAGCGCGCCATCCTCGCGTATCAAGCGATTATGCAAAAACAGCCGGCCAATGGTGGTGTAGAAATAATACGCGACCGGATGACGATGGAGGTCGATCACAAATATGCGACGAGCTGCAACGCGGCTCAATTCGCGCAAAAGCTTTTCGACGCCGTCATCTTTAAAATGATGTGTGAACAACGAGCAGATCGCGTAGTCGAATGCGTTGTCAGCAAAGGGCAGTTGAAATGCGTCGCCACGCACCGCGCTGATTTCTGCAAATCCTTCAGACTCATCGGCAATCGCCTCGGCAGAACGAGCGTTCAGCTCCACGCCTGTCAAATGCGCGGTTCGTTTCCCCTGACGGGCCCAACCGGCGATTACTCGCAACAACTCTCCTGAGCCCGCGCCAACGTCAATTACCGAAAAGCTTTGCAGGTTCATGCGCGTGATTTCCTTGAGCAACGAATCTTTCAGCGCCTGCGCATCGCCGAGCCAGCGATTCACTTTTTGAAGTTCGATGATACAACCTTCGTATTCCTCGACCGTGTAGTCACCTTTGTCGAGGTGCTCGAGCTCTAAACTGCGTTCCCGAAACTTAGCGAACATGGCGCCTATGATAGTGCGTTACCGCAGGGATAACCATCATGATACATTTTAGTGATTCTTATGCGTGTCGATGCCGGCCTTGCGGCCGAACAATTCTCGAATCCAAGAAATGTCGGCGAAGCGGCGACTCCGAATTTCACCGGGCGCTCAGCTTCATTCGACTGTGGCGCAGTCGCAAGGGTTTCGCTACACATAGACGAAGCTCAGCACATAGTTGACGCAAAATTCAAAGTTGCCGGCTGCACGGTTTTGGTAGCGGCGTTGTCTGGTCTCACTGAGCGGGTTAAGAACAAGACTACGGCTGAAGCCGCCGTGCTCGCCGAAGATTTGGAAACAATGGAGCGCGAATTAGGTCCCGAGGCTGCTGACCGGGGCGACTGCGTGCTACTGGCGTCAGAGGCTTTGCTTGATGCTATTCGCGCCTACAGCGATTCGGCGCGCGATCACTGGGAAGGCGACGATGCGCTCATCTGCACCTGCTTTGGCGTGTCTGAACGAACGATCGAAAACGAGATTCAGACCAAGAACCTTGGTTCGATAGCGGAAGTCACGCGCGCGTGTAATGCCGGCGCGGGCTGTCGTTCGTGTTACTCGTTGATTGAAGATATTTTGGAGGAAGTGAATCGTAAATCGTAATGCTTGAATCCAATCTGCGAGAAGTAGTCATCGCCCCAGAGGGGCGAGATGCTTATAGCACCAAGCCGCCGTGAAATTCTCGCTCCATTAGGAGCGAAACCTATTGCTTGCTCCTGGCGCCGTCCAAACACATCGCGCTCCTACGGAGCGCAGAGACAATTGAGGCGGTATCAGGCTATAAACATTTCGCCCTACCAGGGCGAAGCAGTCGGAACCGCAACTCGTGCTCATCAGGGTCCACTATCCACGATTTACGGTTCACTATTCACTATTCACGATTCACGAGCGCAATGATTTATCTCGACAACAACGCAACCACGCGCATAGCGCCGGAAGTTTTCGCGGCCATGCAGCCATTCCTGACGCTAGCGTATGGCAATCCGTCTTCCGCGCATTCGCTGGGCCGACGCATGAAAGCCGCAGTTGAACTCGCTCGAGAGCAAGTTGCGGAATTGGTTGGCGCTGCACAAGCAAGCGAAATCGTGTTCACTTCCTGCGGCTCGGAGTCAGACAACTGGGCCATCGGCGGTTTTCTTGAACAAAATCCCACGCGCCGTCACATCATCACCACCCGCGTCGAGCACGAAGCCGTGCGCAATCTTTGCGCGCATCTCGAGCAGATCGGCTGTGAAGTTACCTGGCTCGAGGTAAACGAAACAGGCGAACTCAATCTTGACGACTTGCGCCGGACGCTGCGCCGCGATACAGGAATTGTTTCCGTGATGTTGGCTAACAACGAAACCGGCGTGCTGTTTCCAATGAATGAGATCGGCAAGATCATCCGGCAGAATTCGGACGCAGTCTTTCACGTTGATGGCGTTCAGGCGGTTGGTAAAATTCCGCTTGACCTGAAAAACAGTGAAGTCGATCTGTTTGCGCTTTCCGGTCACAAACTGCATGCCCCGCAGGGAGTCGGCGCCCTCTACATTCGTGAAGGACTAAAGCTGCCGTCATTCATTATTGGCGGTGGCCAGGAATCTGGCCGGCGTGCGGGAACTTCTGCCGTTCCAAACATCGTTGGCCTGGGTGCGGCTTGCGCGTTGGCAAAAAACTTCGATGGCCATGATCAGATCGAACGTCTGCGAAACAAACTCGAAGATGAAATATTGCGCACGATTCCGAACGCGCGTTTGAACGGCACCACGGATCGCGCGCAGCGTTTACCTAACACCGCAAATATTTCTTTTGAATACGTCGAAGGCGAAAACATTCTCGTCCAACTCGACGAAGCGGGCATTTGCGTCTCTACCGGTTCGGCTTGTCATTCCACCACCCATGAATCTTCGCCGACGTTGCGCGCGATGAATGTGCCTTACACCGCGGCCCAGGGCTCGATCAGATTTTCGCTCGGGCGCTACAACACTGAAGCGGAGATCGATCAGACGTTGAAAGTGTTGCCTGGGATCATCGGCAAACTCGTAAAGATGTCGCCTTATGATAAGGAGCTAAAAGCGTTGTATGCCGCTCACGATTAGTGACCCGTTTGAGATAGTTGGCACACGGCATAACATGTGCCTACAAACATGAATGCGTAGTAAAGGCTTGCCGCTTTAGTCGTCCCCGCTTTACTGCTAGAATCTTTTCAGCTTTAAGACACATTCGCCACTTCCGGTAGTTTTTTCGGAGCAGTTTTTGATGTCAGGTGAATCCGCCATCCCCCAAAACCATCCCATAGCTGTCGCCAAAACCGACGCGTCTCACAAAGCACGCGCTGACAGCGTAAGCCTGATGGAAACTGACGATTACGTTTGCGTCGAGCCTGCCACGCCGCTTTTCAAAGCCATGCAGGTAATGAAACAGGACGAAGGTGGTTGTGCGATAGTTTGCGCAGCTGATCGTTCGGTAGTGGGGATTTTTACGGAACGTGATCTATTGACGAAGGTGGTGGGACAAGCGGTGGACGAAACCGCGCCGGTGAGCAATTGGATGTCGCCCGTAGTCGCGACGTTAACGCCGGACGCCACTATCGGCGATGCCGTGGCGATTATGAATGACAAGGGTTATCGCAATATTCCGCTGGTAAAAGATGGCAAGCTGGTCGGCTCGATCTCGGTGTTCGACGTAATTCGCTACCTCGCCGAGAGCTACCCGAAAACCACGATGAACCTACCGCCGAATCCGAATCAGGTGATGGATAGTACCGATGGCGGGTAATGACATTTCCGATTTCCGATTTCCAATTGCCGATTTAAGACCCGCCCGTCAGATGAGCACAAATCGGCAATCGGCAATGGGCAATCGGCAATCCTAAAAAAGAAGGCGTGATCAAAAACACATGAGCACTGTTATCGAATCCCCGGTAGAACAAACGGAAAAAAATCTTGAGGAAGTCGAAGCCGTTACCATCCGCTTTGCCGGCGACTCTGGCGACGGCATGCAGTTAACGGGCACCCAGTTTACAAACACGTCGGCGGTTGTCGGTAACGACATCTCGACGTTGCCTGATTTCCCTGCTGAGATTCGCGCGCCCGCAGGCAGTTTGCCCGGCGTCAGCGGTTTTCAGTTGAACTTCTCGAGCCAGGACATCAAAACCCCGGGCGATCAGCCAAGCGTTTTGGTAGCCATGAATCCGGCGGCGTTGAAAGTGAACCTGCCTGATCTCGAAGAAGGCGGCACACTGATTATTAATACCGACGGCTTTACGCCCGAGAATCTGAAGTATGCAAACTATGCTTCCAATCCCCTGGAAGATGGTTCGCTGGCCGGATATCGCGTGCACAAGTTGCCAGTGACCACGCTGAATATGAATGCGCTGAAGGGGAATGTCACACTTTCGCGCAAAGAGATCGATCGGTCCAAAAACTTTTTCGCGCTCGGCGTGCTCTATTGGCTTTATGACCGGCCGATGGAAAATACGCTCCATTGGATCACCAGTAAGTTTGGCAAGAATCCGGAACTCGCAAAGGCAAACGAAATCGCGTTGCGCACGGGCTACAACTTTGCCGACACGACCGAAATCTTTACTACCCATTACACGATCAAGAAGGCGAAGATTACGCCGGGCAAATACCGGAAAATTACCGGCAACGAAGCGACCGCAATTGGTTTTGTGGCGGCTTCGCAACTCGCCAATCGCCCGTTGTTCTACGGTTCGTATCCGATTACGCCGGCGTCCGACATCCTCCATGAATTAGCGCGTCACAAAAGTTTTGGGGTGAAGACTTTTCAGGCCGAAGATGAAATCGCGGCGGTGTGCGCCGCCATCGGCGCCAGCTTTGCCGGACAGATTGGCTTGACTGGAACATCTGGTCCTGGTGTCGCTCTGAAACAGGAAGCGATTGGTTTGGCGGTGATGACTGAGTTGCCGCTGGTAATTATTAATGTGCAACGTGGTGGTCCATCAACCGGCTTGCCGACCAAGACGGAGCAGGCTGATCTTTTCCAGGCAGTCTGGGGTCGCAACGGCGAATGTCCCGCCATCGTGATAGCGCCGCAGACGCCGGCCGACTGCTTTGCAATGGCAATTGAAGCCGTGCGTCTCGCGTTCAAATACATGAGCCCGGTCTTTTACTTGTCTGATGGTTATCTCGCAAATGGCGCCGAGCCCTGGGCCATTCCGGAAATCAGCGACCTGCCGAAGATCGAAGTTAAGTTTGCTTCCGATCCGGCGAACTTCATGCCCTACTCGCGCGATCCGGAAACGCTGGCGCGGCCATACGCAATTCCCGGAACGCCGGGACTCGAGCATCGCATCGGCGGCATCGAGAAACAGCACATCACCGGCAACGTAAATTACGATCCCGAAAACCATCATCTGATGGTCAAGCTGCGCCAGGAAAAAATCGATCGGGTAGCCAATGACATTCCGCCGATCGAAGTGTTTGGCGAAAAAACGGGCAAGGTGCTGGTGCTCGGCTGGGGTTCAACTTATGGCTCGATTAGCACGGCCGTCGAGAGACTTCAGAGCGAAGGCAAGAGCGTTTCCGCCGCGCACCTCCGTTACCTGAATCCTTTCCCGAAAAATCTGGGCGAAGTGCTTGCCGGATTTGAAACGGTGATTGTGCCGGAGATGAACCTGGGCCAGCTTTGCACCATGATTCGCGCGAAGTATCTGGTCGACGCGGTTGCTTTCTCGAAAGTTAAAGGACGACCGTTCCAGATTCGCGAGATCGTGCGCAAGGTTGAAGAGTATCTGTAGGATCCGGCGTCAATCAATTTGTCGAAGCAATCACCCCAACGCTTTATGACCACTGCCGCTAACACTGATGGTCGATCCGTCGCTGAGACCTCTAACCGATGTCTTGAATTAACCGGGGCTGACACGCTCGACGGGGGAGAGGTAGTACCCGGATTTCAGATTTCCATAGCTGAGATTTTTGCAGAGTGATTTTTTTCAAGGAGCATTCATGAGCACAAACGGAATTGGTAGTAGTGGCAACGGCAACCTGGCGCCCGTCGAAGCCAGCATCTCGGCGGAGAGCGAGGGCGGTTCGGCCGTCTCGGGCCGCGTTGCGCCGCCCCCGGGACAACTGAAAAAATCCGACTTCGTTTCGGATCAGGAAGTACGCTGGTGCCCCGGCTGCGGCGATTACGCAATTCTTAACAACGTGCAGAAAGTGATGCCTGAGTTGGGCGTCGCACGCGAGAATATTGTTTTCGTTTCCGGCATCGGTTGCTCGTCGCGCTTTCCTTATTACATGAACACCTACGGCTTTCACTCGATTCATGGCCGTGCCCCGGCGATTGCTACCGGCATCAAATGCGCGAATCCCGACTTGAGCGTCTGGGTGATTACCGGCGACGGCGACGCGCTGTCGATTGGCGGCAACCATTTCATGCACGCGATTCGC
>JANMKA010000031.1:0-10212 GCA_031371765.1 Blastocatellia bacterium
TGCCAAGGAAATCATACTGAAGCCAATCACGCGCGAGTTTGTTCATAGTCTGCGCGGCAAGTTCAAAGGCAAAGGCTTATTGCAAGAGCTGATGGCTGAGAAGCAAAGGGAGCGAAAACTCTAATGGCTCGCAAGCCGAAATCAATTGTGCTTGATTCATGGGCGATCATGAGCTACCTCCAGGGTGAACCTTCAGCGGAAAGGGTGGCAGACATTATTGCGGATGCGCATGAAGACGATGTCCCGCTGCTCATGAGTGTCGTGAATGCTGGTGAAATTTGGTACATCATTGCCCGCAGAACCTCCGAAGCCGATGCTGACCGCAGCCTACGCGAGCTAAAGCAACTTGGAATTGAGCTGATCGACGCCGACTGGGATATTGCTCATGAAGCCGGCAAGTTCAAAGCTAAAAACAAAATGTCTTTTGCCGACTGCTTTGCGGCAGCGCTAGCGAAACAGCGAAAAGCACACCTCGTGACCGGTGATCAAGAATTCAAACAGGTGGAGGCAAACATAATAATCGACTGGCTCAAATAGGAGTATTTCACCACAAGGAGGAGGCGCTCATGACAAGGCGAATTAGTGTCGCGATTATCGTGTTGCACGTACTGGTGAACGTAGCGCATGGGGCGGCGCACACGAGTCTCAAAATACTGATGAATGGTTGGCAGAACGCTTACATCCTCGTTGTGATTGGTGTGTTGCCACTGGTTGCAGGTTATCTGATCTGGAAGCGCGCGCGGGGTGGGTATTTGATCCTGTTGCTCTCAATGTTGGGCGCGCTGGTGTTTGGTGGTTACTATCATTTCATCTTGGCGGGGGCGGACAATGTCAGCACGGTCAGTCATCACGCGAGACACGCGTGGGCGCAAGTGTTTCAGGTGTCGGCGGTGGTCACCGCGCTGGTTGAGTTGGCGGGCGTGGTTGCTGGGCTGGCGGGAACCGTGAACCGGGAACCGTGAATCGATTAGAACGGTAAATGGTAAACGGTGAATCGTTAAGAGCGGTGAATGGTGAGTGGTAAATGGTAATGGGTAATCGTGGATCGAGGGTTGTGAGGTGAGTAACGCCTGCGGTAGCGGGTGGGTAGTTAGTAAGGTCGCGCGCAGCGCGTCGAGTCAAAGCGCTGTAGGCGCGAAACAAAATAGCCCAGGGTAGAGCGCGCTTCGCGCGGCACCCTGGGATCACACCCCAGAGAATTTCTTTCGACGACCCTCGATGGGTCGGCGTCGCTTTTGGTTTCAGTACTAAGAGAACGCTCCGCGGGATTGACTGTCATTTCAACCGCAAAAACACGCGAACCCATTGAAGGTCGGCGAAGTTGCTTTTGGGGTGGGTGATCCCAGGGTGCCGCGCGAAGCACGCTTTACCCGTGGGCTATTGTGTGTCGCGCCTACGGCGCTTTGACTCGATGCGCGCGTGACGCTATACAACCACCCGCTAGCGCAGGCGGTATTGACTCCACTGCGAGGCTGGTGATTCATTTTGCAAAGCGGCGCCATGCCGCCGCAGTTCAAAACAAAACGCCGGCCCATCGAGGACCGGCGAATAAGAAAACTAGCGGGTGCGAGCGCAAGCCCTCACCCTAACCCTCTCCCATTGGGAGAGGGGATGCGAAGTTGATATTACTGAATCAGGGTTCCCTGCGTGGCCCACACCATCCAGCGCCCGTCGCGTTTGATGAAGGTGTCGGTGAAGCGAGCGCGACGCTCAAACGCAACTCCTTTTTCATCCTTCCCGCGCACGTGATTGATGCCGGTCACAACCGCTACGTTTCCCTCGACCCGCGCGTTTAAATCCGAAAGCTCGAGCGAATCAAATACCATCTTATTGTCTTTCATCGAGGCAATTTCTTCTGCCTTGGTATGCATGACGCCGGTGCGGCTGCTGATGTCGGAAGCATCGTCCGCGTAGTTGCGCTCGAACCAGGCCATATCATTTCGCTTGCTGGCATCGTTCCACTCGCGCTCCATGTAATAAAGCGTGCCCGCATCATTTAACGGATGCCCGGCATTGCTCACCACCTGCCAGCCATCACCATGTCGTTCCAAAACGTGAACGCTGCGAGTGTAGAAAGTGTGTTCCTTACCACCCATGTTGGCGGTGATTACGTTGCGATGAGTGATCGTGGCCGAGTTTGGCGAGCACGTGATCATATAGTAATCATGCGAGATTTTGTCGGCATTCTGCGGATGCGCTTTGTCGAGCTCAAACTGCTTCATCGTGTCGGCAATGGTTTGCGTTTTGTCGATCATGCCGGCCGAGCCTAAGCCCACGAAGTTGTCGGCATATATTGCTTGCAGTGCGGCGCGATCGCCGTGCAATCCGGCATCGCCCCAGGCGCGATCAAAAGCTTCAAGTTTCTGTTTGTCGGCATCGCTACATTGACCGAAGGCAATGGTGGCAGCGGCAATCATCAGCAGTGACACTGCTAGTACTCTTTTCATTTGGGAGACTCCTTTTAGTTTGACTGGGAAAATGGTTTGTTGGGAACGGAAGCGGTTTAGTGGGCGCAGTTGTATAGCACTTCAGAGATGAAAGTCAAACTAAAGTCATGAATTGTGAATCAGCAAGAACGGTCAAAGTGAATCAGGAGAACGGTAAATGGTATCGCTTCACATGTTCACGATTCACGGTTCACCATTGTCTTTACTTCCCGAGCCAATTAACATTCGCCGCATGTCACGCAAAGTCACTCGCCGCGAATTCGTAAGCACTGCACTGACGGGAAGCGCACTGACCGGAGCTGCAATCGCCGGAGCCGACATCGCTTCGGGGCTAACGTCACTCCCAACGCGGCGTCAGCCAAACATTCTGTTCATTCTCGCCGACGATCTTGGCTATGGTGATTTGAGTTGCTATGGTCGTCCCGACTATCGAACCCCTCACCTCGATCGTCTTGCGACGCAGGGTGTTCGTTTTGTAAACGCCTACTCTGCTTCGCCGGTGTGCACGCCCACCCGCTGCTCCTTCATCACGGGGCGCTATCCGGCCCGAACTCGCGTCGGACTTGAAGAACCTTTAACTGAACGGGGAGAGCTGGGCGAGAAAACGAAAACTCTCGGGCTGCCGCCTGAGCATCCTACGATTGCTTCTTTGCTAAAGCAGAGCGGCTACCACACCGGGCTGATCGGCAAATGGCATCTGGGGTATTTACCGAACTTCGGCCCAGTGCAAAGTGGCTTTGACGAGTTCTTTGGCATCATGAGTGGCGCCGGCGACTTTTTTACACACAAAGACATGCGCGGCGACGCCGATCTTTTTGAAGGAAAAATCCCCGTCGAACGCATTGGTTACATAACAGAGCTGCTGACGCAGCGCGCTGTCCAATATATTTCTGCTCATCATGAAAGCGCGCGAAGCACGAGTCCCTTCTTTCTGAGTTTGCAATACACGGCGCCACACTGGCCCTGGGAAGGACCTCATGATCAAGCCGCGAGCCGCGCGTTAAAAGGAGGCTATGATGGCTTCACCGCCGGCGGCTCGTTGAAAACTTATGCTGCAATGATGAAGAGTTTGGACGATGGTATTGCGGAAGTTTTGCGAGCGTTGGATCGAGCCGGTATGACTCGTAACACCCTGGTGATCTTGACGAGTGACAACGGTGGTGAACGCTTTTCCTATAACTGGCCGTTTCGAGGGCAAAAGTTTTCGCTGTTCGAAGGCGGCATTCGCGTGCCCGCCATCGTGCGTTGGCCGGGTATTGTTCCCGTTGGTTTGGTAACGCAGCAGGCCGCAATCACGATGGACTGGACCAGCACCATGCTGGCGGCCGCGCATGCTAAGCCTGATCCCGCTTATCCGCTGGATGGTCATGATTTGTTGCCGGTGATCCGTAGAGCGCGGCCGCATTACGAGCGCACTTTGTTCTGGCGAACCGCCGAACAGGACGCGGTGCTCAAAGGCAGTTGGAAATATCTAAGAGACGGTGAAGACGAGTACCTCTTTGATCTTTCAGTTGATGAGAGGGAGCAAGCTAACTACCGCGAGTTAAATCCCGCGATGTTTACGCAATTGCGATCTGAGTTTAAGAAATGGGACGCGACAGTGCTGCCGCGTCCGCCAGCCAGGCGGCGATGAAATAGCAGCGGAATCGTCTATGGTACTAACCGCACCTCAACGCGAAATGTCTGCAACATTTTCCTTACCTGATCTCGGACATTCATTGCACGATATGGATACTGCTATCCATCGCCAAACGGTCGTTTTTCCGCCGGAATCGTTTTCTTTTTCAGGCTGGGACTGCGGCATGACGGTTGCAGTTCCCATCTCCAATGGAGGGGAAAGCAACATGAAAAAGACGTTTGGCAGTGCGCTTATGGCGCTCGCGTTCGTATTCGGAGTAATTGCCGCGACCGGCTCAACAGCCAACGCGCAATGGTCCAACCGGACCTACGGCGGATACAACAATCAAGACATACAACAGGGTTTTCAATACGGTGCGAACGTAGGAGCCAGCGATGCCCAACGGCGGCAGAGTTATAGTCCTCAGCGTTCACGCTATTATCGAGACGCGCCGACCCAGGCTTTTCGCGATGGGTTTGTGCGCGGCTATGACCAGGGCTACCGACAATATGCAAACAACAACGGTGGCTACGGCAATGGTGGTTACGGAAATAACGGTGATTACGGCAACGGTGGTTACGGAAATAATGGTGACTACGGCAACGGTGGCTATGGCAACGGCGGGTACAGCAATCAGGAACTCAACGCCGGTTACCAACAGGGTATTAACACTGGAGCCGACGATGGCCGCCGCAACAAGCAATATGGTCCGGAACGATCGAAGTATTACCGAAACGCCCGTACGCAGGCTTATCGGGAAGGCTTTGTGCGTGGCTACGACGCCGGCTACCGACAGTATTCAGGGAACCGCAGCTATCGCAGAAGTAATACCGCTGCGCAGATTTTGGGACAGATCCTTGGGGTACGGTACTAACACCGTGAATTCGTAAATCGTAAATCGTAGACGGTAAGGACAAGGTGCCGCGATGAAAGTCGCGGCACTTTTTTTTGGAGTGCGGCGGCTTGACGCCGCTTCTAGTTAGACCAGCAAGCCCTACGATTTACCATTCACCAATTACCATTTACTATCTGGTTATGAAATACAGAACACTCGGTAACACCGGTCTGAAGGTTTCTGAACTTTGCCTGGGCACAATGACGTTCGGAGAAAACTTTTATGGCATCGCGGTGGTCGAACAGGCAGGAGCAAACGAAATGGTGGCGCGTGCGCTCGACGCGGGCATTAATTTTTTCGACACCGCTGACGTTTATTCATACGGGCAATCAGAAACCGTTCTGGGGCAGTCGTTGCAAGACGGGCAGGTGCAGCGCGATCGCGTAATCGTCGCGACCAAGGTCCGCAGCGCCATGAGTGAAGGTGCGACTGCCGGTACTGGGGACGTGAACAACGTTGGGCTAACCCGACAACACATTTTCGCCTCGGTCGAGCAAAGTTTGCGACGACTGCAAACCGACTACATCGATCTTTATCAGGTGCATGGTTGGGACGTGCTTACGCCGATTGAAGAGACGCTGCGCGCGCTGGACGACCTGGTGCGGCAGGGCAAAGTGCGATACATCGGTTGCTCAAACTGGGCGGCGCGGCATTTGATGAAAGCGCTGGTGTTGTCAAAGGCGAATGAATGGGCCGGTTTTGTGTCGTTGCAGGCTTACTACTCTTTAGTCGGCCGCGATCTTGAACATGAGCTCCTGCCGCTTTGCCGCGAAGAGAATGTAGGCGTCCTGCCGTGGTCGCCGCTTTCCGGTGGATTTCTTTCGGGGAAATACAGCCGCGACAATCCCAATCCGGAAGGCGCCCGCCGCACCGGTTTTCAGTTTCCGCCGGTTGATGAAGAGCGCGGCTTTGACGCGGTCGAAGCGGCCGAGCGGATTGCCAACGAAAGGAAGGTGACGGTCGCGCAGGTGGCGCTGGCGTGGCTGTTGGCCCAAGCCGGTGTTACGTCAGTAATCCTCGGAGCGAACAAGCTGACGCAGTTGGAAGATAATTTGAAAGCAGCGGCGTTGGCGTTATCGGCGACGGAGCTTGAAGCATTGTCGGCAACGACAGCACCGCGCACGCTGTATCCGCAGTGGATGATTGAACGTCAGAATGAAGGGCGAAGGTAGAAACCGGGGCAGGAAACAGGAAACAGGAAACAGGAAACAGAAAATAGGCAGAACTTATTTGCTCAGTACTCAGCGCTCAGCACTACAATGCACAATTAGAAAAGCGGAGAGACATCTTTCGATGACTCTCCGCTTTCTGCGAATGGAATGAGTAACAGGTCGTACTCTATTAAGCCGATTCGTTTCCTTTATCGACCACTGCCTTTAACGCTTGAAAAGTCGGTGGCCAGAGGCCCACGAATATTCCCGCCTTCTGCTTGCCGCTGAAAAACAAGGCGATGGACGCGCCAATCGCGCCCAGCGTCAGGATGTGGAACAAACTGACTCCCGTCGCTTTCTCCGTGGTTTTATCCACGCTTTTCAACACGGTCTCCGCGATATCCCGCTTGGCACCGCTTTGCATTCCGCCGTTTTCGCCGGTCTTTGATTGAGTCCCGGTCAATGATGTTTGTGTTGCTGACATAAATCTCCCCTATTTGAAATGATACGCTTTTGTAAGCTTGAATCGTCAAGTGCAATGCGCGTACCCAAGTAGAAGGTGAACAGCAAACAGCAAACGGCAAACAGCAGACAGCAGACAGCAAACAGCCAGAACTAATGAGCTCATAGCAGCAGAAACGCCGACCGGCCTGGTCGGCGATTTCGCGTTTACTGTTCACTGTTTACTGTTTGCTGTTTACTTCCTTATGGCTTCTTTCCGTGGCCCTTACCGCCACCACCGCCGCCGGGATTAACGGTCGGAGGTCCTTGCGGTTTATCAGGCTTGCCGTTGCCGTGTCCCTGAGCTTGCGGTTGTGCCGCGCCTGGCTGCGGTTGTGCCCGCGGAGTTTCCACTCGACCCTGCGGCTCTCTTGCCTTGGGAACATTCTGGCGACCGCGCGGCGTTTGCTGAATGATTTGCGGATTGGGCACTACCTGCGGCCTGGCCTGCGGTTCCCTGGCCTTCGGAACGTCTTGCCGTCCGCGAAGGGTTGCCGGTTGCGGCTGCTCGCGGTGTCCGACCGCTTCGCCGCGAGCTTGCTGAATCACGTTACGCTGCGCGCGTTGTTGCTCGACTTGCTGTTGCTGCTGCTGTTGCGCCGCAGCCCGCTCCGATTGCTTCCGGCTTGTGTCTGCTTGGCGCTGTTGCTGTTGCAGATCCTGCAACTGTCGGCGCGCATCACGGTTACCCTTAGCGGCTTCAGGTGCTAGCTGATCCATCTTTTGTTTGCGTGCCTGGTCGGCCACCGGATTATTTTCGGGGCCTGACGGAGTCTGTGCGCGCTGATCGTTTCCGCGTTCATCTCGGACTTGGAATTTTGTTCCTTTCGCTTTCTGCGGCGCAGCTTCTACGCGCAGAGCTTTGGCCAAATCTTTTCTGAAAGGCGACGCGTTTGGAAGAGAGCTGGTGATAACTTGCGTCTCGTAAAGTTTCTTCGCAATGCCCGGCGGCAGATCAATCTTGCCGCGGCCCCACGCCGAATGCACCGCCGCATGTCGCAGCGGAGTCAGTGTCAGCGGATCGAGCACCGGCCGCACCTGCGCAAGCGTCCGTGGGCTAAGGTGGTTGATGCTTCTCGGATCAACTGTGCGTCCCAAATCCTGCACCGGTGCATAGGCAACAGCGCCTGGAACGATAAGATTTACCAATTGCGTCGGCACATTGTTGGTTCGCGACAAGTACTGTGGTTGCCAGTTTGCGTCGTAATAGCGTGGCGCATAGGGATCGCCTGGTCCAAGTGGCACCCAGCCAACATTGTTCACATCGACCGGGACCCAGGCTACCAGCGCCGGCGAATAGGTGGGCGTGGCGTTGACTGTATCCGGAATCCAGAACCACTGATTGTTGACGTTGGCCCAGCGACCATAGTGATAAGGCGCATAACCCCAAGGCTCGCTCGAAACCCACGTCATCCCATATGGATAATCATTTTCCCAGTGGCCCTGCTGATAAGGCGCCCAGCCGTTGTCTACTCGCGGACTCCAGGCGTTGCCATAACCGCTGACGTTCTGCCAATTACCGTAGGAATCCAGATCGTAAACGCCGGGGATGGTGCTCGAAACATATTGATAGCTGTTGTAACGATTGTACGGATCATAGTAGGTAGGATCCGCCACATAGGCATCGTAGTTGTTGTTGTAACGATTATCGTAGGAATTTGGATACTGATAAGAATAGTAGTCATTCACCAGATTTCCCGCATCGTTGTTGTTTAGTCGCGATAACAAAACCTGCGCTGCTGTCTGACCGGCCAACGCCAGCATTTCGCCTCTGCCAATCTGTCCGTTGCCACCTAAGCCAACTACCTGCGCCAGCCCGCTCAAAACCGATACGGTGGCGTTGCCATTATTGAGGCCCACGTTGTAGAGCCCGGGCTGATCGAAATCCACCGCGCCATAGGGCGTTGCTACTTCAAACAATTCGTTTGGTTCAAGATAACCAACGTCAAAAATTGCCGAGCCATCGCGCAACGCAAGCTGAGTGCGTCGATCCTCAAGTGCAATGACATCAAGTGAACTGTTGGGATTTAGTCGCGCAAAGTTGCGCCCGGTAAATGCCAGCGACGCGCGCGAATTGTCGCGCGTGTAAATTCGATCGCCGACTGAGAAAGGAGTGTTGGGGCTAGCCGTCACCCATTGGCCGTCACTTCCATTTTCATAGAGACCATTATTCAGGGCGACCTCGCCATCGACCCGTTGAATGCGAGCAGCATTGGGCAGTGACTCGGCTGAAACCGTCTGCTCATGCTTCATATAAAACGCGACGCCTAAGCCTGCGATCAGGGCAATCGCAATAGCGACGATCGTCATGTGTGGCCAAACTTTTATCGAACTCATAGAGCCTCCTTCAAACCTATCTTCCTTAACCGGATTTTTAGCGCTTTTTCTATAAAGGAGCTGCAAGCAGCATGCCCATTGAAGAAGGAAGAGGTAGTAATTGGGCAGCAGCGTCTGGCGGTGACGAACCTTTGCTGAATAACCCCAAGGCAGCGGTGAATAAATCGAAGGACGCCGAATCGACACACGATTAGAGCGTGATTGCAATGACAGGCATTAGTATTCCAGGTCGATGAATGCGAAGCGCTTATCCGATCCGGTGCGGGGGCGTAGGCAATCGGTACTCGTACGGTATGGTGGGATGTTTCTAAGAAGGAAGAATCCTACGAGCTTGCCAGAATTTCCCGCGCCGCGCGTTGCCCGCTTGCGAGGGCGCCATGAACGGTGCCGATGTGACCAACGCTGGTGGCTTCGCCCGCAAAGAAAATCGTGTTCTGAATAGGCCGCGCCAGTTCCTGTTGCAGGTGTAGACCATTGACGGGAAGGTAAGCATACGCGCCACGCGAAAAAGGATCCAGGTTCCAGTCGTGCAGGTAAGAATGCAATAACGATTTCCTTAAACTCATTTCTGAGACGCCAAAAATCTTTTTTAGCGAACGCAGCGCTTCCGTAATCCATTCCGCTGCCGACATACGCGCGAATTTCTCAGCTTGCGTGCCACCGGTCCAACCTACCAACACCGGAGCACGCAACGGCAGCAAACTCCACCAGGTCGGAATGGCGGTTTCGGGGTAATGAATAAATCCAAGCTGCGACAAATCCTTTTGCGCGCCGGTGCCGGCGAGGTCCAATCCTTCCCAAAACCGTTCACGAAACACAAGCACGATGCGCGCAACGTGGCCCATCGGAATATCGTCGATAGCCTGCTGCTTTTCTTCAGGCAGCGCCGGAACAAACCGCACGGTTGTTCCTGTCTTGGATTTCTCCTGCAGCACGCCGAGCGGCAAAGTGATTACTGCCCTGGACGCTGTGAAGTGTTGCTGCCGTTCCCGGGAAAGACAAATCACCTCGACGTTGTTTTTGCTCCAATGGATTTCGCGGACCACTGCGTTGAGCTGGACGATCGTACCGTGCTGTTTGGCTTCTTCATTTAGGCGTTGCAGCACCGTTTCATAACCAGCGGGGACACGAAACGAATGGTGCCCGCCCACCTGGGCTTCTGCTTCGTTCGCGGCAATCAAACCATGTACGCCGGCGCGCCGAATGTCTGCGGCGTGGAAGCCCTGAACGTAACGTGTAGCAACTGCTTTCGCCCGCAATGTT
>JANMKA010000033.1:0-42640 GCA_031371765.1 Blastocatellia bacterium
GCAAAAAGAAGATCCGGAAGATCGCTAGCACCCGGCGGCTCTTAACCGTACTTCAATCATGATCGAAGCAGCACTCTACACAACAGTCCTTGCCGAACAACTGCGCGAACGCATCAGGCGTGAAGGTCCGATTACTTTTCATGAATGGATGCGGGCCGCCCTTTATGACGAGGCTGAAGGTTACTATCGCAAGCAACATCCGATTTGGGGCAGGGAAGGTGACTATCGCACCAGCCCCGAACGCAGCGACTTGTTTGCAGCGACGTTTGCGCGTTACTTTGCCGGCCTGTACCAGCAGCTTGGGAATCCAGACTCGATCACGATAGTTGAAATTGGCGGCGGCGCCGGCCACTTTGCTTTCGGAGTTTTGCAAACGCTGCAGACTTACTTTCCGCAAGTCTTCGCTGCCACTCGTTATGTCTTCGATGAAATTAGCATCTCGGCGCAAACTGCCGCGCAGCAACGGCTGGTTCGGTTTCGCGGCTGCGTGGAGTTTGCAAGCGATGAAGTTGAGATCGATCCCGGAATTGTTTTCAGTAACGAGCTGCTCGACGCTTTTCCGGTCCATCGTGTGACTTTGAGCGCGGGAACGCTTTGCGAACTTTACGTAAGTCTTGGCGGCGATGAGCAGTTTAGCTGGATGATTGGTCCGGCATCGACTCCCGAGCTCGCCGAATACCTGGAACAGCACGACATCCGTTTGCGCGAGGGCCAGGTTGCGGAAGTTAATCTCGAAACTGAGAAGTGGCTCGCGAAGGTTGCAGCAAATCTGAAACGCGGTTATCTCATCACTGTTGACTATGGCGCCGAGGCAACGGAACTCTATTCTGCAACCGGGCGCGAACAAGGCACGCTACGAGGTCTTCAGCGCCATGCGCTTGTCGAGAATTTGCTGGCTAACCCGGGCGATACCGATCTGACCAGCACAATAAACTGGACCGCCGTCAGAACATCGGCCGAGACCCTGGGTTTTCAGACCGTTTCATTTTCGCGACAAGATAAGTTTCTCCTCGCTGCAGGTCTGCTTGAGCAGTTGGAATTGCAATCGGCAAGCGCTAGTGAAGCTGACAAGATGCGTTTGAGTACGGCCGCGCGCGAGATGATCTTGCCAAACGGAATGGCTGCGAGTTTTCAAGTGCTGGTGCAGGAAAAACTTCCTGGCGAAATCAGGTTAGGAGGCATTGGCGGATGAAGGGTTACGAGATGGTTGATGTCTGCCACACAATCCACGACGGCATGATCACCTACAAGGGGTTGCCGCCGCCGGTGATCAGCGATCACCTGACGCGCGAGCGCTCGCGTGATTTCTACGCGCCGGGGACTGAGTTTCACATCGGCCGGATCGAGATGGTTGCCAACACCGGAACGTATCTCGACAGCCCGTTTCATCGGTACCCGCAAGGTACTGATCTCGCCGGACTCAGTCTCGACTCACTCGCTAACCTTGAAGGCGTCGTCGTTCGCCAGGATGTGTCCGCCCCACGAGCGATCAAGGCGGCGGCATTGGCAGGTCTGGAATTAGCAGGCAAGGCAGTTTTGTTTCATACCGGCTGGGACATGCGTTGGCGGACGGAAGCGTACAGCGACGGCACGCACCCTTTCTTAACTGACGCTGCCGCTGAACTGTTGGTTGCAAAAAGAGCGACGCTGGTCGGCATAGACTCTTACAACATCGACGACACCGGCACTGGCGAGCGTCCCGCGCATTCCATCCTGCTGGCTAACAATATTCCGATCGTCGAACACTTGTGCGGGCTCGGCGATCTACCTGACAGTGGTTTTCGCTTCTTTGCCGTGCCGGTGAAGATTAAGAACTTTGGCACGTTTCCGGTGCGCGCGTTTGGCATTGTCAGTAAACCGGCGACAGACTTGTAAGCGTCAAGAAGTTCTGAGTTCTAGATGACTTTGAATGAAAACGAGGAGATGGAGGACCTATGGCTATAAGTAAATCTTTACTACCGGAGTTTGATAACGAGATGAAGAACACGCGCAAGACACTCGAGCGCGTACCCGATGAAAAATTCGCCTGGAAGCCACACGACAAGTCGTTTGCTATGGGAGCGCTGGCGACACATCTCGCGAATCTACCGAGTTGGGGAAGTTTGACGTTGTCTTCAGATTCGTTTGATGTGGCGCCGGGAGGCGAGCAAATGAAAACCCCGGAGTTGCATTCGACTCAGGAAATACTAAAGACGTTTGACGAGAACGTAGCGGCGACGCGGGTTGCAATTGAAGCGGCAGCAGACGAGGAGTTGTTCAAGCCCTGGACTTTGCAGTCAAACGGAAATGCGATTATGACGATGCCGAAGATTGCTGTGCTGCGCAATTTCGTATTGAATCACACGATTCACCATCGCGCGCAACTGGGCGTTTACCTGCGGCTCAACGATATTCCGGTGCCGTCGATTTATGGACCATCGGCGGACGAGTCTCCGTTTTAGAACAACTGGAACTTGATGGTTAGATACTTCTTCGGGTTCTGCCGGAAGTCGTAAATCAGCTTCACGCCTTCGGAAGAGAGTTGGTTGACGTTTGAATACAACGCGTCGTCGGTGAGCAGTTTGCCAAAGGTGCCTTCACCTCTTTGCGCGCCGGCGACGACGTTGTCGATTCTTTCAGCAGTGGTATTAAAGCGGGCGATCGCAGCGCGGGCATCGTTATAGATTTGTTCATCCTTAATCAGCCTGCCCAACGTGCCGTGTCCGGCATTGATTTCCGTAATCATCGAGTTAACCTGGTCAACCGAACGATCCAAGCGGTCAGCCGTATGGTTGATACGATTGTAAAGCTCGTCGCTCGTCAGGAGTTTGCCGGCGCTGCCGCGACCGGCGCGCAGGTCCACCGCAATTTGTCTTAACTGCACCGCAATCTCGTTGGCGTTGTTATAGAGAGCTGGGTCGTTAACAAATCTGCCGGCCGAACCATTGCCTGACCGTATCAGCCGCATGACATCTTCAGTTTCGACGACGGTCGCATTCAAATTGTTGTAGAGCGCCTCATCGCTAAAGAGCCGGCCGACTGTGCCTTTGCCTTCCTGGACATCTTTCACAATCAAGCTTATTTGATCGGAAAGTTTACTCAGCCGCTGCGCCAGATCAGTTCCCGAGGTTGCGAAATCGTTAACTGTGTTTGAACTGGAAGACGGCAGGATGGCGTAGTCTCTAACCGGTTGGCCCAGTGCCGTGCCGGGACTGATGTTAATCAACATCTCGTTGCCGAGCAGGCTGGGTGATCCCTGTTGCGCAGTTGAATCCTGACGGATGCGTTCAGTTGCCGGGCGGCCATCAATCGTCGAGTCGATAGTCATCAAAGCCTCGACGCGTTTGGCGGTTGGTTCGGTCGACGGTGGCAGCAATGTGATCTTGTCGACCTTGCCGACACGCACGCCCGCCAGGCGGACTTCTGATCCCTCGCGCAACCCGTTCGCATCACTAAACTGCGCCTTCAAGTGCAGCTTCTTGGTAAAGGGGTTGATGTCGCCTGATGCATTCAGGATCAGAAAAATCAGAATCACTATTGAAACCAACACGAAAATCCCGACCCGCAGTTGGTTTAAGCTGACTTGTTTCGTTGATCTTGGCATAGCGCTTTAGCAAGGATGAAGGATGAAGGAGGAAGGATGAACCGCCCGGTTATGGAGCGCGTTATTTTCCTTCCAGCTTCATCCTTCCCCCTCCATCCTTTCTTAATGTCCCCGCAGAAACTTCTTAATGTACGGATCTTCCGCCTTGCGGATTCGCTCGTCGGTGCCGCTGAAAATCACATTGCCGTCCCGCATCATCATCACTTTGCTGTTAGTCAGGCACAGCCTTTCGCCTTCAACCTCAAACACAACCTGGCCCTCTTCGTTCACAACCGCGTACTCGGAACAAAGATAATCGAGGTTGTTCATTTCGTGCGTCACAAATATCGACGACACGTCTTCGAGGTCTCTGAGTTTCATCGCGAGTTCGCAAATGGTGCGTGCCGTAGGTGGATCTAGTCCGGCGGTAGGCTCGTCGAAAAGCACAATTTTTGGATCGCCAATCAAGGCGCGCGCGATGCCCACCCTACGGCGCATGCCACCAGAAAGCTCTGAAGGCATTTTGTCGATCGCGTCCTCGAGATTAACGAACCGGAGCATGCGCCTCACTTCCGGTTCAACTTCCTCTTCCGGCAGTCCTTGCTCATGAAGGCGGTACGCCACGTTGTCGTAGACCGAAAGGGAATCAAACAGCGCGCCTTCCTGAAATACCATGCCAATTTTTTTGCGCACGTTCATCATCTGGCGCTCGTTGTAGTCAGTGATGTCCTCGCCATCAACCAGAATCCGTCCTTCGTCCGGTTTGAGCAGGCCAAGCACGAGCTTGATGATGGTAGATTTCCCGCCGCCCGATCCGCCGAGGATTATCTTTGTCTCGCCCTTCATCACTTTGAAACTAAGCCGATTCAAAACTACGCGATCGTCGAAGGCGAGCAGGACGT
This sequence comes from Blastocatellia bacterium, assembly GCA_031371765.1. Classification (GTDB taxonomy): domain Bacteria; phylum Acidobacteriota; class Blastocatellia; order Pyrinomonadales; family Pyrinomonadaceae; genus PSRF01. The sequence goes on from JANMKA010000033.1 coordinate 4,465, forward strand.
TCTGGAACTCAATCGCCGGAACGATCCGATGCGTGTCGTCAACTTCGGCAAATGTTGATACGGCCGCATTCTTACTCACTTCACCCGTAGGCGGTTGGCTGGAATGAATTTGTTCGGATGAAGCCATGACAGTTTATTGTTTCAGTTTTGCACGCCCAGAATGTATTGCAGCGCGCGCGCCAGAAAGAAATCGGTGACGATGACAACGATCGATGCGGTTACCACGGCCCGGGTGGTGGCGCGTCCTACGCCCACGGTACCGCCGTCGGTGTTCAGTCCTTTGTAACAAGCGATGGAGCTAATAATTAGAGCAAAGCAAATCGGCTTGATGACGCCGCCAATAATATCACTTGAACTAATCCCATCTCGAACTGAGGTAACGAACTCATTTATCGAAAGGCCGTAGAGCGAGGTGGCCGCGATTCCCCCACCGCCAATACCAACCACGTCGGCGACAACGGTCAGCAGCGGGAGCGTGACTACCAGGGCAAGCAGCCGCGGCGCCACCAGCTTCTTAATCGGATCGGTGCCCAGCGCGCGCATGGCGTCGATCTGTTGCGATACGGTCATCGACCCCAGCTCGGCCGCGATTGCCGAACCGACGCGCCCGGTAACCATCAAGGCGCAGAGGACGGGTCCCAACTCGCGTACTAATGAGATGGCCACCAGTCGCCCGGTCTGTGATTGCGCTCCGTAGAATTGCAGCGTGGGAAAAGTTTGCAGCGTCAGCACGCCGCCGGTGAAAAATCCTGTCAGCAGGATTATTGTCAGCGAGCCGACGCCGATTACATCCATCTGGTTGATGGCTTCCGCAATGTAACGGGGACGTTTGAAAAGACCAGCGATAGCGCGAGTGGCTATCAAGGTGGTCTCTTGCAGCTCGAAGACAGAGCGCGTGACGAAATTCATTAGGGCTGATACGGTGCCGTGCGGTCAGAAACGTCGCATTGTTTCTGTGACTCGACTGCCCACGCGATAGCCGTAGACTTAGCTACCTGGGGCCGGCTCGGCAAAAGCATTCGCTGCTCGTTTTGCGATGGGCAGATTGAAACTAGCGGCTTATCATGCGCAATATTTGCGCAAAGCGTCAAGCGGAAGTTGTTGGAGTGGTTAGACTTTATACCAAGAAGTAGGCCGATCGAGGTAAAGAGACTGGTCAGCGGCCTTACGGTCGCTGTCTGCGTTGCAAGGCGCGCCGGGGGAAAAGCGGAGTTATGCCGTTCCGCTGATTCTGATTGCGTAACCCATTTTCTCGCTGGCGCCGGTTCGCATCATCCAGCTGGCGAGTGCGTCTCGAATCGCGCGCTTGTTGCCGCAAACTGCGCAAAATCCCCAACTGCTCCAGGGTCAGAACGCGGCGGATTCTGACTTCCGTAAGAATCCTCATCCGCATCTGAGCAGACTGAGCAGCCGCCACGTCGCGCACTCTTTGGTCGACAACGGCTTCGTCAGGATTGTCCGCATCGAGCGCAGCTTCCAGTGCCTGATTGGTTTCACGAAGACGTTCGTTATTGGCGACGCGTTCAGCTTTCACTTGTTCGCGGATGGTCCTGATTCTTTCGCGCTGTTCAGCGCTCAGGTTCAACTGGAGAATCGGGTCCGCCGCAGCTTGCTGTTGCATGTCCGGCATTTGCGGTTGGGGCTGTTGGGCCCGAACCGCCGGTGCGCCCAAAAGGACCAACAAGGCCGTGACCAGAACAAGTATTTGTGAGTCGTACTTCATGCTTTACCTCGTGACACTCGGGCTGCTGACAATTCAACTAGGGTTGATTTATTTGGTCATCGATAAGATCAACGCCGCGTTCGCTACCCGACGATACTAACCTCAAATCCGCGGCCAATTGCTCACGCTCCGCTTTCGATAATGGTCGGCGGGCCTTTTCATTCCGAGCATCTGCAACCTCATAGCCGTTGCCGGAGAAAGCAGGCGATCTAGTTGGAATAGTTCTTGGTTTTATCGCGGCCGTTGGAGCAACCGGTGACGGCTCTTCGGTTAACTTGCGGCGTGCAATTTCTTCCTGCACGCGCCGCTCAACCAATGCATTCATCTCTGGTTGTGAATAGCGCTGACTGTTCGCGTTGCTCGCAACCGGCACCGGCGTGGGTCGCAAGCGAGCAATAGCTAGGACGGTAAAAACACAGAATAATATCGCAGTAAAGCCAATGGCGCCTTTCATCCATAAGGGAGAAAGATCAAAAAACGCGCGCATGGCAGCAAGAGCTGAAGTCTTTTGCTCGTTCATGACTCTTGCGGGCGCGGCTGAAGCGACCTGAGCGCGACCGAGCGACTCGTCCCGCCACGACGCGACCGACTCGCGAATTGATCGGAACTCGCTAGTCTGAGCCTGACACAGATGACAACTATGCATATGGCCTTCAAATGACTTTTTCTCGACGTCACTTAACTCGCCATAGAGAAACGCGACGAGGTCATTTTCGCGTCCACAGTTTGGGGCATTCACTTGTTGCATAATCTTCACTCCCGCGTCTCACGTTATTCGTCGTCGTACTGCTGCAATCGCATTTGTAATTGGCGCAACGCTGTGTAGAGCCGGCTCTTGACCGTGCTCAGCGGAATGTTTAGCGCGTCCGCCATCTCACGAAATGTGAGCTCTTCAAACTCCTTCATTACGATCACCTGACGCAGATCAAGCGGCAAGCTATTCACCGCACGCCTGACAGCCGCGCTGCGCTCGCGACCTTCAACCACGAGCGCCGGCGAATAATGAAGCGGCGCCGAAAAGCTCGCAGCATGCTTTTCTTCTTCCTCTTCAAGCCCGCTTTCCTTTCTAACCTTGGTCCGACGCTGTCGCGTGATGCATTGATTGACGGCTATGCGATGCAACCACGACGAAACTTTTGCCTCGCCACGAAACGATCGAATATTTCGAAACGCCGCGAGAAACGTTTCCTGGGTTGCATCGTGTGCGTCCTCTTCACGGCCCAACATGCCGAAGGCGAGCGCGAAAATCCGCCGCTCCCAGCGTTGCACAATCTCGCCGAACGCTTCTGCGTCGCCCGTTAAAGCCCGCTCTACGATCTGTTCGTCGCTCGTAGCCGCCTCCCTGCGAAACTGTCTTGAATAGCTGACTCAATGCCGGCGAAACCACCTTGGGCCCACGAGTTTAGACGCCAACCATCAGGGATAAGTTGATAAAACGTCTACCTGGTTCCAGCCGCTGGGAAAGAATACTAAACGATGAGCTAATGAAAACGGCGAAAATCCCTAGAGAATCCTGGCCAAACTTTGTTTAAGAATAGTGAAACGCGTTGACACAGGCGCATTTGCTCAACGATAATGAGGTGGCGGCCAAATCCCTGGTCGTCACACGCACCTTCCAGACAGCCTGTCGCTTCCCCGAAAGTTATTACTTCAGTCAATCGAATAATGTCGCACCAGACCGGCCGAATTCGCCTTCTCTATATCGTTCTTGGAGTGCTGCTCTTAGTGGGGCTGCTGCCGCTGGGTTTTGCCGGCATGCTGCTTTCCGATCGCAGCGCCGAAGAGTTGCGCTCGGTCGAAGGACGCTATCAGGCGCAACTCGTTCAGGACAAGGCACGACAGATAGAACTGTATGGCCAGCGCTATCGCGATGTTGTGACGGGTCTCGCAAGGGCGTTTGAAATCGCCGGCGGTATCAAGACGCTAAACGATGCCGGGTACGACTCGCGGCTGCAAAAGACACTTGAAGAGGATCCAAACCTAATCGGCTTGGCCATCTGGCCGGTGAATGGACCAGTGCACCGCGCCTTTCAACCTGATGTCATTCAACATCAGGAAGTGGACCAGCGTGTCAGTGAAGTCCTGGCACGGATGAATGGTCGCGGCGTGGTTGTTAGCCGGCCGCAAATTATCCGATCCGGTCAAGAGATGGCGCTCACGGTTGCGGCGCCGGTTATGGGTGGTCCAAGCGGACAGGATCTGGTTGCTGCGGTCATCGCAATAATTTCATTTCAGGAAGTCTTTGACGCCGTCCATCAACAAACATCACGAAGCGAGCGCGAACTTTTGGATGCCGGGCTGCCGGTTGTGTTTGTTGTCGATCAAAACGGTCGCGCGGTCGCTCATCCGGAAGCGGCTGTCGCCTTTGCCGAAAAACCCATGACGGATTTGAAAGTGGTCCAGGACTGGCAGCAGTCGGGCGCCCAGGTTCAATCCGCGCTCGAACCATTTTCATTGCTGCGCGACGGAAGAAAAGTTGAGATGCTCGGCTCGTATGCGACTGCAGAGTTGGACAAGAACTCGCGCCTGGGTGTGATTGCTATTCAAGATGAATCGGCCGCGCTGGCGTCCGTCAGCGACATGCGACGCCAAACGATACTCATCAGCTTCGTGGCCGGCATGTTGACACTGTTGATAGGTTTCTTCTTTGCAAAGAAACTGACGCAGCCAGTTCAGGAACTGGCCAGCGGTGCACACCGTATCGCTTCTGGCGATTTTTCGCAGCGCATCAACATTCGCAGCCGAACCGAGCTGGGTGACCTCGGCAATTCATTTAATCTAATGACAGATCAGGTGGAACGGTACATCACCGATCTGCAACGTTCGGCGGACGAAAACAGGCAACTGTTTCTGGGAACCGTCAAGAGTCTGGCGGCAGCGATTGATGGCAAGGATCCGTATACGCGCGGTCATTCGGAACGCGTCTCAAGAATGTCTGTGGCGATTGCGCAACGCTTACAACTATCCGACGAGGAATGCGAGAAGATTCGCATCAGCGCTTTGCTGCACGACGTCGGCAAGATTGCAATCGACGACAATATTTTGAAGAAGCCTGCGGCGCTTACCGACGACGAGTACGAGATCATGAAGCAACACCCGCAGAAAGGCTACAAGATCATGTCGCAGATTACCGCTATGAAGGAATTTCTGCCCGGCATGTACATGCACCACGAGATGGTAAATGGCCAGGGCTATCCACAGGGTTTGCATGGTGACGAGATTCCCCTGATGGCCAAGATCGTGGCTGTAGCCGATACATTCGACGCGATGACCACGGACCGGCCGTACCAGCGAGCGATGAAGTTTGCGGACGCGGTGGCGCGAATTGAGAGCTTTGTCGAAACGCGGTACGACGCTGCGGTGGTGTCAGCTTTCGTCGCGGCGTGTGCAGAAGGGCAAATTCGTCCGGGCACCGTCAAACTCAAGCGCCCCGCACCGGTTGAAAACAAGGTCACGCCAACTCCGCTCGACACAAACATCGAGCGCGAGGCAGTGCCGGTTTCATAACCCAACGACACCTGGAAAGCTATTCGCCTGCTCGCTTTGCGACTTAATAGCCGCACAGCCCGAGTCTAATTGTGTTCATCCTCGGCAGAGATGCGTTTTTGTGACGGCGCCAGTGTTGCCCGTATAATCATCATTTCACAACGAACCATTGTCTGTAGGGGATGAAGGTCTATGGGGCTTTTCTGGAAACGCAAGAGCGGTGATCAGTTTGTCTCGCTCAAATTGAATGAGCCGGCGGTCGCCGAAACGAAATCTGACGTCCGGAAGGATGAGCCACAGGCGAGCGTGCGAGCGGAGCGATCCGTCGATTCGCCAGCGGCTTCGGTCGCTGTGCTTGAGCCCCCGTCAACCGCGGGTGGTCCTACACCGATTCCCTACGAGTCGCCGGTCGCGAAGCCCACGGCCCCGACTGCTCCTTCAGAACCAGTAACTACTGCGAGAAAAGCCGAGATTTCCCAGAAGCCCGTCCCTTCGCGCTCGCCGTTTGCGACGTCTGTGCTGGGCCTCAATCTTTCAATCGAAGAACTGCAAGCGCAGGAAGCAGCGCTTGAGCAGGAATTCTCTGCGCGTTTTCGCCGCGCCGTTTCTGCCACGCGCGAGTCTCTTTCCGATCGGCTCGATACGGTTTTCCAGGGACTGAAGCAGATCGACGAAAATCTTTTGGATGAACTGGAAGAAGCACTGATCGCCGCCGACATTGGTGTCAGCACTACGCAACACATTCTGGAGACCGTTCGGCGCGGTGTAGCACGAAAACAGATCAACGATCTCGACACCCTGAAGCGGGCGATCAAGGACGAGCTGCTTAAGATTCTGCACCAGTCAGAACGCCAGGGCGTTGCTTCCGAAACAAGCGTGCCGGCAGGCGTAGCGCCATATGTAATGATGATTGTCGGTGTGAACGGCGTGGGCAAGACGACGACGATTGGCAAGCTGGCGCAACGAATCAAAGCCGAGGGCAACGACGTTCTGATTTGCGCCGCCGATACTTTCCGCGCGGCTGCTTCGGACCAACTGGCAATCTGGGCCGAGCGCACGGGCGTTCCCTTGATTCAACAAAAGCAGGGAACCGATCCAGCCGCTGTCCTTTTCGACGCCTTAAAGGCGTCAAAGGCGCGGGGCTCGGATGTCTTGATTGTCGATACCGCCGGCCGTCTTCACAACAAGTCGAACCTGATGGCTGAACTGGAAAAGATGAAACGCGTGGCTGCGCGCGAGGTTGAAGGTGCGCCGCACGAGACCTTGTTGGTTGTGGATGCCGTAACCGGTCAGAATGGACTGGAACAGGCACGACAGTTTCTGAAAGTTGCCGGCGTCACCGGGATAGTGCTTACTAAGCTCGATGGCACGGCCAAGGGCGGCATTGCCGTGGCGATTGCGAATGAACTCGGTTTGCCGATTCGCTACGCGGGCATCGGCGAAAAGGTTGACGACCTGGTCGTCTTTGATCCCGAATTGTATGTCAACGGCCTGTTTGAATAAGACTCAGGTGCAACGAACAACAGCAACAGTGCAGGACAAAATTGGCGAGTGTACCGAAGCGGATAACCGTTTCATGCATCGCGCGCTCGCGTTGGCGGCAGAAGGCGCCGGGCAAGTCAGTCCTGGTCCCTTGGTCGGCTGCGTAATTGTTTCTGCTTCCGGAGAAATCGCCGGCGAAGGTTTTTACGTTTACGAAAAACTGAAGCATGCGGAAACTTATGCGCTGGAACAAGCAGGCGCGCGCGCGCGCGGCGCCACGGCGTACGTTTCGCTTGAGCCTCATGCGCATCACGGTCGCACGCCGCCGTGCACTGACGCGTTAATCTTTGCCGGCGTCAGTCGCGTAATAGCCCCAATCGAAGACCCTAATCCAAAAGTGTCGGGCAAAGGCTTTGCGCATTTGCGCGCGGCCGGAATTGCGGTGTCGGTGGGCTTGCTGGCGCGCGAGGCGCGGCAACTGAATGAAAAGTATTTTCACTTCATGGCCACTGGCCGCCCTTTCGTTCACTTAAAGTTGGCAGCGTCGTTGGACGGCAAAATAGCCACGCGCACCGGCGAGTCGCAGTGGATTACTGGTCCCGAATCGCGCGCGCGGGCGCATCAACTGCGACATGAATACGACGCGATCCTGGTGGGCGCAGGGACGGCAGCGGTTGACGACCCGCTGCTTACCGATCGCTCGGGCCGGGCCCGGCGAAAAGCTTTGATTCGTGTTCTGGTTGATGAGTACTTGAAGATTCCGGCCAATGCGAAACTCGTTGCCACGGCAAAGGAAACGCCGCTGGTTATCTTCGCCGGCCAAAAGGCGGACGCCGCCAAGCTTGGGTTGCTGAAGTCGTCGGGAGTTGAAGTTATTGCTGACGAAGCAAACGGCCGGGATTTGCTGGCCGTTCTTACTGAGCTTGGGAATCGCTCGATTCAGAGCGTGTTGATCGAGGGCGGCGCTACCGTTGCCGGCAAACTGCTCGAAGCCGGACTGGTAAATAAGGTTTCATTCTTTCTCGCCCCAATGATTATCGGCGGTCGCGACGCGCCGTCGGCAATCGGCGGCGCCGGGGCTGAACGGCTCGTCGATGCGTTGAGACTTCAGAACAGCGAGATTGTCCGGCGCGGTGAAGACATTGAAGTGACGGGCTACCCGGAAAAGTCTGAAGGATGAAGGCGGAAGGATGAAAAAAGATCGCGCGGAGTCTTCACTTCATCCTTCATCGTCAATCGTTCAGCCTTCGTCGACCATTCATCGGCCAGCAAAACGCTTTGGCCAAAATTTCCTCACTGACAAATCAATCATCAGAAAAATAGTCGAGACGGTCGATCCGCAGCCCGGCGAAACGATTGTTGAAATCGGGCCGGGAAGAGGGGCGCTCACGGCGCCACTCAGCGAACGCGCCGGTCAGTTGGTGGCAATTGAGTTTGATCGAAACCTGATCCCAATACTGGTTGATACGTTCGGGAAAAATGAAAACTTCAAACTTGTTCAGAACGATGCGTTGATTACGGATATTTGCGCGGAAATACATCCCGCCCTTACCGCACGCGTGGTTGCAAATCTTCCTTACAACATCGCCACGGCAGTGCTCCAGAGACTGATCGAGCAGCGCGCCTGTCTGACCGAATTGATATTGATGTTGCAACGAGAGGTGGTCGACCGAATTGTCGCGTCTCCGGGTGCTGCTGAGCGCGGCTACCTTTCGGTCTTTGTCGAAGCCTATTGCGAGACTGAAAAACTGTTTGATGTGGCGCCAGCTTCGTTTCGTCCAGCGCCTAAAGTTTGGAGCACCGTCGTTCGTTTGAAACTGCGACCGCGGATCGCTCTTAGTGTTCTGGAAGAAAAACTTTTGTGGCAGGTTGTCAGCGCGGGTTTTGCCCAGCGCCGGAAAACGATTCTCAATAACCTGCGTCACGCTCCCGCGCCATTGCAGGAAAAACTAAAAGCTCACGGCGGCGCGAGTATTGTCTTGTGTCGAGCGGAGGTCGAACTGCAGCGCCGCGCCGAAACCTTGGCGCTCGACGACTGGACGCGCATTGTGCGCTCGCTGGTTTAGTCAAAACCGCGATTCGCCGGTTGAGTACAGCCGATCAGTGTTTACCGCACTGTGCAATGCAATGGTGGTAGACAGAGATGCAGGCGTTGTCGTGATTGTTATTCTTGCCACCGGAACTTAAACATTCGAACAACAGCCCAGCACACGTGCTGACGCAAGCAGGATCCGGAAGATCCGGCGGCGCCGGCGCCGAGCTGGTTGTCACGCCTGAAGCAACGACGATCACAAACATGAGAGTGAGAAAGCGTAGGTTTCTTGCCATACTTTTCATGCGGCCTCCTGAGGCTTGGTCGGATTCTCAATTGCGGGACTAGATTGGTCAGGACAATAATCCCGTGGCAGCTCAGGAGTCAATAGCGAGAGTGCAGGCGGCTGACGGGAACTCCCCGGTCCGCCTGCGGCTGATTGGTTGGACTCGAAAATGAAGCCGATCAGGAGGGATATTAGCGCTTATTCATCCGCGACAGCTCTGTACTTAAGTTGATCGGGCGCATAGTTCACTCGCCGCAGTTCCCGCATGCGACCTTCGCCCATCGTTCCTTCCACGATCTCATAGCCCATCAACGCCAGGACGCGGCCTTGCACAAAAATTGGCCGGGAGTTGCCGTACCAATCGACGCATGATGCGCGACAGGCGTCGTCGACAGCTTTATCAGAACGAGCCGCAAGCTCGCCGGCTTCTTCAAAATGCAACGACTTGTTGCGCAAGAAAAGAATTGCGGAAGAACTGTCAAACAGGTGTTGATAGCCCGGACGCGCCGGAGTGCTGATCGGCAATCCTAACGTGCCCGAGTCTGTTCCATCGGGTTTGTAGAAAAATCCCTGGCTGCGCAGCTCTGCCTGCGACGCTCCTTTCCGCGTAAACCGATCCGCGACTTCGGGCCATTCACCTAATCGCACCGCTGAGAATTGCAGGTCGGTTCCGTCAGTTCCAATCACGACAGCATCGGAGCCAAGTTGCTCAATTCGATCCACGCCGTGCGGCAGCAGAATTCGGTTCACTTCGCCGCCGGCCCAACGAACCGCAACCAGGCTGGAACGACCAGTTTGCTGCGGATAGCCCCAGCCGCTACCGGTTCCGTACAACAGATAGTCGCCGACGAACCGATTCTGAAAAGTGTATCCCGAAGGTTTCGGAAGCTTGCGGTAATTGAAACCGGGTACATCCTGGCTGCCATCAGAAAAACTGCTCAGCGGCACGCGCATTAAGGCCACGTCACCGGCAGCTACTTCCGCGCCCCACATGCCGTCGCCGACTGAATCAGCGCGCACCAGCACATTCAGATTGCCGTCGTTGCTTTCGAGAAATGCAAACTGATCGATTGGGGCGCCGGCAACGCCCAGCGCGCTGGGCCTCGAGCCATCAAGCGGCATGCGATAGACCATCGACTGCGTTCGCGTTTGGTTACCGCGATTCACCCAGTTGTTTACCCAGACATAGACAGCGTCCGGCGAGACGTAGAAAACGCGTCCCGGCGGGCCCAACACTGCCGTCGCTTCACATTTAAAGTCACCGCCGGAAAGGTCGCAGACTGTGACCGTATGCAAAGCAGTTCCGTAGTTCAGTTCTATGTCACGCTCGGGACGATAAACGCGCGTTGCCGAAACTATTCGCTGAAACTCGTCTGGCTTAGCGCCTTTATGCCACTTACGCACAGCCGGAAAACTTTGAAAGGGATTCTCTTCGTAGGTGTTTAAGTAGAGTGGGCTGTAGAAAATCAATTTGTTGCCAATCAAGCGGCTGGCGTAGTTGCGCGATGAGTAATAATCGTTTGAGCGCAAATGGTATGTGGACCGGTAGGCCAGATTTCCGGCGCTGTCGATATTGAACAACCCAACTTCGGTGCCGCCGCGTTCGTAGCTGTAACCAATCACCGCGATCGTGTCGGCCGAGACCAGCATCTCGTCGTACCAGGTGCTGCGCGGATCGATGTCCGGTCCAAACGCGTCAACTACGGATATCGGTTTCAGCTCGTTGCCACCTATCTCCACGGTGAACAAGCGGCCTCGGCGCAGCACCACTAGATGATCGCCGTGTAATTTGACGATGCCGCCTTCATCAACACCGGCGTGTTGCACGTTGGTGATCGATTCGTCCGCCGCGGTGCCTTTTGCCAAACCGGCGACAGAACTCGCGGTTGTAGGCTCGGGGGCTGCCGCGTCTGAATTTGCGCTCTTTTCACTTGCCTGTCGGCCGCGACGTCGCTTCTCGGCAATTTGGCGGAGATAGGCCGCCAACTCCGAGTCTGACTTAAACGCGCGCATGTTCTTTTTGACCGGCACAGTCCAGCCAGCCGCAAAGACCGGGGGAATGGCATCGCCCGGGATTTCAGTGCAGGCGGGCAGGATGAACATGACGAATAGCGTGACGACGGCGAGCAGGGAAAGTTTTTTCATGACGGCCTCTCTTGTTTTCAATGGACGATTCAAACGCACTCGCCCATTGAACGGAGGGGCCTGGAGAAACTTGCATGGCCGGCAGGCCAAACAACATTGGCCAGACAGCGCCGGTGCGAAAATGAACCGGCGCTCGGGCTCGCAGATCAAGAGCGCCCGGCCTTACGGATTGGATAAGGCACCGGGCGCTCGAGTGAAAATTGGTTTTTGCCCGAGGCTTAGTCCAGTCTGGTAATCTCGGCGGAATAGAAGTACCAGTTATGGTTTGTGGCTTTGCCTGCGATGCTAATCTCCGCATAGTTCTCGCCCGCGTCCAATATAACGATGACGTGATTGGTGGCACTAAAACTTTGCTCCATGCCACCCGGAATAACTTTCACGTAGTAGGTATCCCCACCCTTGACAGTGCAGTCGATCATGTAGTGCTTACCCAGGGTCAAATCCCCCAACATTACGGTTAGGGAGCGGTCATTGAGGAATCCATAAGGTCCGCCCGGATAATCAGTCTGGGAGGGGATTGCGGCAAACGGATGCGCTGGGTTTGCATTTACGAGCATTGGTCTCAGAAACGAAAGCGTTCCACGATTCGATAAGAAAGGATGCGCGGGCGTTAAGGTAAAGGAGGCGGCAACGTTTAGTTGCGGAAGTGCAACGCCCGTCAGCGAAAACTTTTGCGTGGGCGTAAGCTTGTCCGGCGGCGGTTCCACTTCAAACTTGTCATTTTGCGGCTGCGCCTGGCTGCCAACGGCGTGCACTCGCATAACTTTGTCACCCGATGGTTGCACGGCCACCTGGCGAATTGGTCTCACGATTGGTCCTTGCGCCCTTACTGAAACAGCACCGAAGGCCATTACCACTACGGCAAAAACGCTTGTTGAAATCATTGCTAAGAGAGTTCGCATGAAGGTCCTCCAATCAAGATTAGTCTGACGGCGCTAATCTAGCTTATCCAATGGGAACAGTCAGCATGATTATTCTGCCGGGAAGAGAAGGCGGGAGCGGAAGACAGTCAACCCATCTGTACGGTCAGCATCGAAATCGAGCCACCATCAAAGCCTTCGACGGGAAAGCTAACCTCATCGCCGGCCTGACTCGAGCCAATGACATAGAGCAGCGGCAGGTAATGATCAGGCGTCGGCGCAGACAACAGCGCGTCGCGGCCCAAAGATTCGTAATCCACCAGCGGCGCGTGATCGCCTTTCAACAAAAGTTCCCGCGCCAACTTTTCGAAACGAACCGCCCAATCAAAAGGTTCGACGTTGTGCTGGCCCCAGGCGTAGGTGTGAAGATTGTGAACCAGATTTCCGCTGCCTGCGATTAGCACGCCTTCAGCGCGCAAAGGCGCGAGACGTTTGGCGAGTTTGTAATGAAATTCGGGCGGTTGAGTCTCATCGATACTCAATTGCACAACTGGGATGTCGGCATCGGGGAACACGTGGCAAAGCACGGACCACGTGCCGTGATCCAGCCCCCAACTGTCTTCATCAAGTTGAACAGCAACCGGCGCAAGCAAACTCTGCACACGGTACGCCAGCTCAGGAGCGCCCGGCGCAGGGTATTCAACTTCATAAAGTTCGCGCGGAAAGCCGCCAAAATCGTGGATGGTGCGAGGTTGGACCATTGCGGTGACGGCGGTGCCGGGAAGATACCAATGTGCGGAGATACATAGAACAGCTTTCGGCCGCGGCAGGGAGTTGCCGATGTTGGACCAGGCTTCAGTGTACTCATTACGCAGCAATGCATTCAGCGGATTGCCATGTCCAAAGAAAATCGCCGGCGTTGGTTTATTCATGAACCATTCCAGCCGCTCGTTAGTATTCCTGGTCGGCTGCGCCTAATGCTACCTAGCTTGGTATAAAGCCGGGAGTTGCTTGCGCAGGTTTTCGACTTTCGGGAGATCGTTGATGACTATGTAAGGTTCATCCGGATGACGGGCCAGATAATCCTGGTGATAGTCTTCGGCCTGAGTGAAAGACTGAAGCGCTGAAACTTTGGTCACGATCGGCCGCGCAAAGACCTGCGCTCGGTTTAGTTGTTCAATATAGGCTTGGCCGATGCGTTTTTGCTCTACCGTCGCGAAGAAGATGGCGGAACGATATTGCGTGCCCGAATCGGGTCCTTGACGGTTTAGTTCAGTCGGGTCATGAGCAACCGAAAAGAATACCTTCAGTAGCTGGCCATAGGAGATTTGGGACGGATCGTAAGTTATTCGCACCGATTCCGCGTGGCCCGTTTCTCCGGTGCCGACTTGCTCATACTGAGCAGTCGCGGGCGAGCCGCCCGCATAGCCCGATCTGACGTCTGTTACCCCCTTTACATGTTCGAATACGGCTTCCACCCCCCAAAAGCAGCCTCCCGCAAGCACAGCGGTCTGTTCGCCTTTGGAGCTGGCGAGTGGTGTATCTACAGCGGGATCCGGAAGTGCCGTGGCCGAACCGGTTGCAGTACCGCGAGCCATCATCGCGGCAACAAGCAGAAAAATGGCGGCAATTGCTACAAAATACTTATACATGATTCGTTATTCCCCCAACCTAATATACGTAATCACCGCGCGCTTGGATTTTGCGTGACCGTTCGGCTAACAGATTGGCGTCGCGAAAGATTTGCCAGTTCCCGTGAACGTTCTTGCGCCAGACCGTGAGCGTGTTTCCGCTGCGCCGATTTGCGGCGTCGCCAGTGGGTAACATTCTTTTTGTGCAAAGCTGTCCGTCACTCATGATTACTCCACCGCTGAAGCTTCTTTTTGACTGACCTCATAATCCGGCTTCGGCACGCCCAACAACCAGTGATCAAACCAGCCGACAATGTGTTCCAGGCGTTCGATGCGGTGCCAGGGCTGGCCGGAACGCGACAGCTCGTGCGACTCGTTGGGAAAGCGGACCATGACAGTCGGAATCTTGCGATACTTCAGTGCGCGAAACATTTGCTCGCCACCGGCGCCGGTCGGCGTGCGATAGTCAGCCTCGCCGAGTATCAACATCAACGGCGTGGTCACGTTCTTCACGAACGTAATCGGCGAGCGCGCTTTGAAATCATCGGGATCTTCAAAAGGCGCGCCACGAAACCATTCCGGTTGAAACTGTGTGAAGTCTGCCGAGTACCACCAGTCGGCCCAATCCGCGATGTCTCGCTGCGACACCGCCGCCGCGAACCGCGTCGTCTGTACTATGGTCCAGTTCGTCAGCAGACCGCCGCCGCTGCCGCCGGTGACGCCCAACTTTTTCTCGTCGATGTAACCGCGCTTAATTAATTCATCGACGCCCGCCATCAAGTCTTTATAGTCATCACCGGGATAATGATATTGAATGATGTTGCCAAAATCCTGGCCATAGCTGGTGCTGCCGCGCGGATTTGCATAAAGCACGACATAACCCTTCGCCGCCATCCACTGAAACTCGTGATCGAAAACAAAGCCATAGGCTGAGTGTGGACCACCATGAATATTCAGAATCAACGGATACTTTTTGTTGGGATCAAAGTTGGGCGGTTTCTGAATCCAGGCCTGAATTTTCTTGCCGTCAAAGCTCTGATACCAGATCTCTTCTGGCTCGGTCAGGTTCAAACGCGAAAACAACTCGTCATTGAGATGCGTCAGTTGTTTAGGCTCGACTCCCGAACGGTCAACCCAAAAAAGATCGCCAACGCGCGTTGGTGTTGAGAGCGTGTAGACTAAATTACCGGCATTATTCATCCGGAACGTAAGCAGCGCTTGGTTGCCTCGAGTTATGTCCGTCGGTCGCCCGTTCGCAGCAGCAAACGTGGCCAGGTTTGCTCTTCCTTCCTTTGCATAAATTGCCACGATGCCGCGACCATCAGCTGTCCAGACGGGTGGACTGCCCCCGCCGGCGCGTGGTGGCGCGTTATCGCCGCCCACACCCGAGCCGACATCGTAGTCAAAACTTCCCGTCAGATTGCGTGGCTTGGCGTTCGCGGCGATGTCGATTACCCACAGGTCAGGCTGCGTGTATGAGGTGACGGGTTGGCCTGCTGAAGCAAGAAACGCGATTTGTTTGCCGTTCGGGCTGACTGCAAACGCGCCCGCGCCCATATCAAACGAGGTAAGCTTGACCGGTGGTCCACCGGCAAGCGAAACGGAATAGAGATCCGTTTTTTCCAGCTCGTAATAGGGTTCGTCAACGTGGTCCGAGGCGAAGTAAAGCTGAGAACCGTCCCTGGACCAGGTAACATGATCTTCCGAGTAGCGCCCTTTTGTTAATTGTTTAGACGTGACTTTCTCATCGGCGTTCCGCGGCGCGGCGACGATCCAAATGTGCTGCGGATGTTTGGCATCGAGATAACCGGCGCCGTTAAATCGATAGATTGCTTGCGTGATCACGCGCACGTCGCTGTCTCGTTTATCGGCTGTTTTGCCCTTGTCGGTTGGGCTGGGCGAATCCACAGATGGCGCAGCTTGCGGTGTGGCGGGGGTCGTTAGCGCGTCCTTTTGTCTGGAGAGGTCTTCAGCATTTGCATCGTTCACAAAGGCAATTGTTTTTCCATCCGGCGACCACTGCGGCTGACTGGCGCCGCGCAAGACAGTCGTAAACTGGAAAGAGTCGCCGCCAGCCAGCGGCAGCATGAAGAGTTGCGGCACATCCGGTTTCCCGTCTTTTTCGGTGACGCGAACGAAGGCCAGATATTTCCCGTCGGGCGACCAACGCGGCGCAGAGTCGCGCGGCCCCGTCGTCAATTGATGGGTCTCGCCGCCGGCGGGTGAAACCGTCCAGATTGCGGTGTTGTAGCCATCCTTCTTTTCGTTAACGCTGACGCGAACGAAAGCTACGCGCGAGCCGTCAGGCGAAATTTGCGGATCACCGACCCACACAAAATTGAACAAGTCCTTTTCGGTGATATTACGCTTCTGAGCAAAAATCGGACTGGCTAAAACCGCCAACAGGACAAGAAAGACTGGTAGGTATCTTCGCATCGCTTGTGCCTTTCAGATTGACATCGGGAAAAGGGGAGAGCGAAAGCCTTTTGATTTCGGTAGCGTCTTAGTTTGAAGTCTTCTATGTGCGTCCTTTTGTGTCCGCTGTGGCTCGGTGGTGAATCTTTATCAGCGATTGCTCACCACAAAGGGACAAAGGACACAAAGGACGCACAGAGAAAACTGAAACTAGACGTCAACCACTCGAGTAGAGCCCAACAATCCGCTCAATGGCGCGACGGCAAACGGCGCAAAAATGATCGGTGCGCGAGAACATGATGCAGTCGATCTCCGGCCGGTAGTAACCCCGTGGTTCATAGTTCGCGCCTTCGAACGCGCCCACGTGTCCGGCATATTTTTCTGCCGCGAACATCGTGCGTTCGTGGGCCAACTCTTCGCGAAACAACGCCTCCATAACATTCTCGGGAAGTTTGTCTTTCCGAATTTTCGCGCGGCGTTTCTGGATTTCGCGAGAATACTTTTCGAATTCTTCTTTGTTCCATGGCGTGGGAATGGGGGTGTCAGGCGAAATCATATCCTTCCATTTTAGAAACGGACGCCGGTCTCCTGCGATTCCCGGCAGGTCAGTGATTGCACGCAGCGCGCTGACATTTGGTTCCCAGGGCTCAATCGGTTCCGCGCTCGGGTTGTAGGATACGTCTGACGTGTAATATTCGTCTGCGAGACCCGCAAAGTGATGGCCGAACTCATGGACAAAGACGTAATTGGCGAAGGCGTTGTCCACCGCCACCGTGCTGTAGAGATTGAAGATTCCGCCGCCGCCATAGGTGCGATTGTTCGCGAGGATCTCGACGAACTCGTAAGGAGCAAACTGCGCCACTTTGCGCAGCGCATGATTATCAAAAGTCAGCACGTAGCGTTCAGAGCCGAACGCATCGTAGGTCGCTCCAATCGGCGAGTCATGATAGATGCCGGTTGATGGCCGCGAAATCCCGCTCTCGTGCGCCGGCGGGCAAAGGCCCCAAACATTGAAATCCTTGCGGTGCTCCTTGAACGGCGAGGTAGCAAACAGCACATCAAGCAGACGACGCGCGTCCACGACGAACTTCTTGGTTTCGCGCGCGGTGTAGCCGTCGCCTAGCAGCAGCAAGTCAACTTTCGTTGCCGGATCGCCCATCTTCTGAATTGGAATTAACGGCGCCGGAGCAGATTGTTGCGAGCGATCGATGAAGATGTCTTTGGGATCGATCGCGTGGGTCCAAAGGGCGCGCCACTCGTTTTTGGCGTCGCGCTTTTTCAGAACGATCTCTACCGGCGCGTTAGGAGCGGGGAAGCGCAGCGATTCCCCGAACGTTCGTTTGATCGTGGCTGCTTCATCCGTCGTTTCCCATTCGCCATAAATCGAGGCGAAGCCGCGCGAGTAGAGCACCTGTTTTGTCTTCTGATCGACAACTTCAAAAAGGTATTTGCCAAGATTGGTGCGGTCGATGTTCTTGCCTAGATCACCGGGCCAGGGAAGCGGCTCGATCACGACGCGATCGAGGCTGAACGTTTCCTGTTTGGCATCGCCAGTGTGGTAGTAGTCAAGCCGCATCGTCCGCGGCACAGCAAAAGTCGAAAAGGCCATCAACAAAACCAGAACGGGGACAGTCGTCAGAGTTTTAATCATGCGCCGGATTGTAAGCGAAGCCGCCCGCGATAGTCAGCATTCAATTCATCAATACGTTACTAGCGGATCAGCTTGAATCGGGCGCCTGCGGCCGGCCGCCGCGAGTTTTAGGCGCTGCATGCTATACTTAGCCGCTTTGTTTAGCCCCGCGATTGCTGCGTAATGCAGCGCCACCACAGTCCCTGAGAGTGGGTAATAAGAAATAGTGAGTAGTGTTCTCGAGATAATTCCGCTCGGCGGTATCGGCGAGTTTGGAATGAATTGCATGGCTGTGCGTTATGAGGATGAGATGCTCATTCTCGACGCCGGCATGGGCTTTCCTGAAGAAACCGCGTACGGCGTTGACGTGTGCATTCCCAACTTCGATTTTCTCGAAGAGTACCGCGATCACATAACGGCTATCATTCTCACGCACGGGCACGAAGATCATCTCGGCGCGCTGCCTTACATTCTGAAGAAGTTCAATGTGCCGGTTTACTGTTCGCACTTCACCGCCGGACTGGCTGAAAGCAAACTCGAAGAGCATGAGCTGACGAACGATGTTTTACTGCATCGCGTTGAGCCGCGCGACGTGGTCGAAATTGGCGTGTTTACTGTCGAGTTTATTCGCGTCTCACATTCGCTGGTCGATTGCTTTTCGCTGGCTATCAAAACTCCCGTCGGGACCATCATTCATACGGGCGATTACAAGGTCGATGAGACGCCGGTGATCGGCGAGCCGATAGATTTGCGTTCGTTTCGGCGCTATGGCCAGGAAGGCGTACTGGCGTTGTTGTCTGACTCGACGAACGCGACCGTGCCCGGCCGCACACCGTCAGAGCGCGCTGTGATCCCTGCGTTTGAAGAAATTTTTGCTGAAGCAGGCGGCCGCATCATTGTTGCCGCGTTCGCGTCGTCGATCCACCGGCTGCAAATCGTGATTGACATCGCGCAGCAGTTCAATCGCAAGGTTTGCGTGCTGGGGCGCTCGATGCAAAAGAACGTCGAGATTTCTGACCGGCTCGGCTATCTGGACATTCATGACGGCTTGCTTGTCTCGCTCAACGAAGCGAAACAGCTGCGCGACAACGAGATTGTGTTCCTCGTAACTGGTTCGCAGGGTGAAGCGCGCGCGGCGCTGTCGCAGATGGCGACGCAAAGCTTTAAGGGCCTGATGATCGATGAAGGCGACACGGTTGTGCTGTCGGCGCGCATCATTCCGGGCAACGAGCGCTTGATTTCCCGAATGATTGGCATGATCTACAAACGCGGCGCCAATATCATTGAAGAGAAGCGCCGGTTAGTCCACGTTAGCGGTCATGCATCGCAGGAAGACATACGCATCATGACCGAAGCGGTGCGGCCAAAGTTTGTGGTGCCAATTCATGGTGAGTACCGCATGCTGTTTCGTCACAAGGAGTTTGTCAAAAATCATCTCGGTTACGCTGAAGAGAATATTGTGCTGATTGAAAATGGCGACGTGTTGGAACTCGACGGCGAACGTGCCGCGGTTGTCGGCAAACGCGAAATCGGTCGCACCTTCATCGATGACACTGGCTTTGAAGAGATCGAGAGCGAAACGATCCGCCAACGCCGGCAGTTAGCTTACGAAGGGATGATTACCTTGATTGTGACGATCAACGCGGAGACGGGCGAACTGCAATCGCCGCCGGAAATCGTAACGCGCGGCGTGCGTGGCTTTGATTCGACGAATGGTTCTTTGAAAGATGCGCAACGGGTAGTTACTGCGGCCATTACCGGCGCGTCGCGGCAAACACTCGCTGACGAAAGCCTGCTCAAGGAACACGTGCGCGTTGAGCTGAAGCGGTTTATTCAAAAACTTACAGGCGCGAAGCCGGTTATTATGCCGGTAGTCGTGCAGGTTTGAGTTTCAAGTTTCAAGTTTGAAGTTTCAAGTTTGGAGTTTCAAGTTTCAAGTTTCAAGTTGTACTGATATCGGAAACACCCTGGCCGCTAGAGTTCCTTATTGCGGAGGAGGTCTGCGATGGCGACTTTTAAGAAATTTGAGGAAATGTGTGGCGGAAATCGAGGGAGCTGACGAAACTCGTATATGAAGCCACGAAAAATGAAAATTTTGCACGAGATTACGCCCTCAAAGACCAAAGCCGCCGGGCATCAGTTTCTATCATCTCTAACATCGCTGAAGGATTTGAGCGGAGCGGAACGGCAGAGTTCAAGCAATTTTTAGCAACGGCCAAGGGTTCGGCAGGCGAAGTTAGAGCGCAACTGTACGTGGCATTGGATCAGGCTTATCTGGAACAAGATTTATTCGACAGGCTAACTTTTCTTGTTACGGAAGTGAGTCGAATGACCGGCGGTTTGATGAAATACCTGCGCCAATCAGGAATTAAGGGAACGAAGTTCAAAAAAGCTGACCAATAGCCTTGGCTTGAAACTTGAAACTTGAAACTTGAAACTGTGTCGTACTGGCAAGACAAGGTTGTGATGATCACCGGCGCGTCTTCGGGAATCGGAGGCGCGCTTGCTGTTGAGCTAGCAAAACGCGGAGCCCGATTAGGTCTAGTCGCGCGTCGCGCGGAGGCGTTGAGTGAAATCGCTGACGGCATCACGGCGGCTGGCGGCCAGGCTGTTATCTTGCCGGCAGACGTACGCGACGCCGATTCATTGCGCGCAGCAGCGGAACAATTGAGTTCAGAAATTGGTCCGGTTGACGTGCTGATTGCAAACGCCGGGATTGGCCCAACGCGGGACGGGTCAGACCTGAACGCGAAAGAAGTTTCAGACGTCATCAATATCAACGTCATCGGGGCAGCGAACAGCGTCGCCGCCGTTTTGCCGCACATGGTGGCGGCCGGTCAGGGTCATCTGATCGTCATTTCGAGTTTAGCTGCCTATCGGGGTTTGCCAGGGTCGGCTGCGTATTGTGCAAGCAAAGCCGCTGTTTCGACATTCTTTGAAAGCCTGCGGCTGGATCTGGAACCGAAGGGAATTGCGGTCACGATTATTCATCCGGGCTTCATAAAAACGCCGCTGACGTCCGGACGTGAGGCGCAGATGCCCTTCCTAATGGAGCTCGACGATGCGGTGCAGAAAATCGTGCGCGCGATCGAAAGACGGAAAAAGTCTTATGCGTTTCCCTGGCAGCTTGCGAGCATCGTACGCGCTGGGATGGTAATGCCGATTTGGATGTACGACCGGATTTCGAGAAAGAATTCGTTTAGAGAATAAGAACGGTTTTTGGTCTTTGGCTTTTGGTCTTGGCATTTTTGTCCTGGAACTCTGCGGAAGCATGAAAACGGTTTAGCTGCTGGGACCATAAAACCAAAGTCCAAAGACCAAAGACCTAAAATACGGGCCGATACAACAAAGCCTAAATGACTATCCTGCAAGCTATCATCCTCGGCATCGTCCAGGGGTTAACCGAATTCATCCCCATCAGTTCTACTGCACATCTTGTGCTCGCATCGCGTCTGGTCGGGTTGTACGCCGGCGTTGATTCGGTGCTCAGGGCTGAACAAACCACGGCCACCATCGCAGTCATCCAGTTAGGAACGCTGTTGGCGGTGCTCATCTATTTCGCGCGTGACATTGTCAACATTACGCGTGCGTTTGTCGGCGACCATATCGCGCTGTTGACGAAGCGTGCGGGAGATACAGGTTCGGGCGCGCGTTTATCGAAGGATGCGTGGTTGGGATGGCTGGTAATTATCGGATCAATTCCGGTTGCAATCGTCGGTTTGTTATTCAAACATCAGATCGAAGGGTCGTTCACCAAGAATCTCTGGGTCATCGCGACGATGATGATCGTAATCGCAATTCTGCTGGCGCTGGCAGAAGCAGTCGGCAAGAAGACTCGCGGCTTGGCGGAGCTTGGCATTGGCGACGCGCTCGCTGTCGGTTTTGCTCAGGTGCTGGCGCTGGTTCCCGGGTCCAGCCGTTCAGGCTCGACGATCATGGCGGGTCTCTTTGCCGGAGAAACGCGCGAGACGGCGGCCAGGTTTTCGTTTTTGCTTTCCATGCCGGCGATCGCAGCTAGTGGACTTCTTGAACTCAAGGAAGCAATGCACAAGCTTCCTGATGGGAGTTTCGTACCGCTGGCTGTAGCGACTGTAGTTTCCGGAATTGTTGGCTATCTGTCGATTTGGTTCCTGTTAAGGTTCTTGCGCACTCATTCAACGGCAGTCTTTATCGTTTACCGCTTAGTCGTTGGCGGCTTGATTTTGGCCGCATTGGTAACCGGTTACGTGTCCGCCACAGCTTGATTGACTTCTGGAAAGCATTCGCAATGCTTCCAGAATTAAACCGCTATCAAAAAGTTTCGAGATTCAGGTAAACTGTTTTTGCCCCTCATTCCTCCCCGACCGAATTTCGGGGTCATCCCATCAATCGTAAAGGGCGGTGAGTTCAATGAATGAAAAAGACCCGCGAGGTGCGCTTGTGCCTTCACAGCGCCCACGTAGTCCGCGAGTTCCGGTAGAGTTTGCTCTTGAAGTCCAGGGCCAGACAGTCAACGGCGAATCATTTAATGTTAAGGCGCAGGCGGTCAAGATTAGTCGTGGCGGCGCAACTATCATTCTCGAAGAAGAAGTCCCGCTGGGTGCAATTGTAAAATTAACGCCGCCGTTTGGTTCCGAACTAAATGCTGAAGTGAATGGCGCCTGGACGGACCAGCTCGACGGCCGCCGCCGGATTGGCGTCAAGCTGCTGGACCATGACGGCTGGTTTGCTGAATAAGTAAGACGAAGTGATAATCCTCACATGACGGTAAAGCGTTGGATTGTGCGCGAGCACGATGCACAACAGGTCGACTCTCTGGCTCGCGCACTTAAAGTTTCTCCCACGATTGCAGCCTTACTTTTCTCGCGTGGCTGTCTCGACGAAACCTCTGCTCGGAGATTTCTCAAACCTTCTCACGATCAACTACACGATCCGTACCTGATGAAAGGTGTTAGCGAAGCCGTCACGCGATTGCTGCGGGCAATCGACGATGGTGAGCCGATTCTTGTTTACGGCGACTATGACGTCGACGGCACGACCGGGACGGCGGTACTTTTGCGGGCCTTGAATCTGCTCGGCGCGCGCACCGGTTTTCACGTGCCACATCGCTTCACCGAAGGTTATGGCATCCAACAACCAGCGCTGGAAAGGGCCTGGGCCGAGGGCTACAAACTGGTAATCAGCGTCGATTGCGGCATCCGCGCGCACGAGCCGCTCTACTGGGCGCGTGACACCGGCCTGGATGTGATCATTACCGATCATCATTTACCCGACGAAGGCGAGGGCGTACCGCCTGCCTACGCGGTTCTAAATCCAAACCAACTGGGCTGCACCTATCCGGACAAGAATTTGGCAGGCGTTGGAGTGGCTTTCAAACTCGTGCACGCGTTGTTTCGCGAACGTGATCGCGAAGCGCAGGTTAATTCTTTCTTGAAAATCGTCGCTATCGGGACCGTTGCTGATGTTGCGAAGTTGACAGGGGAAAATAGAGCCATTGTCGCGCTCGGCCTGCAGGATCTGGTGAAGGCGAGGAATCCCGGTCTGCGCGCCTTAATGGAAGTATGCGGTTGTGGCGACGGCGCCGGCATGACTGCCTACGACATCGGCTTTCGCCTCGGTCCAAGAATCAACGCAGCCGGAAGAATGGATGCAGCGCGCGCCGTCGTCGAACTTTTCAGCACGCGCGATTATGCCGAGGCGAAACGACTGGCGACCCATCTCGACACTCGCAACCAGGAGCGGCAAGAGGTTCAACGGCAAATTGTGGAGTTGGCCATCAAGGAGCTGGAAGCTGGTTCACAAGATCCGGCCAATTCTTTTGTGGCGGTGATCGCAGGTGAAGGATGGCATCGCGGCGTAATTGGGATCGCGGCGTCGAAAATTGCTGAGCGCATTAACCGGCCCTGCGTCGTCCTTTCAATCGAAGGCGACGTCGCGCATGGCTCGGCCCGCAGTATTGAACCTTATCACCTGCTTAACGGGCTGACGTCGTGCGCGGATCTGTTTGATAAATTTGGCGGGCACTCGCATGCGGCTGGCATCACGCTCAAGCGAGTTGGAATTGACGAGCTGCGGCGCAGATTAAATCAGCATGCTGCTGCGCATCTGACCGCCGAAGATTTACAGCCCTGCGTCTACATTGACGCGGAACTGCCTACCGAAGAGATTAGTTTTGAGTTTGTCGCGCAACTGAAAGATCTGGAGCCGTACGGCGCCGGCAACCCCCGGCCAACGTTTCTGGCGCGCAACTTGTGCATCATTGCGGAACCGCGTCTAATTGGAGAACGTCATTTGAAAATGAGCGTACGTGGGCCGCAAGGCCGGCCGGTCGAGACCATATGGTGGAATGGCGCCGAAAGGGCTGCCATGCTTAAGAACGGCGCTGAAATAGTCTACACAGTTGAAACAAATAAATGGAATGGCGAAACGTTTCTGCAATTGTCGGTGCAAGACGTGAGGGCAGCAAACAGTGAAGGGTGAACAGTGAAGAGTAAACAGTGGAAAGAAAACGCTCAGTAGATTTGCGGGACGGAAATGCCGAGCAGAGGTGTTTGCTGACAACCAGACATTTGTGACCGGACCTTTGGCTGTTTACTGTTTGCTCATTAAAAGATGCAGGAAATTACACGAAAGAGAGCTATTGCCATCGGGTTGCGCGCGCGGGCGCCGCTAGTGGCGCGGGCCGCCGCGCTGCTGATTCTGATCGCAGCGGTAATCTTCGTAGCTGTTTCTTATTATCGACTGCGCAACAACAAACCATTTCGACTGAAATCCGAGACGCCGGAGCTTTCTAAAGAAGTTGTCGGTATCACGAAAGGTTACGAGCAGCGCTTGATGAAGGAGGGGCGTCTTTACCTTTGGGTGAAAGCCGCGCGCGACGTTACTTATTCCGACGGGCACCACGAACTTGATGAAGTGAGTCTTTCGGTGTACCCACCGGTTGGCGACAAGCCGGATCAAATCACGGCGAACAAAGCCATTTACGATCAGCAAAATTCCACGATCACTTTTTTAGGCAGCGTTAAAGTTGAAACAAAAGACGCGCTGAAGGTGAGCACTGAGTCACTCGCCTACGACCAGAATAATGAAGTGGCGCAAACGGATGCCCCAATAGCGTTCGAGCGCGAAAATGTTTCCGGACACTCGACCGGCGCGATCGTGTTTTCCAAATCAAAGAAACTGGATCTCAAAAGAGACGTGGAGATAACGGTCGCTCCTGAAGCGATGAAGGATCCTAAGCTCAAGCCTTCCGCCAGCCGATCGCGGCCCGTTACGATTCGCTCAGCGCAGGCTTCTTTCGAGCAAGAGACGATGAAACTGGTATTTGCCGGCGGGGTCACTGCTGAGCAGGACCGCGACATCATGAGCGGTGAAAACATGTATGCCACGCTCAACCAGGACAAAAAGATTCAGAAGGTAGAAGTGCGCACTAACGCGTACCTGCGTTCGATGCAGGAAGGCCGCGCGGCCGAGGTGCATGCTGCCGACATGGATTTCTTTTTTGATAAGGATCAGCGACTTGAGCGAGCGGTGGCGATGCGCGATGCGGCTGCTAAGACGCTCGACGCGGATTCCGACTTCGCCTTAACTGGCGCAAGTTTGATCGAAGTGTTGTTTCAAGCCCAGGGCGACCGCAGCTTGCTCAAGCAAATGCGCACTGAAGGCCGATCAGTTATGAATCTTTCAGCGCCCAAGTCGAAAGCAAACGATCCGCGAGCCGCTAACAAGCGCTTGACTGCCGACACGGTAAAAATGGTTTGGCGCGTTACCGGCCGCGACCTCGACAAAGCTGAGGCTGTCGGCAACGCAGAACTGTTCGTTGATCCCGTAATCAAGAATGCGCATGCCGACAAGAAGACCCTGACCGCGCCGCGCATCGACTGCGACTTTTTTGAAAGCGGAAATCTCGCTCGCACGTTTACGGCTTCAGGCGGCGCCAAGGCTGTTATTGAGCCAGTCCAGCAGGTTGCGGATCGTGGTACTCGAGTTCTTACTTCCCAAAAAATGGCTGCTTCATTTGTGAAAGACACACAGGCGCTCGAACGCATGGATGCGCTCGGCGACTCGAAGTTTAATGAGAATGATCGCAACGGCGTCGCCACCAACATCTCGTATACTGAGTCAGATAAGACTATTCGCCTGCGCGGAGGCGAACCAACAATTTGGGACTCACGCGCGCGCACAAAAGCTGTCGAGATGGATTCAGACCTGATCAATAACGTGTCGTACGGTCGCGGCAAAACCTCGACCACTTACTACAGTCAGGAACAAACCAACGGAGCGGTGCCTTTCTCAAAAGTGAAGAGCCCGGTTTACATCGTCAGCGATCGAGCCGAGTTTCGCCGCGACAGCGGCGTGGCTATTTACATTGGAAACGCGCGGGCCTGGCAGGATGACAATTTTGTGCGTGCGGATAGGCTGACGATCTACACGAACGAGAAGAAAATGAACGGCGAGGGGCACGTGCAAAGTGCTATTTACAATGCGCGGCGGCGCAGCGATAACACGGTCATCCCGGTTTTTGCAGCTGCGGATTCAATGTCTTATTCCGATCCAAATCGCACGCTGCACTACGAAGGCGACGTTGACATTCGACAGGGCACCGATCGGCTGACCGGCGGCGTCGCGGATGTTTATCTTTTGCGCGACACGAGCGAAGTCGAAAAAACAATTGCCCAGCGCAACGTCGTCATGACGCAGCCGAACCGCAAAGGGACAGGCGACTGGATTCAATATACGACGGCCGATGAAGTGGCGATTCTGAAAGGCAATCCGGCGCGCGTCGAAGACGTTGAAAAGGGCAGCACTGAAGGCGGTCGTTTGACCGTCAACATGCGAGACGGTAGAGTGACCGCTGACGACGCCAGGGGCCCACAATCGGCAGGTCGCGTCCGTTCGACGCATAAAGTGAAGAAACAATAGCTGGCTAATTTGGACAGTTACTTAGCCACGCTCGTGCTGACAATATGAGCATTTTGCCAGAAGGCGTGAGTATCGCAATCAACCTCAACGAGCAAAGCGCCGCCAGTGCCAGTGCCGACCAGCGAGCCAACGAAACTCCTTCCGCTTCCGCGTTGGCAGCGTTCCAACTCCAAAAATCTTACGGCCGTCGTCGCGTGGTTGATAACGTCAGCTTGCACGTCGAGAAGGGTGAAGTGGTTGGCTTGCTCGGGGCCAACGGCGCGGGCAAGACGACAACGTTCTACATGATTGTCGGTTTGGAGCGGCCGGACGCAGGTGTTGTCAGCCTGGGCAATCGCAACGTGACCAGGCTGCCTATGTATTTGCGCGCCCGTCTCGGCTTGGGTTATTTGCCGCAGGAGCCCTCAATTTTCCGCAAGATGACGGCGGCGCAAAATATTCTGGCGGTGCTCGAGACGATGGGCCTAAGGCGACGTGAACGGCTGACTCGTCTGGAAGAGTTGTTGGAAGAATTTGGAATTGCTCACGTTCGCAACACGCGTGGCGATGCACTCTCGGGCGGGGAACGAAGACGAACCGAAATCGCGCGCGCCCTGGCCACCGAACCGCAGTACATCCTGCTTGACGAACCTTTCGCCGGTATTGATCCCAAAGCCGTCGATGACATTCAAAATGTCATACTTTATTTACGCAATCGTAGCATCGGCATTTTGATCACGGACCATAATGTACGAGAAACTCTGGGCGTCACCGACCGGGCCTACATTATGGCTGACGGGCAAATTTTCCGATCCGGCATTCCGCGACAGTTGACGGAAGACGCCGAAGTGCGTCGGCTTTATCTCGGTGAAAAATTCCGCATGTAAACTCAGTTGGGCGCAAATCACATCTAATCGAGTATAATCTCCCTGCGCTTTTCAATCGTAAAAACAATCAGATAGAACGCTGATTTGACTCAGAAATGTCTCTTAAACTAACTACCAGCCTCTCTCAACGACTCGTGTTGACGCCGCAGTTGCGCCAGCGCATCGAGATGTTGCAGATGACTACGCTCGAGCTGACTGATCTGATTCAGGCGCAGTTGCTCGAGAATCCGGTGCTGGAAGAAGTAGCAACGCAGGAAGAAGCGCAGGAGCTCGCCGAAAAAATCCTGGACCATTTGACCGGAGCAGATCCGGGCGCAGTTCCGGAACAAGCGGTTGAGGCCGTCGAGCCGGAACTCGGAAGCCCATCGTCCAATGGTTCGGGCGATACCGGACCGCTTCCGCAGATCACTGGAGATGTTGAGACTGAAGCTGGAGAATCTGCGGGCGCCGAACCGAGTGAAGATTTCCCCGGCGAAGATGGCAGTGCAGATGACCCTTCTCGCGATGCGTTTGAAGAGATCGATTTTGGCCGAGAGTTTCAGGACTATCTCGACCCCGGTTACAAGACACAGGAAATTGAATACAAAGAAGACGCGCCAACATTTGAACAGTTTCTGACTAGAGCGCCGTCGCTGGCGGATCATCTGGAATGGCAACTTCACATGAGCCCCATCGAGGAAGATATCTGCGATGCGGCCGTCAGCGTGATTGGAAATTTGGATGCCGACGGGCGGCTGAATGCGACCAATGAAGAGATAGCGGCGATGGGCGGCTGGTCCGAGGAACTAGTTGAAAAGGCGCGGCAAGCATTGCTTCGTCTGGATCCGGTTGGTTGCGGCGCACGCGACGTCAAGGAGTGTTTACTGGTCCAGCTCGAGGTGCGCGGTGAAAGCGATCGACTGGCGGCCCGCTTGATTAGTGAGCATTTGTCCGAGTTGCAACAACACAAGCTGCCGCACCTGGCCAAACAAATTGGGGTCGATGTCGATACCTTGCTCTCCGAGCTGCAGTTCATTCGCACGCTCGATCCCTATCCCGGCCGGCGCTACTCGTCAGAAGAGCCGGTGCTGATCGCGCCGGAAATTTACATTGAGAAACTGGACGAGAACGACGACCAGTACATCATCTATTTTGCCGACGATGGCAGCCCACGCCTGCGCGTGAGCCAGCAGTATCAACAGATGCTGGGACAAACTGATGTCAGCAATGAAACGAAGAGTTTCATTCGCGAGAAGATGCGTTCCGCCGTTGACCTGCTACGGAACATCGAGCACCGGCGGCAGACGATTTACAAAGTCGTGGAGTCAATCGTCCACCGGCAACAGGATTTTCTCGACAAGGGTGTGCAATTCATCAAGCCGATGATGCTTAAGGACATTGCCGAGGACATCGGCATGCATCTTTCCACGGTTTCGCGCGTCGTCAATCGAAAATATGCGCACACGCCACAGGGCGTTATTGAACTGCGCCGGTTTTTCACCGAAGGCATGATGAACGAAGACGGTGAAGAGATTTCCACGCGGATTATTAAGCTGAAGATCAAGAAGCTTATCGAAGAAGAAGATTCGCACAGCCCGATCACCGACGATCAAGTCGTAAAGATTCTGGCTAAAGACGGTATTAAGTTGTCGCGCCGAACAGTTGCAAAATACCGCGATCAAATGAGC
Organism: Blastocatellia bacterium; assembly: GCA_031371765.1. Taxonomy (GTDB): domain Bacteria; phylum Acidobacteriota; class Blastocatellia; order Pyrinomonadales; family Pyrinomonadaceae; genus PSRF01. The sequence continues at coordinate 33,589 of JANMKA010000033.1, forward strand.
ATCCCGGGATCGCGCGAGCGCCGCGCCGTAGTCTAAGCACCGGTTACTGCACGTTCGACCAGTTTTCGCCTGACTTAACGCACTACCTGCCAGACCGGTTCGAGTTTGGCAAGCATTTCCATACCCAAAGGGCTAAGAAGGGAACCGCGATTATGAGGTTTGAGTACACCGGGCGCCACGTCGAAGTTTCGCCGGCCATTCGCAAGCATGTCGAAGATCATTTCAAAAAGCTGAAACACATTTTTAACGGCACTACAGCCTGGACGCACGTCATCATCGAAGTGGAAAAGAACCGCCAGATAGGCGAGCTGATCGTCCACTGGCGCGACCATACTCTGACGGCGAAGGACATCAACGCCGACCTTTACATGGCGCTGACTCGCGCGATCGCCAAGATTGAAAAGCAGGCGCTCAAGCTCAAGGAGAAGACCATCGATCGCAAGCAGGGCGCCCGGCGGACCGCCACGGTGGCGCCGACTCCCGATGGACTGCTGGAAGCTAGTCCGAGGCCGCCGCGCATTATCGCCGCCCGCCGTTATTCGATTAAGCCGATGACTGCTGAAGAGGCGGCGCTGACTCTCACCTCGCAGCCGGACCAGTTCGTTGTCTTTCGCGATGCGGACACCGACCGCATCGGCGTGCTCTACAAACGCAAAGACGGAAACTTTGGACTTATCGAGCCATAAATAATCCACTCGCATTGACGTCGTTTAAGACTTTCTCGTTGTACACTGGGACCACTGCGGCTGGCGTGGTTCATCAATGAAGAAACCAACGAAGAAGACGGCTCCGAAAACAACCGACAACGCTCCGGACGTGGTTATCATCACGGGACTGAGCGGTTCCGGAATGTCGTCGGCGACAAATGCTTTTGAGGATCTCGGCTATTTCTGTGTGGACAATCTGCCGATTACGATGCTGTCAACTTTTTCGCGCCTGTTGACGCCGCACAGCGATGAAAAGGTAATTGAACGTGCCGCTCTGGTCATTGATATTCGTGAAGGAACTTTTTTAGGCGCGTTTGAAAAAGAATTAAAAGCATTGCGCGCTGCGGGATTGGGCGTCTATGTCTTGTTCCTCGAAGCCTCGGATGAAGCGTTGCAGCATCGCTTCAGCGAGACGCGCCGGCCGCATCCAGCCGACAAAGGCCAGGGATTGTTACAGGCGACTCGCAACGAGCGCACCGCGATGGCGCGCATTCGCGCCGAAGCCGACCAGATCATCGACACGTCCGACCACACCGTTCACACGCTGCGCAAGCATCTGCTTGATCGCTTTAGCCTGGATCGCAAAGCGGGTTCGATGCGGGTCGAAGTTCTCAGCTTCGGTCACAAGTTCGGCAATCCCGGCGATTTGGAATTGTTGTTCGACGTACGACACCTGCCGAATCCTCATTTTGTTCCAGAGCTGAAGCCGCTATCGGGGCACGACAAACGGGTTGTGCAATATTTGAACGCGCAACCGGAAGTTGAAGAGACTTTGCGACGGTTCACCGATTTGCTGGATTACTTGTTGCCGTTGTACAAGCGCGAAGGTAAAGCCTATGTGACAGTTGGCATCGGTTGCACCGGCGGGCGGCATCGTTCAGTGATGATCGCAAACGCTTTAGGCCGGCGACTGCGGCATTCGGGTTTTGATGCTCGCGTGGTCCATCGTGACGTGAAGAAAAAACGGCAACGCTGAAAGGTGCGGAGAACGAAGATGAGCGGCAAACCCGAGCAACCGGAAAAAACCGAAGGCACCCACAGAGTCGCAGGAGTGATTGTCACGCACGGCCACTTAGCCGGGGAGTTGCTGGCTGCGGCTGAGATGATCATTGGCCCCATATCTTTCATCACCGCGGTGTCCATTGGCTGGCACGACGACGTAGATGCAGCGCGTGATGAAGTGCAGCGCGCAATCACGCGCGTTTCGCAAGGCGTCGGAGTCTTGTTGCTCACCGATATGTTTGGCGGCACACCAACCAACATCGCCTCCATGTTTCTGGATGATGGGAACATTGAAGTTGTTACCGGAGTTAACTTGCCCATGGTTATTAAACTCGCCAGTCATGAAAGCAGTGGCTCGTTAATTGAAACGGCTCGGCGTGTTTCCGAACTTGGGCGGCAGGGAATTTATCTTGCCGGCGATCTACTCGCCCCTCCCGCAAAAACGTAATGTCAGAAACACAGCAATGATTGAGCGCAGACTTCTGGTTAAAGCGCGCCTGGGTTTACATGCGCGCGCAGCCGCAAAACTGGTGCGTTTGACCGCTACTTTTCGCAGCAAGATTATCTTGCGGCGCATCGAGGGCGGACCGAATGCGGATGCAAAGTCAATCTTGAGCGTGCTGATGTTGGCCGCCACCGCCGGCACGGAATTGGAAGCCAGCGTCGACGGAGTTGACGAACAAGCGGCCATGTTGGCGATTGAAAAGTTGTTTGCCGAGAGTTTTGGCGAACGAGAAGTAGAGGCTTAATGAAAGAGCAAACGCCGGAGATTCGCTGCAAAGGGCTTGGCGTTTCAGAAGGTATTGTCATTGGCCAGGTCCTGCGCATGGTCGATGGCGCATCGCAAATCTCCCGTTGGAGCGTAAGCAAAGACGACCTCGAGAAGGAAAAGCAGCGGTTTCGCAAGGCGGCCACAACTGCCAGCGAAAAGCTCCGGACACTTCGCGATCAGGCGGGAGGACGACTGGGTAAGGATCACGCTTATATCCTCGATGCTCACGTGCTTTTACTGGAGGACGAAAAGTTACTTGGTGATATCGCTGAATATATAGCTGCTGAACGAGTCAATGCCGAGTGGGCCATCAAAGTCATTGGAGATCGCCTTACTGCGCTCTATTCCGAGATCCGAGACGACTATCTGCGCGAACGCGGTTCAGACATTGAAGACGTGATGCAGCGACTAATGACCGCGCTGAGCGGCGCGCGGCCCGAAGATCTAAAACTCGCGGAAGATGCCGTCATCGTTTCGCGCGATCTGCTGCCTTCGGCATTGGCTGAGTTGGACCTTAAGCACGCTCAGGCGTTGGCAACCGATAGCGGCGGGTGGACTTCGCATACGGCGATCCTTGCTCGCGGCATTGGGTTGCCGGCTGTGGTGGGACTAAGGGACTTTTATCGTCGCACCAAAACAGGCGATCGGATCATCGTCGATTCCAACCGCAGCGAAGTCATTCTTCATCCTTCAGCGCAAACCTTGGTCGAATATCAGGAGCAGACGGGGCAACGATCAGTTCGTCGCAAAGTTGTTCCCGTGGCGGATCGCGGCGCGTTGCACACGCAGGATGGAGTTGAGATTACGTTGCGCGCCAACGTCGAACTGCCGGCTGAATTCGATAGCGTTGAAAAATACGGCGCCTGCGGGATCGGACTCTATCGCTCGGAATTTCTGCTGGCTCGCAACGGACTCACTGTCTCAGAACAGGAACAACGCGCTGCCTACGAAGCCGTGGCGCGGCTGGCTGGTGAAGCCGGCGCAATCATTCGACTCTTCGATTTAGGCGGCGAGCACACCCGTTCCCATTTTCGCGAACCCGAAAAGAATCCCGCGCTGGGTCTACGCGCCATCCGTTTTGGATTGCGCAACGACAGCGTCATGCGCCGACAGTTGCGCGCCATCTTGTTGGCGGCAGCAAACGGTAACTTGAAAATCGTTCTGCCGATGGTCACCGACGTGAGCGAGGTCAAGCGCGTGAAAGCGATGGTCGCTGAAGAGATCGCCAAACTGAAGAACGAAGGGCAGACTTACGGTGACGTGCCCATCGGCGCCATGATTGAAGTACCGGCGGCCGTGATGATGGCAGAAAAAATTGCAGCGTGCGTGGACTTCTTCGAACTCGGAACGAATGATCTGGTCCAGTATACGCTTGCCGTAGATCGGAGCAATGACGAAGTAGCCGACTGGTTTCGCACCCTGCACCCAGCTGTGCTCGAAGGAATCAGTCGCAGTCTCAAAGCGGCACAGCAAGCAGGGATTCCCGCGATTGTTTGCGGCGAGATGGCCTCGACTCCAGCGTATGCCGTTTTGCTGATTGGATTGGGCGCTACCGATCTTAGTATGACACCCGCAGCTATGCCGCGCGTGCGCCTTACCCTTGCCTCTATCGACTCGACCTCGGCGCGTGCCATCGCCGAAGAATGCTTGGGCTGTGAAAGCGCGGATGAGGTAGAATACCTTGTGCATACGCGGCTGGGGAGCCGCTGGCCGCAGTTGTTTCCAGCCTCGAGCCTACCAAAACCTCGTCCCCTCGAATAAACCTGCCGTTCTGAAGTCCCAGCCAGATTGCCAGCAATATTGCCTCCAGAATCAGAGAAATGGCGTCTTTCGCTGTTTACTCTTTAAGGAACATGGTTTCGGCGGACGAGGTGCCCTAAGTCCGCCAAAAATCGATGATTCGAGCAAATCGGGAGGAATATGAAAAACTTTATCCTTGCAGCATTAGTCCTGAGTGTCGCGTTCGCGGTCACAGCCGCAGCGCAGGTGAACCCAGCCATCCGTACGGCGAACTCACCGGTTTCAAGTAAGTTGACTGTTAAATCTGAAGCGCCACCCGAGCCTGCCAAGGCCACACGCGCGCGAGTGCTGAACCAAACCCAGAAAAGCCCGGCGACAATCAGCCCAAACGCCAACGCCCAAAGCCTTCAGGCTCACGCCAAGGCGAATTTCAAAAACCGTGCGCGCCTGGAATCATTGCCGGCTGAAGTTTTGACCGGCGATAACACGCGGGTCCGCAGCGTAACGACTTCAACCGCAGCCGTTGACGAACCGAAAGCCATCGCCAACAAAAACGTCGTGGCGAAGAACGCAAACCCAAGCGCCAGCGTTCGCACTTCTGCGCCGCTGCTGCTCGCACCCAGCCAAATCTACCGCGTGGGCGTGGGGGACGTGCTTGATATACAACTCAACAACAACGCCAGCCAGGAATCGACGCTGTTTACTGTACTCAGCAGTGGTACGTTGGAATACCCGTTGGCCGGCGGTCCGGTGCAGGTAACCGGGATGACCACGTCGGAAATTGCGGCGACGCTGCGAACGACAATAAAAATCTTTGAGGATCCCGCGGTTGCAGTGAATGTTCGCGACTACGCCAGTCACACTGTAACGATCAGCGGGTTCGTGGCCGCGCCCGGCACGAAGACTTTGCGCCGGGAAGCAGTCCCACTTTACGCTTTACTTGCTGAGTCGTTGGTTATGCCGGACGCCGCGCGCGCGACTGTCATTCGCTCCACCGGAAACATATCCATCGACCTGAACGACCCGAACCTGTCCGCGATGTTGGTTCTGCCGGGGGACGTCATCAAAGTTTTCGGACCTGCCGCCGTGACCGAATTCTTTTTTGTCGCTGGCGAAGTAAAACTGCCGGGACAGAAGGCTTATCATTCAGGCTTGACCTTGACACAGGCGATCCTTGCAGCCGGTGGGGCAACGAACGGCGCCGCCGAGCGAGTTCGAGTTTCTCGACAGGGAACTGACGGCCGTTTGCTCACTGAAGAATTCAACTTGAGAAGAATTCTGGACGGCAAGGTTGCGGATCCACTGTTGCGCAAAGACGATCGCATCGAACTTACAGCAGCGAAGTAGACCGTTTATCAGGAGTGTGAGATTGGGCAGCCCCGAAGAGCTTTCGGAGTTGCCCTTTTTTCGTGTACATGTTCGTATCAAGCGCGAATTTCTTGTAAGTCTGTTTATAATTAACATCACTGATGAAGCTGCCCTCGACAAACCTCGTTCACGCCTTACTTGCAAAGGCGATCCTGGAAACTCTTCTGGTTGGGTCGCTGGCGATAGTTGGATTTCTCACGGTGCTGCCGCCATCTTTTCATGGTTGGTCGGAAGTCACCGACCACGGCGTGGCCGGTTGGGTAGTTAACAGCGGCTCTCCCTGGGAACGAGTTGAAGTCCAACTGTTCATCGACGGAAAATTTTTTGCCAGCCAGGTGGCTAACGGATCGCGTCCCGATGTTCCTGCCGCGCGCTGGGCTTTGGACGAGTGGCACGGTTACGAGTTTGAGATTAGTACGCTAACGGCGGGACCGCATGAAGCGCGCGTTTACGCCTTGCGGACTAGCCAGCAGGGAACAAAAAAATCACTACAACAGGTCGGCACACCAATTCCTCTTATCGTAGGAGTCGACGGCATATTGCGACAGCCGCCGGGCGCGAAATGACGAGCTAATGATGGCCCAGGATAATAAGAATTCGCTCGAAAGACAGCCAGCGGGCATGGCGCGATGGCTGCCCCTTTGGGAAATTGCTTCCGTGGTTACGTCCTGCCTAATCGCTGAGTGGGCGGTGCTCGTTTTCATCGGGCGAAACAAGCTGATAATGGCGATACCCGTCGGATTGGCATTCGCCCTGATGTTGTATTCGCATCGGGAGCGCGGTGAAAGTTTGCGCGACGTTGGCCTACGCGTTGACAATTTTTTTCTCGCTTGCCGCCTGCTGTTGCTACCGACTGCGCTTGCTGTGATCTTCAGCGCCTCTTTCGGTTGGTTCACGAGCAATGGTCATTTTGGCGCGGAGTGGCGCTGGCGTTTTTTTGCGTTGCCACTTTGGGCACTTTTCCAACAGTACGTTTTGAATGGATTCATTAACCGGCGAGCGCAAATGGCCCTGGGCGCGGGATTGAAGAGTATCGCGCTGCTGGCGATCGCCTTCAGCATTCTTCATCTGCCGAGTCCGCTGCTCGCGCTCCTGACATTGTTGGCGGGAGTTCTCTGGGGCTTCGTTTACCAGCGGGCGCCGAACCTCTATGCCCTGGCTCTTTCTCATTCCGCTATCTCACTCACTCTGGCCATGACCATTTCTCCTCATTGGCTGAATGGCTTGCGCGTTGGCTTTAAGTATTTTGGTTAGCCTTCGTCTAGCATGATTTAACTGCCTGCCAACCACGCTGTACCTGTTGAACACAGCTTTGATATACTCCCAGACGCCTAGCAAGTGAACAGGTCGGGCGTTCGCTGCTGATTCAATCTCAAATCATCAGATTTCATATCTCTTTTCAGGTCTTAGATCCAGCTTGAGAAAGCGTCAGGAGAGGAAAGTCCAAAGACCAAAGGGCAGCGAGCCCGCTAACGGCGGGGCGTCTGATAAATCTCAGATTACAGATTTCAAAGTCCCTGGAACGAAAACGGAATTTTGCGGCACGTCCGCCATCGTCTCAGCGCATTGAAAACTGTAATCTGGGATTAATCGGACGACGACAAGTGCAACAGAAAGCAAACCAGCCCGGTTAGACATCTCTTTGAGATCTCAAAACCGAGTGATGGGTGAAACGGTGCGGCCCCCAGGGGCTTAAAGTAAGAGCGCACCGGCGCGTTTGGCGACAGACGCGGCCAGGCAAACTCCTCGCGGTGCAAGATCAAATAGGGAGGCGTCAACAGGGCTGCCCGCCCAAGTCCCGATTTATCGGGATACGACCTCCGGGTAGATCGCTTGATCCAACTGGCAACGGTTGGACTAGATGAATGATCGCCACTCCGATTCAAATCGGAGCACAGAATTCGGCTTATAGACCTGTTCCACTTCGCTTGGCGCTAAGCATTCCCAGGCTTCACCAATTTTCGAAAGAGAGGCCCCCAACAGATGGCGAATCGTAAAGGAGTTTTCATTGGCGCGTATGTGCCGAACCATTTGAAGGAATCTTTACGGCGGCGTGCGGCGGCCGAACATAGAACTCTCTCGCAGGAGATCACGCGCATTCTTGAGGAAGCGGTGCACGGTAAAGGACTACCGGCCGGCAGCGTCGATCGGCGCAATCGCGAGTCGACACCGCGCCGCCGGACGACCGATCCCGCGCCTCGTCGTCGCAACGTTGACCTCGATTATTCCCGCGGCAGCAAACCTGGCGACGACCGCAGCTAGGCAAACCGTTCGGTAACTCGCTTGAAATATCTCGTCATCGCTTGCCTCTTCGCGCTGCTGCTGTTGTTGCTCTATGCGCGCATTCGTCCTTACCTGGTGGCCCTGCAAAAAATATTTACGGTCGCGCGCAACATTAGCGACCCCGAGTCCAGCTCGAATTCTAAGCGCCCTGCGGGCGGAATAACTGACAGCAAGTTAGTGCGTTGTGTCGCGTGCGGAACCTGGGTGCCGGCCGAACGCGCTATTGGAACCGGTGCCGGTGGCTCGGTTTATTGTTCGCGCGAGTGTCTTGAGAAGAAATCCGACCAGCGTGAAAAGAAGTTAGCGGGCTAGTCCAATCAAAGGGATAGTTCTCGACCTTTAGAGTTTTCCGACACTTACTTGCCGCCTGCCGCCTCTTCCGGCAACAGATTCCCGGCTTCATGAATGGCCTTGTTCGTATCCGTAAGGTAAAGAATGATGATGCCGACGATGAAGAAAATTATCAGAGACAGCAGCGCCTGCCGGTAAGAGCCGGTTGCCGCGACCACCGCGCCGAAAGTAAGTGGACCAAGCCACGATGTACCCCGTTCGGAGACCTCATAGATACCAAAAAACGAAGCCTCTCGTCCTGCCGGAATCATCCGCGAGAACAATGACCGTGAAAGCGCTTGCGAGCCGCCGAGGACAATCGCGATGACGACGCCCATCACCCATGCATCTCTTGTAGTATGAAGAAAGCCATACCCGTAGATGACTACACCAGCCCACGCGACAAGTGAAATAAGGATCGCATTTTTGGTGTTGATGGCATAAGCCAGCCGTTCAAAGAATAACGCGCCGAAGATGGCCACAAACTGAACCATCAAGAAGATTAGTAGGAGAAACGACTGATCTGTCTTGAGGCCGCGTCCTACGAAGAGCTCCTGGGCTATAAAGACTGACGCCATGCTGATGACGGTTTGAATACCATCATTAAAAAACAAATATCCGATGAGGTACCTGAGCGTATATCGCAAGCGAGCGAGTTCGCGAAACGTTCGGCCAAGCTCTGAGAACCCAATCGTTAGATAAGACTTACCAGGAGGTAGGGATTTTTCAGTCGCCCGCGTTTTCAACGTCGCAAAAGTAATCAATGCGAATCCGCCCCACCAAAGGCCCGCTGAGAGAAGGGAAATGCGGACCGCCAGGTAAGGATCCAAACCCAACCGCGGCGCGCTGG
>JANMKA010000045.1:0-5569 GCA_031371765.1 Blastocatellia bacterium
TCAAACTCCTGCGCCGCCGCGTTGTATTGATTGATTTGCGTCTGTGTCGGCCGCGCCGTTGACGTGCGTTGCGAGCCAACGATGTCGCCCACTCGGTCCGCGATCGACGGCGGCGTATTCATGTTGCGCGCGCGCAGAGCATTGTCGCCACGCAGTGAACGCAGAATGTCGTTGGTGCGTTTATCCAGCGCCGCGGCCTGGTCCAACAACTGGTCGCCGGCTGACGGCGTATCAAGCAACGCGCGTTTGATCAAAGCCAACCTCGGCTTCAGCGCATTCGCAGCGTCGAGCGCACCCGCCACCGCGCGCTGCAGTTTCGCTGCCTTTCGTTGAAACTCAACCAGCGCCGCGCGATCGGCCGGCGTCATGTTTTCCTGACCTTCAACCACAATGCGAAAGTCCTGCGGTTGCGCCAGCGGCGTCATCACTCCGGCAACGCGCCGGGCAAACGAAACCTTGTAATTTCCCGGCATCACTAAGGGACCACCCGGCGGATCGTCGAAGGGGTTTTCTGTTTCCGGATTTGGCGGCGGCGGCAAAGACGCAGGTGGATAACGCAGATCCCAGGAAACGCGTTGCATGCCCGCCGTCACTGGTCCAGTAAGACGCCGCACCACCTGGCCATCCGCGTCGCTGATCGTAATGATCACCGCCGGCGCTTCCTCTTCTTCTTCAGCGCTTAGCTGCGCTGCGTTCGGCAGCACAACGACCGCGCCTTTTTTCTCGGCGTCCTTCTCAGCCGCCTGACGCCTTGCCTTACCCGTCTTCAAGTCTTCCTTCAAATAGTAAGTAAAGGTCGCGCCGAACGGCGGATTCTCAGCCGTATAAAAAGATTCGCCTTGAAAACTTTTGCCACGTCCGCCGAGGGGCTGCGACTGGATGTACAGCAGCGCGTCTTCAACTGGAAAACTTAGCGCGTCCTGCTTCAGCATCTCCGGTGTCAGCCCACGCAGCGGCGTGTAGTTATCGAGAATGTAAATGCCGCGGCCAAACGTGCCGAGCACCAGATCGTTTTCGCGTTTCTGAATATTGATGTCGCGCACGGCGATCGTCGGCAGCCCGCCTTTGAGTTGAATCCATTTCTGGCCCCCGTCAACCGAGAAGTACATACCAAACTCGGTGCCCGCAAACAGCAGATTCGGATTCACGTGATCTTCGGCGATGGCCCACACTGGTCCATTCCTGGGCAGATTGCTCGCAATCGATGTCCAGGTGCGGCCCGCGTCCGTGCTCTTCAAAAGATACGGTTTGAAATCCGCGTTCTGATGATTATCGAACGCGGCGTAGACAGTGTTGATGGACGTGTTCGAAGCGGTAATGCGGCTGACGTATGACATGTCGGCCACGCCGGGAAACTTTTCCAGCCGGCGCCAATTCTTGCCGCCGTCTTCCGTCACCTGAATCAAACCGTCATCGGTGCCGACGTAGATCAAACCATCTTTCTTCGGCGACTCGGCGAGCGCCGAAGCGTTGCCGTAGAACGCCGTTGAGGCATTCTTGGCAACCGCATCCATGCCCCAGATTTTTCCCATCACCGGCAGCTTGTCGCGATCCAAGCCGCGCGAAAGTTGTCCGCTGACTACGGTCCAGCTCTCACCACGATCGTCGCTACGGAAAAGTTTGTCGGCGGCGAAATAGATGCGCGTGTGCAGATGCGGACTGAGAATGAAAGGCGAATCCCAGTTCCAGCGCAAGGGATCTTCGCCGCGCCCAAGCGCCGGCTGAATCGCGAGGCGCTCGCCTGTCCGCTTATCAAACCGCGACAGGCCGCCGTTCTGAAACTCGGAATAGATTGTGTTCGGGTCTTCCTGATCGACTTGCGTGCGGAAACCATCGCCGCCGAGCGTCACGAACCAATCCGCGTTGGTAATCCCCGACGCGCTGCGCGTGCGCGCTGGGCCACCGACACTAAAATTATCCTGAGCGCCGCCGAAGACGTTGTAGAACGGCGTCGCGTTGTCGCTGGTTACATCGTAAAACTGTGTGATGGGCAGGTTGCGTTTGAATTCCCAGTTCGCGCCGCGATCGTGACTCTCATAGATGCCGCCATCGCAGCCGACCAGGTAATGATCGTTGTTGTTGGGATCGATCCAGATGTCGTGGTTGTCGACGTGCTTGGATTTCTCGCCCAGCCGCCGCAAAGTTTTGCCACCGTCGTCGGACACCATCAAAAAAACGTTCATCACGTAAAGGCGATCTACGCTTTTTGGATCCGCAACGATGCGCGCGTAGTACATCGCGGTCGCGTCAAACTCGTTACGGCGTTCCCAACTGCCGCCGCGATCCGCAGAACGAAAGATGCCGCCTTTTTTGTCCGCCGCTTCCACCGTCGCGTAGATTACATTGGAATCAACCGGCGAAATCGCCAAACCCACACGTCCCATGTCGGTCGTTGGCAAGCCGGCTTTCAGCTTGTTCCAGGTCGCGCCAGCATCGGTTGATTTGTAAATCGCACTTTCCGGTCCACCGTTAATCAAGGTCCACATGTGCCGCCGGCGTTGATAAGCCGCTGCATAAAGCGTGTCAGGATTCTGCTGATCGATAACAATCTCGGTGACGCCAGTGTTGTCGCTGATCGAAAGAATCTTTTTCCAGCTCTTGCCGCCGTCAGTTGTTTTGTAGAGTCCGCGATCGCCGCCCGGTCCCCACAACGGTCCCTGCGCCGCAACATAAACCGTTTCCGAGTCGCGCGGATCGAGGGCGATGCGGCCGATGTGCTCTGAAGTCTTTAGCCCCATGTTCTTCCAGCTCTTGCCGCCGTCGTCGGAACGATAGACACCGTTGCCGTACGAGACGCTGCGCTGACTGTTGTTCTCGCCCGTGCCTACCCAAACGGTCAGCGGGTTTTTCGGATCGAGCGCGATCGCGCCGATGGAATAAGAACTTTCTTTCTCGAACACCGGCGACCAGGTGGCGCCATTGTTGATTGTCTTCCACACGCCGCCGGATGCCACCGCCGCGAAGTAGCGCGCGGCATTATTCGGATCGACTGCGAAACCGATCACGCGCCCGGAAGTGAAGGCTGGTCCAATGGAGCGAAACTTCAAACCACTGAACGTGGCTGTCGACATCGGGTCTTTTGGTTTGTTGTCGTCCTCTTCCCCTGGTTTCTTTTCATCCTTCGTTGCCCCTGCTGCTCCGGGTGAAGCTTCGGGGCTTGCTTCCGGCGACGCCTGTTGCTTGGCCGCGGCTTCCGCTTTCGCGCGCTGCGCCGCCTCGCGCTCGGCGCGCTTCTCCTCCTGCGCGAACGCAGAAGTCGGCACCGTCATTAATAACAACGCCGCCAGGCCAACCGCCACGGTAAGAAAAAGCGTTAGCTGAAGTGGAGTTCGGAGTAGAGCTGACTTGAAAGAAACGAATTGAAAAAAGAGCCGGCGCGGTTTCGCAGGTGCGGTACCAAAGGAAGGCATACGAGTGCTTATCTCCTGACGTGTGGATCTGGGTAGTGCTGGTTTTCGGGATTGTAGCCGATTATGCCGCCCCGGTCGCTGTTAACAGGGCCGGAAACCTAATCCGCAGATTACGCCGATTACGCAAATTCAAAAAGACAAGACAGCAAAGCAGCTAGAATAATCCGCGCCTGTCTGCTGTTTACTGTTCTCTGTTTACTGTTCTCTGTTTACTGTTCACTGTTTACTGTTCACTTGTCTTTCAGAATCTCTGTAATCGGCGTAATCTGCGGATAGCTCCGGCTGTTTGCTTTTTACTTTCTATTTACGATTCACGATTCACGGGCTCCCGATACACCCACGCCCCGAGCACCGCGCCAATCACCATCGGCACGAGTTCCAGCGCCATCACTTTCACCCAAAAGCTTTTGTCGTAGAAAGGAAACGGCATCCACTCAATCGACGGCAAGACCGCTGTCGCCAGCCACGCGATTAACCCCGCCACCACCGCCGTCTTCGGCCCCGGCTTACAAGGCACGCGCGCCGCCACATAGATCAGCATCGCCACCAGCCCTTTACCCAAATCGAAAAGCGCGAAGTAAATAAACGAAGTATTGTCCGCCGTAAGCGGGTACCCCGCTCGCGCGATCGCCTCCATGTGGTAGTGCCCCAGCAGCTGGCCATGAATAAACCCATCGCAGAGGAAATAAAACACCGCCGCCACCAACGCCCCAGCTATCAAGCGTCCGTAATTTACGTTCCCCATCTTCATCTCCTTTCGTCGACTCTGTTGCCGCTCATCGTAGCTGAACTGGCCCACGCAAAGAAGGGCTAGCTAAGTCAAGGACATCGAGCACGCGTGGCCGGTCTACCAGCTTTTCACTAATCAGAGTCGGTCCATAGCATCATTCAATCGAACAGGTTTGCGTCAAGACTGGCACGGCTCCGCCGTCTGATGTGCGAAAGGTCTACGACCTTCCGGGCCAGTCCTAAATTAATATCGGGGGCTACGCCCTTTTTTAAGGGGCGCAGCCCCCCCCTTTTATAGAGGGGCCTAACGGTGGGGTGAAGCCACCACCGCACATCAGGCGGCATAAAGGGTCTGTTTGCTCGTTGAATGGCGATGCCCGTTACCGTTTGAAGATTCTTGTTCGGTGGTAACGAACAAATTCAGGCGCCGGTTCGGCGACTTTGTCGGGCAAGCGTATTGCCAATCCTTCAAAAGGTACAAAGTTCTGTTCCAATATTGGCAGCGGAAAATATCGTTTCAGCTCTTTACTCAAAAGCAGCCGAAGCTTCGAGTCGAGCGTGACTAGACCGGCATCGAAAGCTGCGTCATGCAAGCTTGAAAGGCACAGCCCATTGCGTGGGTCAAGCCGCTCGTCAGGAAAATCTCGCCAAGGTTTGATGTGGCTAGCAACAAGCAAACGCGGCACGTTGATGCCACTTATGCAGCACCTTACTCCATAAGAATTTAGCACTGTCTGTCGGAAGAATTGCTGACCTCGCCGGACTTTAACGGATGCTCTCGACTCAGTCGGAGCAGTTGGTATCAATGACGACACAAGTCGAACTTTGTCACGCTCCAAAAAGTCCACTTCGCGACTATCATCGGTTGTGAACAGGTCATGCAGAAGTTGCTCGCTCTCTGGTCCAAGCCTATTAATATTCGAATGGAACTCATTCCATATTTCGCGATCGAGTTGACTTGCTCCCGACAACCCTTTGATCCCGCGCGCTCTCTGCACCGGATCGAGAGACGCAAGATTACTGAGTTTCATCGCCAAACTGCTTGGAGTACGTCCCATTCTCGACGCCACGTCCATGATCAACGGATTGTGGTGATGAAACTGGCCGAACAGCAATTTGCCGTAGAGGTTTAAGGCTATGAGGGCGTGTTCACGAGTCCATCGGACCGCAGGTGCCTTGGGCATGGCGGCAGTGTAGCGGAGTCATCCTTCTGAACGCGAGAAAAAATCCAGACGAATGCAAGAGCGCTTTCTACAAATTCAGCCAGTTCATTGCCTAATCGCCTTGGCGTGGGAAGGTATGCCTGGGTAACCTCTTCGCGAGTGAAATCTTCCCAAATTCGAAACCAGCTTCATTTGTGACGCCTGATGTTCCCGATACTCACTAACAGCTACTTTTCAGGCGCCGGGCTAATGGACATTGGTCTGCAA